>JAGVUR010000152.1 GCA_019136135.1 Verrucomicrobiota bacterium
GGTTGTGGATTCCGGTGTCCCCTACGATCCGGACTATCAACAAAAAAAACAAGAAAATTCTTCAAAAGTGGCTTGACTTTGACACATTATCTAAAGTCTGGGGTTAAGCATCGTCAAGCGCTTGCAGCGCAATGCGTTATGAAAACTCTGCTGATTCGTCCGAGCTATCGTGCGTGCCTGGCTCGTGTCCCATCTGCATGGATTGCGGACGGTCAGTCCGCACCAAAGACTTTGCGCCGTAGGCGCCTCACCATGCTTAACCCCGGGCTTCAGCCCGGGGGCGGGATGCCCCCCAAGTCGGGCGCCTTGTAAAGGCGCTACGGAAGGCTGACGTATTTCAATTCACCAATGATGAATGACTAACCTCGACTGTTTTTTTAGGATACAAGAAAACATTAACATGAATTTGGTCTTATTGCAATTCGGAGAAAAAGTTATTGTGGACCTATGGGACTGGACCATGGGACTTTGGGGCGTTGTGTTGGGTTTTGTAGGCCTTGAGTTTCTGGGGCTGGGACTATGGAGCCACCTTCGCGATGCGGAAGCCCATGCAGGATAGCTTATCCGACGGGGTGAATAGGGTGCGGGATGCCGAACGGCAGTTTGCCGCGACGTTTTGCCAGCTGCTGCCTCGACAGGCGCGGAAGTGCCCGCTGGCATTGCCTTTGGGATCCGTTGCCGTCTCGCCTAGGTAATCACTCCCATTCCACCAGTCCAGGCACCATTCCCTTGCGTTTCCATGCATGTCGTACAGCCCCCAATGGTTCGGCTTGTAGCTGCCGACCTTGGCAGTGCCAACGGATGTATCACCATTCGCTTCATCCGACCCGCTATTGAAGCCATATCTCCCGACTTCGTCCATGTTCGGACATTTTTGCCAAGCACTGGTCAAATTTTTGCCTGAGTTCAAGGCGGTCGTGGTTCCAGCCCGGCAGGCATATTCCCATTGCGCTTCGGTGGGCAGGTCGAAGTCCAGGCCGGTCTTTCCCCGCAGCCGTCCCAGGAAGGAGGCGGCATCGACGGCATTATTTGCCGGCCAACCTGAACCGGCATTATTTCCTCGAATGTCGTTGTAGCTGACCTGTTCCACCGGGCGAGCATCACGGAAGGATTCGTTTTTGAAATAGCTTGGCCAGTTGCCCATCACCAAGTTCCATTGCTTCTGGGACACCTCGAACAAACCTACGTAGAAATCCTTGGTCAGGGTCACTTGATGCTGGGTTTCAGAGTCAAGGCGTCCAAGCTCATCCTCCGGCGAACCCATCACGAAGGTGCCGGCTGGGATTTTTCGCAGCACCAGCTTCGTGGTCTTGTATTCATCTGTCCAGCCACCGGTTGGCGGGGCGGCGCGATAGCTGATGGGATAGGTTGTGGCTTCCGGTCCTGCGGACAAGTCAACTATGAGGTAGGTAGTCTCTGGCGGCGCAGTTACCAGGCGGAAGCCCACATCAAAAACGCGTCCAGTCGATGGTTTGTTCCCTCTTCGGGCCGCCGAACGGCAGAACGACGCATAGGCGTCCCAGCAGCCGCCCCTGGTGACGCGGGAGGAACCATTGACAGCACCTTTGGGATCCGTTGTTGCCTCTCCTAGGTAATCACTCCCAATCCACCAGTCCAGGCACCATTCCTCTACGTTTCCGTGCATGTCATATAGCCCCCACTGGTTCGGCTGATGGCTGCCGACCGTGTTAGTGCCGCCTGATGTATCACTACCCGGTAGATCATAGCCCCTTCCGTATCGCCCGACTTTGGTCATGTTCGGACAATTACTATATTTATTGGTTAAATCCTTGCCCGAGTTCAAGGCGGTCGTCGTTCCTGCCCGACAGGCATATTCCCATTGCGCTTCCGTAGGCAGGTCGAAGGGCAATCCCGTCTTTCCCTGCAGACGCCCCAGGAAGGAGTCGGTATCGACGGCATTACTGGCCGGCCAGCTCGTACCCGCATTATTTCCCCGAATGTCGTTGTAGCAGACTTTCTCCACCGGGCGGGAGTCGCGGTAGGCTAGGTTTTGGAAACTGCTCGGCCAATTTCCCATCACTCGCTCCCATTGCTTCTGGGTCACCTCGAATACGCCTGCATAGAAATCCTTTGTCAGGGTTACTTGATGCAGTGTTTCGGTAGCATCATTTCGTCCAAACTCACCCTCTGGCGATCCCATCATGAAGGTTCCAGCGGGGATTTTTCGCAGCACCAGTTTCGTGGTCTTGTATTCCTCCGTCCAACCCTCGGCTGGCGGGACGGCGCGATAGCTGACCGGATAGCTGTTAGCACTGGCACCTTCGGACAAGTCGACAACGAGATAGGTATCCGCTGGCGATGCAACTTGGCCGCCTGACCAGTACAGGAAATAGCCGTGCCCGGCAAGCAAAAGACCTGTCCGATAAAAGCGTTGGCCATCCCACCCCCAGGCAACCGTGCCATCGCCACTCAATGTGCTGCCTGACAATGGACCGACGAAATTCCATCCAGGCTGCAGTCTAGTGGTAAACTCGAAGTCTTCAGGCGGGAGGTTGCCGGAGAGGGTAATCGTTTCCGAAGTCTGGCAGAAGATCCAACAAGCCTGGGATGGGGCAAGGTTTCCGTTGCCGGCATAAGCCTTGCTTTTTTGATCCAGCGCCAAGGCTCCTTTATCCATCAACAGGTCCTTGGATGCCTCGTCAAGGTTCAGGTTGATGCCGATCAGGTTCCAACCGGCATCGAGTTGATAGGTGGTGACATATCCTGAACGGGTGCGGTGCGGAACCCGAGCCGCATCGTCGCCTCGAGCCAGGCTCAGGATGATGACCATCAGCAAGGCAACGCGACGCAGAAAGAACGTGAAGTGTCCATGGACACGATGGAAATGCGCTTGGCGTTCAGGATTCATGTGCTTGACCTTTTATTATGTAGGGGTTGTGGGATGCGAATGATCTAGTTAAGATAGGTTCTTGGGTGTGATTGGCCGAGATTGCAGAGGATCTCGTACGGGATAGTGTTGGCAGCGGAGGCTAGTTCCCAGGCTGTTATTTCGGCATTGCCTTGTTTGCCGAGGAGAATGATTTCGTCATCCTGGACGGCATCGGGGACATCCGTCAGGTCAAACATCGTCATGTCCATGCAAACCGTGCCTAGGTTGTGGACAATCTTGCCCCGGACAATGCCCTTCATCTTGTTGGTGAAAGCTCGCTGCAATCCGGTTGAATAGCCTATTGGAACGACTGCGATTTTGCTGTCCCTTTGCAATGTGACCGTGCAATTATAGGAAATCGTGTGCCCTTTCGGGATATCCTTGAGTGAGATGAGACGGGATTTGACGGTCATCGCTGGAATCAAGTCGAGGTTTGATTCTTTTTCTGGCGCGATTCCGTAGATTCCAATTCCTGGTCTGTTGTAGGGGAGGGCGTCCATCAGCCGCCTTTCGATTGCGGACGTTGCAGCGAGATGAATCTGATTGCAAGAAGCCGGAAATTCGTTCGCAATGATCCTGAACTGCTCGACCTGGTTGGCCGTGACAGGATGGCATGGTTCGTCCGCCTTGGCAATGTGGGTGAATGCGCCGCAGAGTCGCAGGGAGCTGAACGAGTTGATTTCAGCGATGGCGTCGCGAACCTGGTTTGGAAGGAAGCCGAGCCGCCCCATGCCTGTGTCGATTTTCAGGTGGAGCGGCTGGACAATGCGCGCTTTTTTGGCGGCGTCATTGAGTTTTCTGGCATTGTCAAGTGACCAGCATGCGAGGGTTAGGTCGTAGTTGATTGCGTTGTCGATTTCACAATCCAGAGCGCCTAGCAAGACCCATATTGGTACGGTGACATTGGCGTTTCGAAGCTGTATTGCTTCCTCGACTCTGAATACGGCAAGTACCTGGGCGCCTTGGGCTTGAAGGGCGGTTGCTACCTGGATTGCGCCGTGTCCGTAGGCATCGGACTTGACGACCGGGACTGGGATTGACGCAGGGTTCAGGTTCTTGAAGGTATTGAAGTTATGCCTGATTGCGCCAAGGTCGACGATGATTTCTGTTGGTCGCATGAATCTCGCCCTGATGGATTGTTTGTCAGTGCTGGTTGCAGTTTGGGCAGCCGCCTTCCCGATGTGGCCAGGTCATGTTGAGTCCTCTTGCAAAAAGTCCCGTTTCATAGTCCAGCGTGGCAGTTTTGAATACCTCTTCGTAGTTTTTCGGGATGAAGAACATGATTTCTCCGCTGGAGAGGGGGAGGTAGTCTGGCGGCGGTTGGCTGACTGGCTTCAGGATTGGGACTGATGCCCTGCAGGTTCCGACCGATCCGTCGAATCTGAATCCGATTGGCTTGGGCGAGATTCTATTGACCAAGGTCAGCAAGTGCAACTTTGCTTGTTCGGTGATTTGCATGGGCTTGGATGTTGTCTTGGAAGCAAGTCGTGCTACTTTAGGAGTCGATGACGGCAAAGTGAAAGCTTGTAAAGTAAAAAGGTACGGTTGGACTTGATGTGGAATGACAAGGAAATCAGAATCACGGATGACTTGAGCATCCCGATGGACGAACTCAAGCTCGAGTACTATCGGAGTTCTGGTCCTGGCGGCCAGCATGTCAACACGACTGACAGTGCAGTCCGCCTGCGTTTTCCAGTCAAGTCGTCTCCGTTGTTGCCCGAAGCTATCCGCGAGCGTCTTGTGTCTCGCAATGAGCGCCTGATCAATGATCGTGGCGAGTTGGTTTTGAGTTGCCAGCGCTTTCGCTGTCAGTTTCGCAACAAGGCTTGCGTCTTGTCGATGTTCGTTGAGTTGGTACGCGAGTCGTGCAAGGCGCCACGAGTTCGCCGTGCGACGAAGGTGCCGAAATCCAGCCGCGCCGACCGGTTGATGTCAAAGCGTCGTTTGTCTGAGGTCAAGCGATTGCGTCGTCGCCCAGGGACCGACGATTGAGATTACCTGACTTGCGGCGTTTTGATTTCGCCAGCTTCCGGGATGAATTTTTCCCCTGATTTTGGGAGCATTTTTTCCAGGTTGTCCGCGAGTTCCGGGGAGACTCTTTCCCGAAGCATGTACTTGGTCATGTCCAGCGACGTCTTGAGCATTTGCTTCCATGGCGGAAGCGCTCTTCTTCGTTCGGTGCCTTCGACGAATTTCGCGTATTTCGCATAGATTTTCTGTGCGAGGTCCAGGTATCCTTCTGCCTGTTCGTGGTCTTCCATCGCCAGTTTGAAGTAGGAGTTGATCAGATAGCTTTGGACGGTCTTCTGGGCATCGTTGTAGGAGGCGGTTTCCAAATCCCTTTCGACGGATCTCAGGACGAAGTCATCCAGGCTTCCTGCGAATCGCGACTGCGCCCCGACTCCGTACTTGGGGAACGTGCGTCCCAACTTCATGTACTCAACCGCCTTGTTCTTTTCGCCGAAGAGGTACAGGGTGACGATTGCGTTTTCAAGGAAGTTCCCGTATGCGCCGCTGACTGTGTATTCGTCATATCCTTCCAAAGCCTGGGTAAAGGAGGCATTGGCGGCGTCAACCAACTTGACATTTGGCGTCATTTCCAGGAATTTGATATCCGAGTACATATTGTCCGGATCTGCATTTTTGACATAGACGAGCCGTCCCGTTTCGAAGGCCGCCTGTAGCGACTGGAAGCACATCCTGTCGCATGAGAGTCTTTTGAAGTAGTGCTCGTTATCCCGTTCGCTGGACCATTTGTCCTTTCCTCGTTCTGCCCAGTAGATCGCGTGCGCCTCCGGCAGCCTCCAGTCCAGGGTTCCGTACTTTGCGTTCAGTTTTGTCAGCCATTGGGGTTCAAGTTTGTACTTGAGGATAATCCATCTGGCCCTGAGGCAGAGTTCGACCACCCTGGCGATTCCGAGGTCCTCCAAGTCGCGCTTGAATTCCACTGGGTAGATGACGGCGTGATGCCTAAATGCCTCTTCGATTTCGGCGAATGACGCATAGGAGTACTTGTTGGCTGCGATCTTGAGCATTTCGGCGTAGTCCTTGTCACCGATTGCCGCTCGTAGCTTGGCTTCGTTTGAAGGCGCCTTTTCGATCAGATCCCATTCTCCGTAGTAGTCGCCGAAGAGTCGAATCATTTCCTTTGCGAATTCCGTTTTGTAGAATCTGTTTGCGTCATCGAGGTCTTTTCCGAGTTTGTGCTGGTAGATCCATCCGAGCTGCCTAAAGAGTTCGGGGTCTCCCGGGTTGTATTCGAGCGCTTCGTCCCGGATCAGCTCGATGCCCCTCTTGACCCATCTCCACCTGTCCTCGAAGCCTGTGAAGGTGACGGAGATATTGTAGGCCATGTTCCATGCGAGGAAGGCGTGGGATGTGGTGTACCTGGGCTGGAGCTTGACCAGCCAGTCCGCCAGCTGGACCATTTCGAAGTAGTTTCCTTGCTCCTGCATTTTCGTGGACCTGAGCCAGAGGTAGTCGGCCACAAGTCCCCTGAAGCCGCCTAGTGCAACGGAGGTAAAGGCGACTGCCGGAGGCGCGTTCTCCAAGGGATCCGTGTCCGTGAGCTTTTCGTTGAAGCGGATTGCATTCATTCGCCCTTGGATGAAGGAAAGCGCGATGGCGATGGCGATAAACGCCGCTAGGAGTATGATAAGTGACTTGATTTTGCTGTTCATTTTCTGATGACCGCCCCGAGTTCGCGTCGATTGAGGATCCAGATTCCGAGTCCGATGATAAGCGCCCATCTGAGAATGAGCACGAATGTTCCAGTTGTGTAGGCCAATGGCTTTGACCTGAAGATTTCATGCATGGTGACGAATACCTTGTGCGCCCGCTTGTTGATGACGAGCCTTCCGTTTGCCAGGTCGCCGGTCGAATCGAAGTCGTCAACGGAGACGACCGTATAGGAGACTCCTTTTGCCAGGTAGTGCGCCGCCTTGTCGTGGAAGCCCTTGTACTTGTAGGTTCCGTCGTCGTTCATCAGCGGCGCGTCAATCGCCGCCTGGACCGAAAGGCCGATCAGCAAGTATGTTACGGCGACGAATGCGGCCACAGGGGTTGAAAATGCGGCGGAGACCGTGCATCCCAAGGCGGTCAGGAACGCCAGTTGGAGCAGGGCCTGCCCGATTGCTCGGCAGTAGTTGTTGACGAATCCGACTTCGGAGACCAGGAAGATCGGGCCGTCATTGGCCTGCAGGATCGCGATTGGCGGCTCGACCGAGGAGCTTGGATCCTTTGGCGGATTGATATATTCCAGGGAGATTGTGTTGCCGTCATTGACGTCGATGAACTTGACAGGCACTGGGAGTTCCTGGAAGGTGCCGCCTTTGCCGGTCGGGATTTTCATTCCTATTGGGTTTCCATCCTTGTCTTTTTCCTCGATCATCAGGATCGTGTATGGGTCTGCGATTGCCGGGGGTGCATCCGGGTCCTTCAATCTCCAGTAGTAAGGCAGGATTGGCTGGTTTGTCGAGGTTGTCGATCCCGAGAATACTCTGAAATGCAGGAAAAGCGTATTGGCGTCAGTCTTGACATTTTTGAATGTCCATGCTTTCCTGTTTCCTGGTTTTACTTCTCCGGCTTGTCTTTTGATGGTGAATCTAATGCCGTCCTTGACGAGCGCGGGATCGTGTCCTTCCTTGACTTCCCCTGCGGCCAATTGCCGTTCGTATTCCTTTTCGGTCATTTCCTCGAAGGGTTCAGGTATTGGGAAGTAGGCTTTTCGTCCGACTCTGACCTCATTGTCCAACCGTTGGATTTCGGCTTTTGTGAAGCCGCCGAATTGAACTCTGAGCTGGATCAGCACAAGGATGATTATTGCCGAAACAATCAGGATGACTGCGTGCATCGCGAAGATGCCAGTCCACTTGCCCAGCCAAAGAACCCAGCGCGGGCATGGCTTGGAGACGACCAGGTGGATGTTGTACTTCTCGATTTCCGTGGAGAGTTGCGAGCAGGAAAGCCACAGGGTCGTCGTGGAAATCAGGGCAACGACGATGCCCAAGGAATACGTAAGGGCGATCTGCACCAGGGACACGGCGGTTCCGTCTCCCGAAACGGTCACAGGAAGCAGGAAAACCGCCAGCAAAATCAACACGAAAAGCACGTGGAAGACCTTGGAACGGAGCGCCGATCGCACGGTCTGCATTACAATGGCAAGGAATGGCTTCATGGGTAAGTATCTTGATGAGTATGAATTAGTCTGTTCGTCACATCGTGAAAAACCTTATTATAACCAATCTTTCCGTGTTTTTCAATGGTGGAGGAGATATTTCGAAGATGAAATCCCCAATCTTGCCGAAACAAAACTTGATTTCTCGCTTGCGTTGAATTATGAAAATGCCCCCTGAGTCGTGACGCAGGGGGCAGGGAAGGCAAGGAAACCTGAAAGTTTTTTGCGATAACGCTTAGGTACGGGCACCCGGGGTGGTCGTACTTAAGCTTCGCACAGTGGAGATGCTCAGGCGAGCATGCCGCTTTTCAGTTTTTCTGCTGTATCGGGGTTGCCGAGTTGCCTGACGATTTCCAGGGCGAATTGGATTGAGGCGCCTGGTCCGCAGGCGGTGATGATCTTACCGTCAACCTGGACTGGTTTTGCGGTGTACGTCGCATCGTCGATTTGCTTTTCGAACGAGGGGTAGCAGGTGTACTTTTTACCCTTGAGCACGCCTGCCTTGTGCAGGACGATTGGCGCGGCGCAAATTGCTGCCGCGTAGCCGTTGTTCTTGACCACGGAGCGGATCGCATCAACGACTGCAGGGTCGTCCCTGAGGTTGGTTGCGCCTGGGAGTCCTCCGGGGCAGATTGTCAGCTTGAGCTTGTCCGGGTTCAGGTCTTGCAGGTAAACGTCCGCAGTGACGGTGATGTTGTGGGCGCCTGTGACGAGCAGCGAGTCTGTGCCGACTGCAACTGTGGCGATGTGGAATCCCGCTCTCCTGAGGACGTCGATTGATGTGATGGCCTCGATTTCCTCGAATCCTGGCGCCAGGAACAGTGCGATGTCAAAATGTTTCATATTTGACCTCTTTAGGTTTAGAGTTCGATTCTTGTTTGTTCTGCGGCTGCCCTCAGGATCGCGTCTGCGAACCTGAATGCATTGATTCCGTCCTGGAGGGTGACGACTGGTTTCGTTCCCTTGAGGATGGAGTCGATCCATGCATTGTCTTGGAGCAGGTATGCGTCTTGCTTTGGTCCTGTTTCGATGATTTGGGCTGGTTGTCCTGGCAGGTAGAAGTTGTACTTTTGTTCGCCCCAGGAGAATGAGACGGATCCATCGTCTCCGAAGGCTTCCATGAAGTTTGCGTTTCTTCCGGAGCGATGCCAGGAGCAGTTGATTCCGGCTACGACTCCGCTCTTGAAGGTGACGGCCGCGGCGGCGAAGTCGTTGGGCAACGGGAAGTACTTGGATTGGAATGTCGCATTGGCGACGACGGATCTGACAGGTCCGAAATCCCAGATCAGGAGATCCAAGTGGTGGGAAAGCATGTCGAGGACAACTCCGCCGGAGAGGTCGAAGTCGGCAAACCAATCTCCGGGCATTCGCTTGAACACGCCGAGGGAGAGGTCGACATTGGCGTCCCTGACTGTTCCGATCTTGCCTGAGACGATCGCTTCATGGTATGCTTTTTGGGCGGCATCGTATCGCCTGACGAAACCGATGGTCACCACGGACTTGGATTCCTGCGCCATTTTTTCGATTTCCTGGCATTGCTTTTCCGTCCTGCAGAGTGGTTTTTCGCAGAATACTGGCTTTCCCGTTTCGAAGGCAGGTTTGAGCGCTTCGATATGGCAGTATGTCGGCGAGGTGATGAAAATGGCGTCGATGTCAGTTCTCTTGATCAATTCCTCTGCCGAGTTGGCGAGTTCGAGGTTGAATTTCGCCTTGGCGTCAGCCGCCTTCTGTGGATCTGGATCGTAAGCGGCGACGACTTTTGCGTTGGGGTTTGCGTTCAGATGCGGGACATGCGAGTTTCCCATCCTGCCCATGCCGAGAACACCGATCTTGATCATGTTGGTTTCCTCCTGTTTGTCTGGTTATCGTGCGGCGGCTTCTTCGACCGAAATGACATCAAGCTCGGGAGCGTAGGTCCTGAGTGCGAGCTTGGTGTATGGGGAGGCGACGACAAGGGTTCCGGCCTCGTAGCGCTCGGCGAATTCACGGACGCGCTCGACGAGCTTGGAGACGTTTTCGGGGTAGAGGAATACCATCGTCATCGAGCCTTCGCCACAGGTGTAGGATTCTTCGTGGGTGATGCCGAATTCCTTGAGCTTGTAGCCCAGCTTTTCCAGAAGCTCCCTGGGGGCGTTGTTTTTCTGGTAGTTTTTGAGGAAATCGGAATCGATGGGCCAGAGCGTTCCGGATTTCTTGGGGATGTCCAGGGTGAGCAGGAATTCCGCTGTGTTGAGTACCTTGACATCGGGGAGCAGGTTTTTCGATTTAATGAAGTGGAAAGCCGCCGGCTGTGGCACGACGAGGGTCTTGCAGCCGGATTCCTTGACTGCCTTGACGAATTTTTCCGCTGCTTCGTCCGCTTGTTTTTGGTATCCGAGGATTTGCAGTGCCGTACCGCAGTCGTTTCCTTCGATGGTTTTGTGTTTCGGTGCGAGCTTGTCAAAGGCGGCCTTCATTTCCGGCGCATGGACCTTGATGCAAGGATGGTTGAAGTAGAGGACGTCGCCTTCTCCGGTGATGGTGAACGAGGGGTTGATGAATTGCTGTGCGAAATCCTTGACTGCCTGGGGCTGGACACCGGCATCGACGATATCTTTTCTGAGTTCGAGCACGAGTCCGACTTCATCGTAGGATGAAACGCAATGCGTTCTGCATGCTCCTGAGAGGTCGGCCTGGTAGAGAGCCTGGACATAGTCCTGGTTTTTGAGGTTTTCCTTGTTCATCCTGATTTGGTCGGCGATGAGCGCGCGCCCCCGTGGCGTATCGGTTTCCTTTCCGGTGACGAGTGCGAGCGGGGCGAGGTGCCTGCACATGAAGCAGAACCTGCAGGCATCGATTACTTTGAGGTGTTTATCCATATTCATTGGTTTTATTCCCATTGGTAAGTGGTTGCTTAAATTTTGTGCGACTTGGAATCCCAAGAATCCTTAGTATCCACTGAAGCCCAGCTTGCCTGGATTCATGATATTGTTTGGATCCAGGGTTTTCTTGATGCCCTCGAGGACCTTGAAGGCAGGGCCGTAGAGATCCCTCATCATTCTTCCGAGTTTGAGTCCGACTCCGTGGTGCTCGTTGATCACGCCGCCATTGGAGATGGCGGCCCTGATCGCGGCGTCCCAAATCCTGTTGTAGAGCGCGACGGCTTCCTCGGGGTCTTGCGGCGGCTGTTCGATGATGAAGCGTGCGTAGAGCATGCAACCCCAATCGTACCAATGCGAGAAATGCCCGATGTAGGCCGCTTTCGGATACTGCTCCTTGACGGCGTCATGCATGGCATGGTAGACGGCTTCGATATGCGAGAAGTCCGCGACTGTATCGAGCGTTCCGAATGCTTGCGGCAGCTGGAACATGTATGGGGGATAGTAGAACTTGTATCGATTGTCCCACCAGACTTGCCCTGATTCCGTGCCCAGGTCTTCAATGCCGTGTTCACTGCAGATTTCGCAGGCTTTTTCAAGCTGGATGTCAACGACTTCCTCTGGCCCGTCAAATCCGAAGACGAGATAGGAGCCGACCCTGTCAATGCCGAGGACGCGCTTGATCAGCTTGGCGGTTTCCGGGTTGTCGTAGAGCCTGATGACGCTGGGATTCAGCCTGGAAGTCATGATTTTGGCGCCTGCCTCCAAGCCATCGTGCATGTTCGAGAAGAGGAATGCGTGGAATTTCCTGGATTCCGGGATCGGATGGATCTTCATCGTAGCCTTCGTGACGACGCCGAGCGTTCCTTCCGAGCCGAGGAAGAGCTGGGCGAGGTCCGGACCGGAGGCGTGCCTTGGCACGGGGAGCGTATTGATGATGTCGCCGGTTGGGGTGACGACTTCCATCGACGTTATCATGTCCTCGATCTTGCCGTATTTCGTCGAGAGGACGCCGGTTCCGCGATGTGCGATGAAGCCGCCCAGGGTCGAGCAGGCGATTGATGCCGGGAAGTGCATCGTTGAGAATCCAGCCTTGTTGACTTCCCATTCCAGATGCTGGGCGATGATGCCTGTTTCGGCGGTGACGGTCATGGAGATGGGGTCGATGTTGAGAACCTTGTTCATCCGCTTCGTATCCAATGCGATGCCGCCGTAGATCGGGAGTGCGCCGCCTTGGGAGCCAGCACCGCCACCCCAAGGAGTGACGGGAATCTTGTGCGTGTTCGCCACTTGCAAGATCTTGGAGACTTCTTCCGCGGTCTTGGGATGGACGATGAAATCAGGTCCGGTCAGCTTCTGACCGCGATCGTGCCAGACTTCAGGGACCCAGTAGTAGTCGATCGAATGCCCGAGCTTCTCGGCGTCATCGGATTGGACATAGTCGTCGCCGACGATCCATGTCAGCTCGCTTTTGATCATCTGGTACAGATAGGATTTTCTGTTTAGTAGCATGTTTTGCCTCCTCTGGTTGTTTGACGAAAGGAATTTCGTATGAAAACTATTGATGTGAAATCGTGAAGAATCGCAATCGGGATGCGAGTTTAGATGATTTTCAATGTAAGTTGATGATTGTCAATGACTTGTTCTTGCCGTTTCGGTTGTTGCGTATCAGATTATGGCTATGGCGAAACTGATTTTTGTACAATTAGGAATGAATCTAGGATGGCTGAGGGATTGAACTGATGGACTATTTGACTCGTACTGGTGACTATCGGAAAAGCGAATTGTTTACGTTGTGCACGATATTGTGCATTGGGGTTGAGCGTTTTGGCCGTCGCGTCTTGCTGTCGTCCCACCATGGTGGGCTATGGGGTCGTTTATTGACGTCCAGCCGAAACTGTCGTTTGCGTTTAATGGAGGTTGGCGATGGTGGTTATGAGGTTGTGATTCGATGTTTGGAGCGTTCTCGCGGTCATTTGGGTGAATTGCTAAGTGATTTGGAGGTCTGGATGTTGTCGAGCGGCCATGCGATATGGTCTAGCGAGGACAACGAATACTTGTCCATGATGGGTGTTAGCTTTGATCGTTTCGAGTCCGGCACGGACATTTTGTTTGATTCCGGCGCCTATGTCATGCGGCAGGAGGCCAAGTTCCGCGGTTGGTTGGACCATGGCGACTCCAGTGTCGTTGGGAATGCATTGCTGGTGTTGATCCGGCGCGGGTTTTCGTTGATGAACCGTGAATTGTGCCAGCGTCGCGAAGAGCTTCGTTTGATGGATCGTGGTTTGGGGTATCGTGCTTCCGAGCCTGAGGTGTCTCCTGATTCTCCGTTGTGTCCTGTCTGCGGTTCCGGGATGCGTCTTCGGACGGCGAAGAGCGGGAAGAATGCAGGAAGCCAGTTTTGGGGTTGCACCCAGTATCCCAACTGTTGCGGGACACGCGAGGTTGAGGAAGACGATTAGTGATTATTTTCCTTTTTTCTTGATTGAGTAGAAGTGGTATATGTAGAGGTCTTCCGGCATGTCGGTCCCGTGTCCTCCATGGTTGTCTGATGTCGCATGGGCGCCATGGTCGGGGCAGAATACCAGAAGCCTGTTGTAGTCTTTCCAGAGGGTGTCAAGCCAACCTGCGATTGAGACGAAGGAGTCCACGTTGTAGTAGAATGCCTTGAGTGCCTCTTCCGAGAAAGGACCGAAGGCATGCGTGTTCTTGTCATACCCCGTGGAGTAGCTGACGACCAGGTCGTAGTTGAAGTTCTGGAGTGCGAGTTTTGTGTAGGCGAGGACTTGCTCGTCCTCCTGGTTTGAGATGTAGGTTATCGGCCTTCGCCTGAAAATGCAGTCGATTGAGCAGTTGTTGACCGAGGAGATCAGGGTAGGGTGGTTGTCCTCGGGGAAGACGTTGAAGATCGTTTCGACTGTAAGCACCGGCTTTTCGTACTTTTGGATGCCGTGGATATCGGGTGTCGCCCCTGAGAACATTGAGCCGAAGCATACTGGCGTGACTGAAGGCATCACGGTTTTTACCGGGATTCTGACTGGCGCCACCTCCTGGACTCGCTTCAGGTGTTCGGGATGGCGTTCCCAGATATGGATTCCCACGGCATCGGGGGCGTAAAGGAAGATTTTCTCGACCTTATCGCCGGCGGGGAGGATTTTTTCAGCCTCGTTGAGTACGGCTTCGAGTGGTGGTTCGGTGCATTGCGCCGGGATTCTGACGTTTGCGAGGGTGCAAATCGTTGGCGTCAATGCGGTGACACACTTGAAGTCTGAAAGCTTTTCCGGGAAGTTCATTGAGGTTGCCTTATTAATATGATGGTTTAGAATGCGAGCGCGTCGTGGATCTTGCGGTATCTGTCAAATTGCTCTTCATAGAAAGAAGCCATGCCTTCGTTTGGCTGATGCGTCCTGTCAAGCTTGAGCGATTGCAGGATCGCTTGCTTGGGGGATTCGAAAACCCCGATGCCGACTCCTGCCAGGAGCGCGGCGCCGAAGGATGCGTCGCATGCCTTGGGGACAGTCGTCGGCGCTTGGAAGAGATCGCAGATGATCTGTGCCCAGAGGGGGGATTTTGCGCCTCCGCCGATTAGGATGTATTCGGTCACTGGGAGTTTCATTTCCTCGATTGTCCTGTGGCAATCCTTTAGTGAGTACGCGACTCCTTCGAGGATCGCTCTTGACAGGTCGCCCTTTGTGGTTCCCATGCTCATTCCCGTGAAGCTTGCCCTGAGGTTGGGGTCCCAGTATGGCGAGCGTTCGCCGGAGAGGTAGGGATGGAACATCACGCCGTTTGAACCCGGGGGAGTCGCTTCCGCCTTTTGGTTGATAAGATCATAGACGTTGACGCCGGTTTTCCTTGCTTCGGCGACCTCCTCGGCGCAACAGAGTTCCCTGAACCAACGCTGGCAGATTGCTGCGGCGTTGGTGGCGGTGACGGTGTAGTACATGCCCTTGATGACATGTGCGTAGGTCAAGGTTGCGGGATGCGGGTAGGCCTTGTCCGTCATCACATTGACATTTCCGGCAGTGGCGAGCTTGATGATGCATTGCCCGGGATTGATGGCGCCTGCTGCATAGGCTTCGATTGCGGAATCGCTGGTACCCATTATGACTGGAGTGCCCTGGGGAATCCCTGTTTGCCGAGCAGCTTCCCGGGTGATTGCCCCTGCACTGTCAGTAATGTCTTTGATCGGAGGGAGGGCATCCGGGTCGATGTTGGCCAGTTCGAGGAGTTCCGGCGACCAGGAATCGCTGGTCATGTCGTTGAAGAGGGTGCCTTGGCACTCGATTCTGTCCGTGGCGAGGTTTCCCGTCAAGAGGAACCGGATGTAGTCCTTGACGAAAGAGATGTGCTTGACTTTCGCCATTGCGTCCGGCTCGTTGTTGTTGAGCCAGCACATTTGCGGGAGCGTCCAGGTCGGGGTTGGCATTTGCCCGGCGATCTTGAAGATCATGTCGCCGTGCTCTTGCTTGAGTTGGTTTGATTCCTTTGCGGATCGCTGGTCTGTCCAGATGATCGTCGGCCTGATGACGTTGAGGTTTTGATCCAGGAGGACTGCGCCGTGGGTGTATGAATCGAGAGCAATTGCCGCGATGGTATTGTTCTTCCAGGCATCCCGTTGCTGGAGGGCGGCGAGTGTTTTGCACATGGCGTTCCACCAGTCGGCGGGGTTTTGTTCGGACCATCCCGGATGTGGATGCGAGGATGGATATTCGCCAGAGGCGGAGTCAAGCACGTTGCCTTGCGTATCGGTCAAGGTAATCTTGCAGCCTCCGGTGCCGAAGTCTATGCCTAGAAGAGTATTCATGTCTTTGGTTTTTGTCTAGTTGTTAAATGGGCGATCGGTTATTGCTTGGCGAACCAGGCGTGGTTGGGATCGAAGACGGACTTGAAAGCCCTGTAGTTCTTGCCTGCCATGACCCACAGGTAGTACATCTTGTAGCCTGGGATGGTCGAAACGGGGTGGTAGCCCCGGGGAATCAACGTCGTGTCGTTTTCCTCGACGGTGTAGGTCACGTCCAGCGAACGGTCGTCGGAGTAGATCTTCTGGATGCCGTAGCCCTGCTTGGGATCGAACCTGAAGAAGTAGATTTCCTCCATGTCGACTTCGACCGGCCAGTTGTCGATGTCATGACGATGGGGCGGGTACGAGGCATGCTTTCCGTTTTCGACGAATGCCTCTCCGATGTAGAAGTGGTTTGTCTGGTGCTTGTCGGTGATGATGTGGTATGCGACTCGTTCGCAAGCCGTTCCTTCGGCCATCAGGGCGTCTCTGACTTCTTCGGGCTTGACGAGGAAGGGCTTGTTGTCCTGGTCAGTCGGGCTATCCGCCCATGCGATTTCCACATGTCCCTTGGCGGTGATCACATAGTCCTTGTTCCTGGGGATGTAGATGGCGTAGGGTTTGCCCTCAAAGACGCTTTCGCGCTTGCCCAGGTTCGGGAAGTCGAATCCGTCTCCCTTGACGTCGCATTTGCCTTGCAGGATGATCAACGCGACCTCGAATCC
>JAGVUR010000001.1 GCA_019136135.1 Verrucomicrobiota bacterium
GTTCGAATGGCTCAGGCAAAGGGAAGAGCGGAAGGGGCAAACCCAAGTTCCAGAATAGTTTCCGGATCTCTTCTCCAACTTCGCACTAAGCTGATTCCATGAAAGCGTCAAGGCACGGCGGTTCGTCCGGAATTTTCGGACGCTGTCGCCGTCACGTTACCGCACGCCAAAATTCGCTTTCCGTCCCCGAAAACCTCCTCCAAATTAACCCTAATCGCTCTTTCAGGTTTTCAATTCCGACATGAATGCCCCTTCATGCGTACAGTTTCGACCAGACAGGAGCTTTTCATCGTCATGCCGGACACAAAACCAATAATTCGCGAAGGATTGTTGATCTCCCAGCAAAACTCCCCAAAACCACCCTTAATCCAAAACAAAAATTGCAGGTTTCGTACTAAAAATGCATGTGACATACCTTTTCGTGGCAAGATTGGAGAAATTGGGATTGCCAAAGAAAGTACCTTGAGACCTGCTTGTAGTCCGTACAAAAAATCACCGATCCCGTACTCAAAAACAATGTGACATGCCTTTTCGTGGCTGATTTGTCGAAATTGATTTTTGGCAGGGAATGAGGGTGAAAGATTTTTCGCCACTTCAGGCGGGATTGGAGGATTTTGGACGGGGCGGACGGTTCATTCATAATTCGGCATTCATAATTCATGGGACTGGGACCTATGAGACAAATGAGACGAATGTAACCTATAGGACTGGGACATGGGACTGGGACAATGGGACGGTAACGTTGGGTTTAGTGAGACTTTTTTGCCGTAAAACCATCCCAAAAACAAACCCCAAAAATTGTCAATTTCGTACTCAAAAGCAAAGTGACATGCCTTTTCGTGGCTGGTCGGTCGAAATTGATTTTTGGCGGGGAATGAAGGTGAAAGTTTTTTCGCCCCTTCAGGCGGGATTGGAGAAGTTTGGACTGGTCGGACGGGGCATTCCGCATTCCGCATTCCGCATTCCGCATTCCGCATTCCGCATTCCGCATTCCGCATTCCGCATTCCGCATTCCGCATTCCGCATTCCGCATTCCGCATTCCGCATTCCGCATTTATAATTCAGCATTCAAAATTCATCGGTTTAGTACTCAAAAGCAATGTGACATGCCTTTTTGTGGCGAGATTGGAGGAAACGGTTTTTCCTAGAAAGCTCCTCAAAACCATCCCAAAGACAAATCAAAAAAACCTCAATATCGTACTCAAAATACATGTGACATGCATCATGAGTTCGCCTTTGGAGGTTTTGAGACTGGACGGACAAGCTGGACAAGGTCGGACAGGGCATTCAGCATTCCGCATCTTGGGTATGATTTTGTGTTGATTTTGTTGGTCATCAACGCTATCTTATGCTTGTTTTTTCAGCATGGTTCCCAAATTTATCAATCCCAAGGGCGGCGCAATGACAAATCCCAATTGGTACAAGACAAGTTTCAGGCGGAATCTGGTTGACATGCACATCGAGGACTGGAACCCGGAATTCCTCTCGCAATTCGATCCCGACGATTACTACGACAACTTGGTACGAGCCAACGTCAAGTCGCCGATGATCTACCTCCAATCCCACGTGGGGCACTGCAACTGGGACTCCAAATCAGGATTCACGCACAAGTCGTTCGTCGATTGTACGCAAAAAATGCAACGGTTGTTCGATCTGTGCCATCAGGGCGGGATGGACGTAATCGTTTACTACTCCCTGATTTACAACAACGACGCATACGTCCATAACCCCGATTGGAGACTGCGTGACATCCATGGACGTTCAACCCGGCATGATGCCTCCAAGGGACAGTATTTCGGAGGCTCCAGGTACGGTCTCTGCTGCCCAAACAACGAGCAGTACCGTCAATTCGTCCTCGAACAACTGGATGAAATTTTCGATCTTTTCACCTTCGAGGGCATCTTTCTGGATATGACGTTCTGGACGCGAGTCTGCTATTGCAACGCCTGCAAGGCCAAATGGGCCGAACAGTTCGGCGGCGAAATCCCCACAATCAGGGATTGGACCGATCCAGCCTGGAGAAACCTCCAATTCGCACGAGAAGACTGGATGCAGGAATTCATGATGCTGGTCACGAACAAGATCAAGTCCAGGAATCCAAACTGCGCCGTGGAACACCAATACTCCACCATGATGCATGGCTGGAATCAAGGGGTCAACCACAATGTCGCAGCGGCCTCCACCTACTGCGGGGGCGATTTCTACGGAGGGGCGCCGCAACACTCCGTCGCGTGCAAGCTCTACTACAACATGACCCAAAACCAGCCCTTCGAGTACATGACCTCAAGATGCTACCCGGGACTCGCAGAACATACAACCACCAAGACAATGGACATGCTCGAACTCTCCGTGATGTCAACCTTCGCACACCACGGGGCTGCTCTGCTCATCGATGCCATCGACCCAAGGGGAACACTGGACAAACGACTCTATGACAAGTACGGAATCATCTTCAGAAAAGCCGAGAAGTACGAAAAGTACATGGAAGGCGAACTCGCGCAGGACGTGGCAATCCTCTACAACCTGGAAGGCAAGTACAATCCCGCCAGGAATGGCTCAAAAGTCGGCACCCCGGAAGGCAACGACGCCTCATCGCCCCATACCGAAGCCATGATGGGGGCAGCCAGGGCGCTGCTTAGGGAACACATCCCATTCGGAGTCGTCTCGAACTGGAAGCCGGAAAAGGCGGACAAGTCCAAGCTGCTTCTCCTAGCCAACGCATACGACCTGCCTAAAAACGCCGCCGACTACGTCGAACAATTCGTCGCAAAGGGCGGAACGGCCTACATGTCAGGGCTAACCAACCCTGAACTCGTCGAAAAGCTAGCCAACATCAAGCTTGACGGCACGATCAATGCTAGGATGACCTACATCGTCCCCACCCTGGCAGGACAGCCGCTTTTTGACGAGCACAACCACGACTACCCCATGGCGGTTATCTCAGAATTCCAGAAAATCACCTTGCCTAAAAACTTCAAGGGCGAAATCCTGGCGACCATCGCACTCCCCTACCCACCGCCAGAAACCACAAAAGAACCCAATCCAGATCCATCAGACGGATCCGACTACGAGGCGCCTAACGTACGGTTCGCATCGATCCACTCCAATCCGCCGGGGCAATACATCGACACGCCGTCAATCGTCAAGGCTACCTACGGCAAAGGAACGGTCATCTACTCCGCCGCGCCATTCGAAACCTTCGAGCGACCGGCCAATGCTCCGCTCCTTGCCAATATCATCCGCAACCTCGTGCCCGAATCAATGCTCAGCTTCAGCTCCGACGCACCGATGCAAGTCGAAATCCTCAGGTGGAACGCGCCCAAGGCAACCTACATCAACCTGATCAACTCACAGGATGCCTTCCAAATCCCGCCGATCTGCGACTTCAATGTCAAGGTCAAGGCGGAGGCTTCCCCGAAGCGAGTTCTCAAATTGCCCGAGGAAACCCCAATCCCATTCACGTACCAAGACGGATTCGTCACCATTCACATTGACAAGCTGCACATTTGCGATTTCTACAAAATGGAATTGTGATTACCGTCCGCTTGGAATCAGAATCAGGCAATCGACATTGAGGTGATTGCCGGTCAGGTTCGTCAACCCGATGGAATTTTTCCCGTCCTTCAGGGTGATTTCAAGGGGCTTGTTGTCCTTTGTAATCGGCTCGTAGCATCTCCATTCATCGACTTTCCCTCGTCCCCAGCCACCGGTTCCAGGAATATCCAAGACTTCTGCCACGATTTTTCCATTGACCTGCAGATCTCGCAACGCGCGTTGCTCCATGCAAGCCATCACGAATTGAATCGTGTACGCACCACCTTTGACCTCAACATCCCACTCAAGGCGATTGCCAATCGTGCCCCAGTTGAAAATGCAGCCGCCGCCACTGGTGTTCGGATGCGTCGTGCTTATCGATACTTGCCCCCCAATGCTTCGGGCAAACGCCTCGCCCTCAACAAGCAACGCGCCGGGAATTGTCGTTGCCTTCGACAAAGCTTCCTCGCGGGAAACGCGACGGACAGCAGCCAAATCGCCGACCTTCTCAAACTTGATCTTGACTGCAGGAAGAACACCACCTGGAGCCGCAACCTCGTACGTCAACTGGGAATCCGTTTCCAGGAAGTAGCGATTCGCCCCACCCATCTGTGCCCTGCCTTGCACGGTCAAAACACCAACTTGAGGCTCCAGCTTCAACTCATAGATACCAGGAATTCCCTCGGGCCACGAAAATCCACCCGTAAAATTCTCGTCATAGCTCTCGCCTTTCAACTGGTATCCTTGACCTGAGATTGACAAGTCAATCGCGCAGGCAACCGGCTTCAAGGACGCCATGTCGTCAAAGCGCACCTGGACCTGATGAGTCCCCTCAGGCAAGGGCAGCACAACCATGCCGTCATCGACTTTCCAATCCTTCGATGGTTCCTCGTCAACAAAAACTCGCACCGGCTTCTTGGCGACAGCCAGCTTGACCTCTCCCGCCGAAGACATGGCAACGGAAGCCTTCAACGCCCGTTCCCCATACGACGCACCAAAGCTCGCCTTCACACTGGACGAAAACAAAAGCTTGCCGTCATGCTTCAACTCGCTTGCCCCAACCACAAAGCATACCGACAACAACGTACCAAACAACACTTTTCTGAATGTCATAACGACCCCCTACTGCCTTAACCTATTTCAACCTGTTTTGACGCTTGGGATCGAACGCTTCGCGAACGCCCTCGCCAACGAAAACACCTAGCAACATGACCACAAACAACGCCAGAGATGGATACAAAATCAACCACCATGCCCAACGCTGAGACTGGGCTTGCTGAAGCAACTGCCCCAAGCTAGCCGTCGGAGGCGGCAATCCAAAACCAAGATAGTCCAACGCCGCCAACGCACCGACTGCGCCGACCAGCGAAAACGGGAAAAACGTCACGATCGGCACCAACGCATTGGGCAAGATGTGCTTCAGGACAATCTTCCACCCCGGCAACCCCAGGCACCGGGCGGATTCCACAAAGGGTTGACGCCGCAACCGCAACAACTCCGCACGCATGTAGTAGCTCATCCCGATCCAGTTGAACATCGCGTAACATACCAGCAGCAACCCAAAGCTTGGACCATACACGGAACCCAGCAAAATCACAATGTACAAAAACGGAAGCGCACCCCAAATCTCGATCAACCGCTGACCTGTAATATCGACAATCCCTCCTAAATACCCTTGCAACGAGCCGAATAGCGTACCGAACAGCATCGAACTACAGGCCAGAATCAACCCAAAACTCAAACTCGTGCGCAATCCATACAAAATCCTGGCAAACACGTCGCGCCCTGCCTCGTCAAGACCAAACCAATGACCCGGAACAGGACGAAATGGATACCTGACCTGCTCCATCTCATAGGAAAGCTCGTGAATCCGACCGCCTAAATCAACCTCCTCAACCGAGGCACTGCCCTCGCCAGAAAAAACAGTCGATACATTCGCCAATATACTGGCTCGAACATCCTCCGGCAATGCCAGAAAACCCGCCTTGTCACGCAAAGGAAGCTCGGAATCGCGGCTGAATTTCCAATGCTTCCGAAAACCCGACGCCGCTCCGCTTGGATCCCGCAAGGTCAAATTCACCTTCTTCGGGGCTCGACGGCGCGGCTCGTACGAAAGCAACGTGACCATCACGCCATCGCGACCATCAATGCCAGGACAAAAGACCTCAACCCCGTCAGATGCCTCGTTCCGAAAACGCTTCCCGACATGGTCACGCAAACTCTCGGGAACTTCCCAATAATCGCCAAAAGACTTCCCGGCCCAATCAGCCCCTTCACCAACGAACAACTCCAAGCCATTGGCATCCTCAATCCCCAAGGAGCCATCAGTCACGACGATCCTGCCGACTTTGGGCTTCGCGCTCAAAGCCACCCTGCAACGCAACCACGGAACAAGCTCCTCCATCCGAACACGCTCGTAGGGACCACTGCGCGACAAAGGCCACAGCATCCAACCACCACGTTCGCGAAACGACGCATCGGCGGCCAACTGACGATAATCCGTGCGAGTCGAATTCCCGCTCCCGGTAAACTCATCCTCGGGATAGAAGAACAAAAAGGGGAAGTACGCCCGCCCGCCATGCCATACGATCAGCGGCTTGTCGTTGCATAGCAATTCCGAAATCAGGCTCAAGCCAAACAAGATTGACAACGCGGCCAGCGACCAGCTGGCACGCCGAAGCGAGCGGAAACGCGCCACCCGCTTCGCAGTCACTGGATTGAGCTTGAACCCTAGCACAATAACCTCAACGAACCATCATTGCTTCAACACGAAATCATAAAAACCGTTGCGACCTTCGCACCCCGTGATGCCCACGTAGAGCCCCTTCGGAAGATCGTGCTCGAGGAACGCAAACATGGCATCACCGCACTTGACCACGATCGTGGCGCCATACTTGTTGTAATCGACCTTGACCACCAAGTCGTACTTGACCCCTGCCTTGAACTCCTTCTTCGTGAAGGCCGCGCAATGCCAGACAGGCTTGCCATCGACATACTGGTGATGCCAGACATTGATTCCCTCGTCGTACAGCACGATTTCCCAATGCTCGCGGAGTTCCGGATATCCATTGGCATCTTTGCCCAACTCGGGAGCCAATACGATCAGCGGCGCCATCCTATACTCGAAATCCATCTTCGAGCTAACGGTAAAGTTGCCTTCCGCGCGCTTCTTGTGGACCATGCACGTGTATGTCTCGGGCGCACGGCGTCCCAGCATTTCGTCCTTGGTGGCGTCTTCCGGCACCTTGTTCTCGATATGGTCCTCCTTCTGGATCCAGGAGCCGATATTCGGCCAGCGCGGGCTTTTCACCATAATCCAATCTTGTTCCGACCATTTTCCAGCCGCAAACGACACGTTCAATTCACCAGCCATGCCCATCGTCGTCAATCCAATCATCAATGCGATTATTGCTTGTTTCATTCCTTTTTCCTATGCATTCCACCACTTTTTCAGATTTTCGACTGTTTCGAGGATATCCTTGCGTTGCTCTTCCCCTTCCGGGATTTCGCGTTCGATGATGAATTCTCCATCGAATCCGATTTCACGCAGCCTCTTGACGAATTTCGGGAAGTTGACCATTCCCTTTCCGACTTGGACTTCGCGTCCCAGTTGGTGTCCATTGGTCGGGGTCATTCCATCTTTCACGTGGATATTTCGCACGTATTTTCCGAACACTTCCAAGGAATCCAAAGGATTTCCCTTTCCGTACATCAGCAAGTTCGCAGGATCCAAGTTGATACCGAAGTTGCCGAGTCCGATTTCCTCGATGACCCTCAGCAGGACGACTGGTGTTTCCTGCCCTGTTTCGAACCAGAACTCAAGTCCCAAGTCCTTGCAGTGGCTGGCGATATCAGCGATGGCCGCAACCACGGGCTTGTACTGGGGATCCGTCATGTTCTCGGGAATGAAGCCGCAATGGGTGATGATCGCAGGAACCCCGATCAACTTGGCAAAATCAGCTCCCATCTTCAATTCTTCAACGCGCTTTTCGCGGTATTCCTCGGGTACAATTCCCAGCGTGGTCGGACCTTCCGTGAAATTCCACTTTGTTGGCGGGCAATATCCTGCCCACAATGCGCAAGGGACGACACCTGTCGCCGCGCTTTGCTCATTGACTTTTTTCGCCAAGCGTTCCGAATAGTAGGCGGAATTCCAGATGTTGAGCTGGCATGTGCTCAAACCCAATGCCTTGACTCGATCAAAAATGTGATCCTCTTTCGATTCGTTCAATCCGTTGATGACTCCAATCCGCATCGCTTTTTCCTCTTGTTTTAACTCTTTTATACTCAACATGACGACAGAAAATAAAAAAGTACTATATCACAACTTGAACAAAATGGGAATGACCAACCACGAAAATCCTTCGTTGCCCAATTTCGGACTTTTGTGGCTAATTCTCCTTTTCATGCCAAAAGGCAAGGCAATTTCCCCTTCCAAGTTTACATTATCATTCATGACCATTCCGATTTTTCTTGATTTTTACGACTTTCCCAGATGAATAACCATACCTACAAAGTCCTTGAATACATTCAATTTCTTGAACTCGTCTCAGGCTACACGCAATCGCAGCTGGGCGAAGATATCGTCAAGGCAATCAGGCCCCACAACCAACTCAAGGACATACAGACAAAACGAGGTCTCTACGCAGACCTCCTCGAAATGGCGGAAACCGCACTCTCACTCCCGCCATTGAGGATTGACGACATCAGCCAGATCCTGCGCGAAGTCGCACCTGAAGGCGCCGTCATCGCCGGCATTGACCTTGTCGCAGTCAAATCCGTACTCGAGGTCTGCGGCGACCTGGCTGAATTCCTCGACAAGCCCGAATGCCAAGCCTTCAGCAACCTGCAGCAATTGGCGAAGCCCCTCAATCCATGCGCACAGCTCAAGTACGACATCGCACGATCGATCGATACGGACGGATCGGTTCTCGACTCCGCCTCCCCCAAGCTCAGGGAACTCAGAAGGGACTGCGTCGCCACAGAAAGCAGGATCCAGAGGCGCCTGGAGGCCATCATCAAATCCCCTGCGATGGGCGACGGAACCCAGGACAAGTTCGTCACGATGCGCAATGGCAGGTTCGTCATCCCCGTCAAGAAGGATGCGCGGACCGGGTTGACGGGCATTGTCCACGACCTTTCCCAAAGCGGGCAGACGATGTTCGTCGAACCCAACGAAACGTTAGGCTGGGGGAACGACTTGGCTCGTTTGCGCATCGAGGAGCGCGACGAGGTGAGGCGCATCCTTGCAGTCCTTTCCTGGCAGGTACGTCTGGCGTCCAGCTCGATCAGGATCAACCAGCAAATCATCGCGCAAATCGATGCCGCCGCCGCCGTGTCCCGTTGGGCGATCGCCTACAATGCCCATCTCCCCACCTTTGGCGGCTACCTTTCGCTCAAGCAAGCCAGGCATCCTTTGCTGTTGGCGCAATTCCGGCGCATCGGGGGCAGTCGTGAAGTCGTCCCCCTTGACTTGGAGCTTCCCCATAATTCCAAGACTCTGGCGATCACAGGCTCGAACACGGGCGGCAAGACAGTCGCTCTCAAGACCACGGGGCTTCTGGCTCTCATCGCGCAAAGCGGCCTTCCGGTGCCCGCCTCGCCAGATTCCCAGTTCGATATCTACGACGGAATCTACGCGGACATCGGCGACGAACAATCCATCGAGGCGAATCTCTCGACCTACAGCGCACACATCACCAACATCGCCTCGATTCTCCAAGATACTCTCAACGGCAAATCCCTAGTTCTTCTCGACGAGCTTGGATCGGGCACAGATCCCCTTGAAGGCGGAGCCATCGGCTGCGCAATCCTGAACGAACTGCTCAAGCGAAACGCCATTACCATCGCCACCACTCACTTGGGAATGGTCAAAAATTTCGTCCAGCAACACCCGAGGATGACCAATGCAGCGGTCAGGTTCGATATCGAATCGCTCAAGCCGCTTTTCATCCTGGATATCGGCCGCCCGGGAGCATCCTACGCACTCCTGACCGCAAAACGAATCGGACTCCCGAAAACCGTGCTCGACACCGCAGAAAAATACCTCTCGGGCGAACACCTCAAAATGGAGGAAATGCTCGCGAAAATCGAGGCAGACCAAAAGGCCATCGAAGACCAAACACGGCAAATCACCCAGGCCAACAAGGAACTCACGGAAAAAAGAGACCAGCTGCAAGTCGAACTCGACACGCTCAAAAGAGAACGAAAAAAACTCTCCAACGAGGCATTCCAAAAAGCCCAGGCCATCGTTGACAACACCAGGCGGGAAATGGAAAACCTGGTCAGGGAACTGAGGGAACGGGCCAAAAGCCAAGCACTCCCCAAGGAAGACGAAGGAACAGAAGGCATCGCCAAAATCCGGGAAAAGCTCGCTGACCGAGAACGACGCATCCAGGAAGGATTCCGCACCTCGCAGGAACGACCGAAGGCTCCAATCGAGCCGAAATCGCTCAAGGTCGGAGCCAAAGTCTGGATCGAAAAGCTCCACGCACACGGGAAAATCCAGTCGCTTTCCGACAACAAGAAGCGAATCGTGGTCAATGTTGACGGGATTCCTTTCACGATGAAGGCCTCCGAGTTGCAGCATCCCATCGAAAAGGACGCCAAGCCAGCCTCCTCTCAGAAATCCGTCGTCAAGGTCATCGCCCCGGTCGTCACGGGGGATACGTCCCACGAACTCAATTTGATCGGGCAACGCGTCGATGACGCCCTTATTGAACTCGAAAGCTTCATCAACCGCTCGATCCTAGCACGCATTGAGGAAGTCCGAATTGTGCACGGCTTCGGAACGGGAAGGTTGCGCGCAGGCATACACGACTGGCTAAAAAAACAACCCGCAATCAAATCCTTCAGGCTCGGCAAGGAACCGAACGAACCTGGCGGCGCAGGATGCACGGTCGTCAAGCTGAAACTCTAGTCCCAAAAACGACGGCGTCTTTCATCTCGACAAAACCATTTTCGCCAGACCAGCCAGCAAAAGGCATGTCACATCCCTTTTGAGTACGAAACCGAGGAATTTTTGGAGTGGCTTTGGGGTGGTTTTTTCGCAAAAAGGTCAAGCCCAAGTCCCATGGCCCGTAGTCAGACCCAGTCAGACCTGTCAGACTTGCCCAGTCCCCAAATCCTCCACTGCCGAACTCAAGAGGCATGTAACATCCCTTTTGAGTACGAAACCGAGGAATTTTTGATGTGGTTTCGGGGTGGGTTTTCGGTGGAAAAGGTCAAGTCCCATGAGCCCCAGTCAGACCTGTCAGACCTGTCAGACCTGTCAGACCTGTCAGACCTGTCAGACCCAGTCGGACCCAGTCGGACCCAGTCGGACCCAGTCGGACCCAGTCGGACCCAGTCGGACCCAGTCGGACCCAGTCGGACCTGTCAGACCTGTCAGACTTGCCCAGTCCCCAAATCCTCCACTGCCGAACTCAGGGGGCATGTAACATCCCTTTTGAGTACGAAACTGAGGATTTTTTGGCGTGGTTTTGGGGTGGGTTTTGGGGGTAGAACGAGGGTGTCGTTGCCTTTATTCGAACAGTGCTGCGGCGCCCAAAAGTGAAGCGTCGTAGCCAAGGTGCGTCCGTTCGATTAGCGCTTTCCGCGCCTCGGGCAAGGCATCGCGATCAAAAGTCTCGCGGATGGAAGGCAACAGAAGATCCAAGCTCCTCGAGACGCCGCCGCCAATGTACGCCTTCTCGAAATTCAGGATGTTCGCCAGCTGAGCCAGGGCACGACCCAAGTACATTCCCGCACGACCGTAAATCTCCTTGGCGACAGGATCGCCCGCACGAACCAATTCCGCACAACCGGCCGCATCAACGTCCAGCCCTGCTTGACGGCACATCCGAGCAATCGCGGGACCCGAGGCGTGCGCCTCAAGACAACCATACCCGCCGCAACCGCAAAGCTCCGGAGAATCGTACTCAACCTTGATGTGACCCAATTCGCCGCCACAATGGGATTTTCCGCGTACCAATGAACCATTGGCAACGACGGCACCGCCGTTCCCAGTGCTGATCGTCAGCCACACGAAATCACTACCGCCGCCGCCATAGCGCAATTCCGCCAAGGCGCAGGCGTTGATGTCGTTCTCGAGCCGTATCGATTCCTTGGGCAAGCCAAGCAAGGGAACCAGGAGCGACAAGGCAGAAAAGCTCCCCCAGCCAGCAGACGGGGAGCCATATACCCAGTCCTTGCCGTCGGTCATCCCGGGTATGCTCATCCCAACCCCGCGCAAATCCTCCAAGGTCACGCCAGCTTCCGAAACGCACTCGCAAAGCATCGTCACGCAACGGGTGAAATATCCCGCAATGTCACCGGTCGGAACTCCTTCCACTCGACGAGATACGACATTGCCCTTTTCGTCCACCAGTCCGGTCATCACCTTTGTTCCGCCGCCGTCAATCGCCCCGGTCAACATGGTTCACCTCACAAAACCTTGCGCATGGCGCAGACAAGATTGTGCCAATAGATCAGATGCAGGTCTTCGAGCATCTCCATCGATTGCGTCGGGGCGATCAGGATCAAATCGCAGTATTGCTTCATCTTACCGCCATCTCGGCCTCCGAATCCGATTGTTGTCAGCCCCATTTCCCGTGCTTTTGCCAGACCATTGACCACGTTTGGCGAGTTTCCGCTTCCCGAGAATGCGATGGCAATGTCTCCTGGCTTGGCATGTGTGGAAAGCAAAACCGAGTAAACATCCGCATACGAGAAATCATTGGCGAGGCAGGTCAGCACCGTGCTGGAATCGCTGAGGCACATCGCGGGGAAGCCAACTCGATCCTCTACGCGGCATCCTTTCACCAAGTCGTTCGTCACATGCGAGGCCGTCGCCGCACTCCCGCCATTTCCAAATAGCCAGATCCGACTTCCGGATGCCTTCGATGAGACCAGCTTCTCGCCGATTGAGGACAAGATTCCCCAGTCCGTACGCCTCAGGCACTCGATCAATTCTTCTGAATATGCTTTCAAATCATTTGTGAAATCCATGTGTCATCACTCCTTGTGCTCACTCAACCCTGTCCTGGGCAAATCGCAATCGATGTACATCACATCCTGGATAGTTTTTTGTTAACAAAATCCAATATCGCCATTGGTAACGGAATGTCAACGAACCGCATGAAAATTCATGCCTGTCCTACGCTTTGCCTTGAAAATTCACTCCTTTGGCAACAAATTAATTGTTTGACCATTCTTTGCATCTTCTTTCCTATTGGAAAATATTACTATGAAAAAATCATTTACCCTCATCGAATTGCTTGTTGTCATCGGAATCATCGCCATTTTGGCGGCCATGCTTTTCCCGGCCTTGGGCAAGGCGCGGCAATCCGCAAGGCAAGCAGAGTGCATCAACAACATGAAGCAGATGGCGCTCGCCTTCACCATGTACACCAACGACAACAGGTCATTGTACCCAATGCTCACCAACGGCTCCGCCGAACAAGGAGTCGAAGGCGGTTGGATATACTATGAAAATTTCCCAGTCCCGACAGCAGGTTTATTCGATCTGGAAAGAGGCACGATCTTCCCTTATCTCTCGGCCAAAAAAGTATATCTCTGCCCGCTCGAGAAAACCAGGACCAATAACTCCTACGCCGTAAACTCAAAGCTCGAAGACCAGAATACCGATGCGCCGCTCAATCCCGCAGAATGCCCGCTGCTCCTCGAAGAAGGATCATCAGGACAAGGTAAGTACAGAACAACCGATGATGGATACTTTCTGGTTGACGGCAATCGTGTCGTAAAGCGGCACGGCAAAGGTTCCGTCATCGCATTTTGCGACGGCCATGTCGAGCACAAAACATGGAACGATCCAGAAATCTATGACCATTGCGACAAGATCAAGGAATGATCGACCATGATTTCCTATAAGTTGGTCATGCCGGAAGACTTGAATCACTATGGATTCCTATTCGGCGGAAAAATGCTGATGTGGATTGACGAAATCGCATGGATCGCAGTCAGCGATGAATTCCCTGGATTCAATTTCGTCACCGTAGGAATGAGCGAAGTCACTTTCAAGAAAAGCGTCCTCCCAAAGTCAGTGCTTAAATTCGACGTTCGCAAAAAACGCGAGGGAACTACATCCGTTACCTATCATGTGGATGTCTTTCGGCGACATTTCGAGGAATCCGAAGAAGAACATGTTTTCCATACCGACATCACGTTCGTCAGAGTCGATCAAGACGGACAAAAGAAACCAATCCGGGAAACAGCGCAAGAGTAATGCCCTATGAGAATTTTCACCGCCGTAGATCAGCTGATCGGTAATACGCCGCTCCTTGAACTCAAGGGAATTCAACGGGAATTCGACCTGAAGGCCAGAATCCTAGCCAAGCTCGAATTCCTCAATCCTGCTGGCTCGGTCAAGGACAGGGTCGCAAAGGCAATGCTCGATGACGCCGAAAAACAAGGCAAGCTCCCTCCGGGTTCGGTCATCATCGAACCCACATCGGGCAACACAGGAATCGGATTGGCAGCCGTCGCTACCGCAAGAGGATACAAATGCATAATCGTCATGCCGGATTCCATGTCGGAAGAACGGCGAAAGCTGATGAAAGCATATGGAGCCGAACTCGTGCTCACAGATGGAAAACTCGGAATGAAAGGCGCCATCGACAAGGCGAACGAACTCGCAGAACAAATCCCGAATAGCTTCATTCCGGGACAGTTCGACAACCCGGCAAACCCCATGGCGCATAAATTGACGACAGGACCGGAAATCCTAAGGGATACCGACGGCGTCCTCGATGCATTCGTCGCCGGAATAGGTACGGGCGGCACAATCACGGGAACTGGTGAATACCTCAAGGGAAAGCTCCCGCAATGCAAAATCATCGGAGTCGAACCCAAGGATTCCCCCCTGCTTTCCCAAGGCGTTTCGGGTCCCCATCAAATCCAGGGCATCGGCGCCAACTTCGTGCCGAAAATCCTGAACAGGGAAATTCTCGACCAGGTGGTCACCGTCAGCAATGAAGATGCGTACGCAACGGGGCGGTTGTTGGGCAGGGCCGAGGGCATCCTCGTCGGGATCTCATCTGGCGCCGCCGCATTCGCCGCGATTCAGCTTGCCAAGCAGGCGGAGTACGCAGGCAAAACCATCGTCGTACTCCTGCCTGATACCGGCGACCGATACCTTTCGACACCGATGTTCGATTGATCAAAGCCACGACCGCCAACCCTTGAAGCGATGGAAGGTAATCCGGTTCGAATCGTGGAAATTCACGGAACCGCGATATCCCATCCGGCAAAGCAGGATGATGTCGTCGCCGTCAAACTGCCACGCGGGATACTGGAATCCGGTCAATTGGCGGGACAATGCGGGCGGCAACCCCGACTCGTCGCGCATCACGTCCTTTACTCGGCGCCAATGGCGCAAATCTTCCGAGACCGCCAAGCTCAACAGGTTGCGATTCGTCGGCACTGGCTCATCGGTAATGAAGTTGCTGAACGTCACATACAGCCCAGTCACGGGATCCAGCTGAACGTAGAACCTCGAATGCCCGCCGATGAAATCGATCAGGCCAGTCTCGTAGTCAAAGGAAAAGACCTTCGCGTCATCGCTCAAGGTCAAATATGCCGCCATATTGGGTTTTGCGACATGGATACGCATGACCGAGGCGATCTTTCCGTCCTGAGTCGGCAACGGATTGCCTTCCAGCCAGCCTGTTCCATTTCCCAGCGACAGTTTTGGATCGGTCAGTTTTGATGCATCGAAGGTCAGGATATTGCTGAACGTCCAATTGCTGGCATCTAACGGATCCTTGTCCAGCGGAACCCGTCCGATTCCAGTGCCGAAATTGCCTGCTTCCCAAGCGCTTTCGCCGGGATCAAAAGCGTACTTGTCATAGGATTTGTACAGGTATCCGCCATGGACCAATGTCCCGCCGCCGCACTCGAAACGATACCTCGTACCACCTTCCCGCGATTCGTTCCGCATCAGGAGCCCTGTTTTCTCGTCCCGTGGCAGCGACCATGTAAAGCCGCCGTCAGTGCTTCGGCGAATGACCATGTCGCCGTACTCGCGAGTGGAGCTGATGTGGTAAAGGGCATCGGGCAGCTTGACCAAGGTGCCCCATTGTGCGCCGATGATATGGGTGACGTTCTCCCAGGTCGCGCCTTCATCCTCGGATCGATACACGCTGGACAAGCCGCAATCACCTTCCAGCGTATAAATCCCCCAATAGTCATGCGTCGCCACCAACTCCCCATCGTCCAATTTCACCAAGCTCGGACTTCCCAAACATGCACGCGAACGCTCTGGCTGATACTTGACTTCAACATAACGCATGACGAACTCCTTGGTTTCTAGCTCCTGAAACGCCTGAACAAGACCCAACATAATATACTCCAACCTGAAAATTTATGTTTTACAACGTTTTTGCGATTGCAAAAAAATCACACTTTCGTACTCAAAACACATGTGACATACCCCCTGAGTACGGCATTGGAGGATTTGGGGACTGGACAAGTCGGACAGGTCGGACAGGTCGGACAGGTCGGACGGGTCATTCAGCATTCAGCATTCAGCATTCATAATTCATGAGACTGAGACTATGGGACATGGCGTTGGGATTTGCAAGACCTTTTTGCGCAAAAACCACCCCGGAACCAATCCAAAAATTCACCGGTTTCGTACTCAAAAGATAGTATGTTTTTTTCAAGCCGTTTTGAGAGATTTTTCCAAGCTCTTGTAAGAAAAATCCTCCGAATACGGCCTTTCATGCACGACAACGCTCCTTATGATTTGAATCAGCACCCTCATGCATGCGCATTTGACCTGCATTTTGGTTTTCCCCTTGGCAAGCAGCCGGTCGTACATGGCATTCAAGTACGGTATTTT
>JAGVUR010000105.1 GCA_019136135.1 Verrucomicrobiota bacterium
CACCTGGGGTGCTCCTACTTGATGGTGGCGATGAAGCCGGGTGAAGGTTATTGGCGCGGGGGCTGTGAGGGGAAAGGCTTGTTTTCCGGAGGGTTTGGAGTGCGACAGTTTAGGACGGGCAACCGGGGTGCTCGTACTCAGACGATGCTGCCAGTCAAGTGCTGAAAATGGTAAAGTCCCAATCAGGCTAGTCTGACGGGTCTGACAGGTCGGACGGGTCTGATGGGTCTGACTGGTCTGACTGGTCGGACGGGTCGGACAGATTGCCCTGCTACAGAACAAGACGGTTTAGGTACGGGCACCCGGGGTGTTCGTACTCAGACGATGCTGCCAGTCAAGTGCTGAAAATGGTAAAGTCCCAATCAGGCTAGTCTGACTGGTCTGACAGGTCGGACGGATTTAACCAGCTTCAGAACAAGACTGGTTTAGGTACGGGCACCTGGGGTGCTCGTACTCAGGCAATGTTGCCAGTCAAGTGCTGAAAATGGTAAAGTCCCAATTAGGCTAGTCTGACGGGTCTGACAGGTCGGACAGGTCCGACGGGTCTGACAAGTCGGACGGATTTAACCAGCTTCAGAACAAGACTAGTTTAGGTACGGGCACCCGGGTGCGCATACCTAAGGTGCTACCTACCGATTCACTGGGACTGGGACAAATGTGACCTATGGGACTGGAGTCTGGGACAATGGGACGTTGACGTTGGGTTTTGTGGAACCTGAGTTTATGGGACTGGGACGAATGAGACATGTGGGGCTGGGGTCTATGAACCTAAAAAGCAACCAAAACCAGCCTGTCTTGATGGATTGACTTAGGTACGAGCACCCCGGGTGTTCGTACTCAGGCGGATGCCAATTCATCCGCCAAAATCTTTGCGTTTTCCCGCCCTTTCGCCTGTCGCGACAAAACCTCTGCATTCTTTCCGCTAATTTACGGATCCGCTCAGGTACGAGCACCCGGGGTGCTCGTACTCAGCCGATTTAGCTGGTCAAGCGGGAAAAATGGAGCAGTCCTAGTCAGATGGAGTGGACGAATCCGCCCTGCTGCAGAACAAGACGATGTGGATTTTTGAACAACTCCTTAGATTTCCTGGTTGAGGACCAGGTATGCGTATGGCAGCATTTGGAGTTTCATGGAGCCATCTTGGGCTAGCGTCCACTTGATGCCGTATTTTGTGATGACTTTGGCGAAGTCCATTATGAAACGAGAGTCTTGGATGGTCGCTTCAAGTACGGAGTTGGTGGTATTGATGGCAACTAGGACAGTCTGGTCCTCGGTTTCACGGGTAAAGGCAAGGAGTTCGTTGGGCTTGTCTGAGGCGAGCCAACGAGTGCCGCCGAATTGCAAGGCGTCGATATCATGCCTCATTGCGATGAGGGTTTTGAAGAAGTTGAGCCTGTCGATACCTACTTCGGTATTTGCGAGTGCCCAATTGATGACATATTTTCCACCGAAGTCGCGATTGGCGAAGATGTAGTGCTTGCTATTGTCGGCGATTTCTTCGCCATTATAGACAAACGGGATTCCGTCGATGGTGAAGTTCAGGAGTGTTGCCGCTTTGACAAGGTCTGGTTCTGCGATTCGATTCCATCTGTTTTCGCCGAGGTCCATTGAGATATCGTGGTTTTCAAGGTTCCTGAGGAATAGTGTACCGACAGGCATTTTGTCCCTCATTGCGGTCCATTTTTCGACTAGGTACGAAGCTGGCTTACGGTCAATGAATACGTTTTTAATAGCAGTTGACCAAGTGAATCCATAGCTGATATCGTGTGCTTTGAGGACTGCCTTTGGGTTTTCGCTTTCAGCAAGCATGATGACATCCGGCTTGATTGCTTCCATGCGTCTGCGCCCTTCTTCCCAGAAGTCTGCTGGAACTGCGCCTTCCACATCGGTGCGGTAGCCGTCGACATCGAATTGCTGAACCCAATACTCCATGTTTTTCCAGAGGTATTCCCTAAGTTCGGTGGAGGCGAAATTGAGTTCCGGGAAGTGCCAAGGTCCATTTTTGACGGAGCCATCCGGGTTGCGCTTGACGAAATCCGGATTGCTTTCGATGAAGACCGCAGTTGGTCCGCAGTGGAAGTAAACGAGGTCGAGGATCACAAGCATGCCGAGTCTATGGGCGGTATCAACGAAGTGTCTGAGGTCCTCGTTGGTGCCGTATTCGGGATCTGTATTGTAGTAATCCTTGATGCGGTAGGGATTTTTTGGGTTTCCGAGCTTGGATGCATTTTGGCGGTCTGACCAGAATTGCGTATTCGGATCATCGTCGGAGACCATTGTTGGGCAGAGGTAGATGATATCGACTTTAAGCGACGCGATATGCGGGAGTAGTTTTGTTGCTGCCTTGAGTGTGCCTTCGAGTGTAAAGGATCTGAGGAAGAGCTGGTAGATGACTGAGCCTCTGAGGAAAGGGGAGACGGCTTTTGCTTGTACTTGATTTGCCATGTTGTTTGACCTCTTGTTTTGTTATCCGATTGTATCTAGGATCAGGCGTTGGATTTGCTTGTGCAGGATTCCATTTGAGGCAATGATTTGTCCTACGTTGTCATCGACTTCTTCGCCATTGAAATCTGTTACTGTTGCGCCTGCTTCCCTGGCGATCAGTCGTCCTGCCTCATAGTCCCATGGTTTCAGCAGGAATTCCCAATATGCGTCATATTTTCCTTCTGCGACGAAGCAGAGGTCACAGGCTGCGGAACCCGAGATACGAACCCCTTGTGTCTTGTAGAATGCATTGGCGATAACAGGGACGTTATCAGGTTTTATGGCTGCCCTGACGCAACCGAGTCCAGTGCCGCAGAGTGCGTGGACGAGTTTTTGTGTTGTGGAGACGTGGATTTGTTTTTTGTCCTTGAAGGCTCCCTTTCCCTTGACGGCATAGAACGTTTCATTGAGGTACGGGAGGTGTACGACACCGAGGGTGGTCGATCCATTTTCGCGGAGTCCTATTGAGACGGCGTGTGTAGGGAAGCCGTGCCTGTAGGAGGTTGTTCCATCGAGGGGGTCGCAGATAAAGACTCGTTCGTAGTCGTCCGGCTTCCCGTAGTCGCCTTCTTCCCCGAGGAATTCGATACTGTTGTCCAGTTTTTCGAGTTTATGTTTCAGGAGCTGTTCGATTTCCTGGTCTGCGATCGTCACGATATCGGTTTCGCCTTTGAAGACGACTTGATTGTCGTTGATATTTCCGCAATACTTTCTTGCGATGTCACCGGCTTCCTGTACGATTTGAAGGATTTTTTCAAGCATATTCTAAGTTTACTAGTTGACGCGGACGAATTTTGCCGTGAACATAGCGTCGCAATCGGCGTCCCAGTACCAGATTTGGTTTGTGCCGTCTGTTGATTTTTGTGTTAGCGGGCAGGTAAAGGGCTGGAGTTCGAAGCTTTGGTTTGTTTGCAGGAAATCGTTGACGATATTGATGTTTTCGTCAACGAACATAGAGCATGTTGAGTAAACGAGCGTTCCGTTTGGCTTGACGGTATTGGCGGCGTTGGCGAGGAGTTGCGCCTGGAGTGCGGCGTAGTCCGGGATTTCGTTTTCGGGCATGGTCCATCTAAGGTCTGGATTTCGCCTCCAGGTGCCTGAGCATGAGCAGGGGGTATCGACGAGCACCCCGTCAAAGAGGTTTTTGAAGGTCGGCATGTCCTTGCCTTTCCACTCCTTGTACCTGATATTTGGGAATTGCGCTCTTCTCGCCCTGAGTTTCAGCTCTTGCAGCTTATGTGTTCTGATATCCGATGCGAGGACGGAACCCTTATTTTGCATCAGCGTTGCGAGGTGGAGTGTTTTTCCGCCTCCGCCCGCGCATGCGTCCCACCATTGTTGTCCTGGCTTTGGGTTGCAGATATACGCGACGCATTGCGAGGCGATGTCCTGGATTTCGAAGAGTCCCTTTTTGAAGCTATCAAGTGCCTTGAGGTTGCCTCCTACGAAATCGAGCCTGACTGCATTTTCGAGGGTCGGGTGGAGTTCAGCCTTGCAGTCGTTTTTCTTCAGTTCCTGAATGACTTTTTCCTGGTCGTCGGGTTGCAACCTAAGCCATACTGGCGGTCGTCTTTGCAGGGTCTCCAGAAGTGCGTCCTGATCCTGTTTGTCCAGGTTGACATGGTTGAGTGTCCAGGATGGTATCAGGTCGAGGTCGTTGAGCTGTGCATTGACGTATGGCTTCAGATAGCGCTTTCTGAGCAGGGTCTGTGCGTCTTGTGGAAGGAATTTGATGTCGTCTCGCTTTCCTCCTGCCACTTCGAACCAAACATTTGCCGCAGGTGGAAGTTCATTTTTTCCTTCCAGGTACCAAGCAAGCGAGAAGATCAGGAAAAATTGCGAGAGGGGGAAATCCAAATCCGGGTTTTCGGATTGTTTTTCCATTGCCTCAAGGAATTTTTTCGGCGCGAGGTTTTTGAGCCAGCCCCACCATCTTAGCGTTGAGAATAGCGTTTCGGATATCAGCCTACGGTCTCTGGATCCGAATTCTCGATGTTGGAAGTACAAGGATGACAGTGATCGGTCGGCTGGTTTCCGTTTAATCAGGGTTTCGACGAGAACGTTGGCGACCGCCTTGGCGCAATGTTCTGCCTGGCTGGCGATTCTGGCTGGATTGTTCATAGTTTGCTGAGGATCAGCCGGTCATGTGCTCATGGCCGGCTGACCGGATTAATTAGTACAGGTTGACCAGGTCCTTGACCTTTACGGGGAGTCCTGTCTTGATCGATTGGTTGGCGGCGATGCCGGTCAAGATCGAGTTGGCACCGTCAATATAGCCCGCCGCGTGTCCGAGCGGATCGTCCTCGACGCCGATTAGCACATCGCGCAACATCCTGGAGTCACCGCCGCCGTGTCCGGATTTTTCGCCTTGGTCGTATTCGATCACCTGCGGCTTACCCCACATCGGCTGGAAGATGATTTCCGGTATGAGGTTTTTCTTGTCACCGATTTCCCTCATGCCTGGGATTACCAGGTCCGATGCGTCAGATGAGGTCAGGTATTCTCGTTCGACGACATTGAATTCGAGCCTTCCCTTTGTTCCGTTGAACACGATCCTGAACCCTTCCCATGGGAGGAATGCATTGAGCGAGTAGGTCATTGTGACCTTGTTTTTGTACTTAACCATCACGGACATCGTATCTTCGATCGAGATTCCGTCACCGAATACGGATTGGTCCCTGAAGTATCCGTCGCACTTTTCGGCATCGTAGTAGAGTCCCATCATTTCCTTGTCATTTTCGTTGACTCTGAGTGCAAATGGGTCTTTTTTTGCGATTTCGGATCCACGGACTCGGTTGTAGAATTCCTTGACTCCTCGTTTTTCGGCGTTTTCGCGTCCATAGAATCTGAGGTCGCCCATTGCGAAGACGGTGTCCGGCGCTGAATTGATCCACCAGTTGACGAGGTCGAAGTGGTGTGTTGCCTTGTGTACGAGCAAACCACCCGAGTTTCTCTTGTCGCGGTGCCATCTTCTGAAGTAGTCTGCGCCATGGGAGGTATCGAGCAGCCATTCGAAATGGACCGAGATGATTTCGCCGATTGCTCCGGATGCGAGGACTTCCTTGACCTTGGTGCATCTTGGCGCGTAACGATAGTTGAAGCAGACGGTCAGGTTGCGTCCGGTTTTGTTTTTGGTATCGATGATCTGCTGGCATTTTTCGGCGTCTATGGTCATTGGTTTTTCGGTAATGGCATCGCATCCGAGTTCCATTGCCCTGCAGATGTAGTGGTGGTGCGTACGGTCCATCGAGGTGACGATGACTCGGTCGGGCTTTTGCTCGAGGATCATCTTATCGAAGTCAACATGGAGGTATGTTGGAAGCGGTTCGTGGTTGAATCGTTCCTGGATCTTTTGGTTATTGTAATCCATGCGTGCCTGGTTGACATCGCAGAAGGCAAGCAATTTTCCATGTTCCTTGAAATTGCCCATCAGTGCATTTGTAAACATCCAGGAACGTCCGCCGGTACCGACGATACAATAGGTTTTCATTGTGACTGCCTCTTGGGTTATGAGTTATTGTTCTGCTGCGAGGAATTCGCCAATTCTAAGTCTGATAATATGGAGTTCATCTGGGTTCGGGAGGATACTCATGCTGTATCGTCCTCCTGGCGAAGGCATTGAGACGAGCTTTTGCGCTTCTTCGAGGAGTGCCATTGCGTTTTTGTCATCGTTTCGTTGCTTAAGCAGCGTGAGATACTGGTGGTCATCCACGCCATCTCTTGCCGCCTCGAGCCTGATTGATGTAACCGGCTTGTAGTCCGAGAAATCCTTGCCTGGGTAGATGAGGTATCCGTCTCCTGCGGGGTATCTTGTCCAAGATGGCTTGATATGCGGCGCGGAGGATTGCTTGATGAAAGCGTGCCAACCGTACTTCCAGGGGTCATAGGTCAGCCATGTGGCGCCCCAGAATTCATATGCGTCAACATTGTACTTGAAGCAATAGTGGGGGAGCAGCCTTTCGATGGCGCAGAACGGGGTATCCGTGCACATTTGACCATCTGTGGTGAACCAGAATTTATCGCCTTGTTTCTGCCGCTCGACGATTTCTGCTTCAGGGAAGCATCCATAGTGTCCTGCTCCCCAAAGCGAGATGTAGCCGTCCCAGTCCTTGCAGTGTCTCCAGGTCGAAGAGAAGATGGGGAGGTCGGGTTCGACGTCCTTGATCATCTTGCATAGTGCCTTCATTTGGTCTATGACGTACTGGTGGCTGAAGTGTGGTTCGTCCGAGATATACAGGACGAATTTCTTGTCCCACCCCTTTTCCCTGCAGTGGTCCATAAAGAGCTTGAGTTTGGCCTGGTATGCCTTGACGTATTCTGGTCTGAGGGTATGCCTGGGTTCGTCATTCGCCCATGGGTATTCTCCTTCGAAGGGTTGTTCTCCGAAGACGGCTGTTGGTGGCGCTGCCCAGCCGAAGAGATAGAATCCGCTCATGTAGGCGACCGGGAACTTGAGTTCGTCGAAATAGAATGCGGCTTCCTTGTCAAACTCGGTAAAGTCTGCGGTTGCCTTTCCTGTATTTTTATCGTACTTGAATGTTGGCGAGGCGAGGATGTGGTCCGGGCAGATTTTCTTGTCACGATAGAATCTGAGCATGTCGCGTCTTGCCTCTCTGGTGGTCATACCTGGTCGTTCCCAACGGCTGTTCCATCTGATATCATAGAGTGCCGGGAATGTGGTGACTTCCGGGAGCGCGAAGTTCCAGACATAGATTGCGAATGGGATTGTCCAGGTATAGTCCTCGGTCTTGAGCAGGATAGTAGCCGGGTAGTAGCCTGGTTTGGAGTCTTTGGTTGTTCTGAACGAGAACCAGAGCGGTTGAGTTTGGTGCGGTTTGAGCGAGAATTGGCTTACCGGCTTGATTGGGTCGGGCCACCAACCTGCCCAGCCGTCGGTATTTCCTTGTTTCCCTGGAATCAGCTGAATCCAATTTTCGTGTTTTGAGCCATAGTACGATGACTTGTGATCCACCGGGACGTATCCGATGACTCCGGTCGTGGCCTTGATATTGGCTTCATCGAGTCCTTCGATCGTTATGGAGACGTTTTTGTGCTCCGTTGCCGATCTGACGGCGATTTGCATCGGTTCTTCTTCGTTTTGAGCCAGTGCGATTCTGAACGTCGATTTGAGCTTTGACTTGTTGCCATCGTACTGGATGTGTCCAAAGTTTACGTTATCACGCGGGAGGTCTTCGCGGAAGACCTTGACGACTGGATTGACCTGCCAGATTGCGAAATCGCTTTCCTGGATCGGGAACGCTTCCAGGGGTTCGATCTTTCCGGCGATCGTTTCGGCGATGAATATGCCGTCATGCATCAGTTTTCCATGTCCATTCATCGTGAGATGGATTTGGAGCGTTTCTGTGCCTGGCTGTATTTCGGCTATTCCGAAGATTGGCGTCCAGGGTGTGGTCTTGTGGATTGCCGGTCCTGCCGAACCGTATCCGGATGGTACGACCTCTCCGCTGGCGTCCCTGTGATGAACGTGGAGCAACGCGGAGCAATCGATATTTTCGCTGGCCATCCAACCACCGTAGATGTATCGGCTTCCGGTTTTGACCTTGACTGACTGCCTCCAGCCGATCCAGTCGTTGGGTGTATCGGTCGGGATGTCGATGAATGCGTGGTTATTGCCGAATCCGCCTGGCTTGCCAACGCCGAATACGACTCCCGTCGCTTCAAACTTTTCACCGGAGAATTCCCAGTGGTCGGGTTTTCCGTCTCTGACATCTTCGAAGGACGGGTTTTTGATCAGGTTGCCCGCGCCTTCCAGGATTTCGGTAAATTTGACGATATCGGCGCGGTTGCCGCTTGCGACGAGGATTTGGTCTGATGGGATATCGGAACCGAGTGCGTGCTTGACATCTGAGGTTTCAGGTTTCAGTTCGTCTTCCGTGATGTCAGTTGTGTACATGTAGTAGACGAGGGTTGTTCGAGGTCCACATGACACTTCGACGAGTAGGCTGTTGCCGATTTTTGTGGTGGGAACCTCAGCGCCCCTGAAGGTTAGGATCGCGTTTTTCCTAGACTTGTTTCGGACTGTATTGGTCAGGTCGATTGTCGCGAGGACATTGTTCAGCCTGATGTCTCCTGGATTGGTGATGCGGATCGGAATGCGATAGAGGTACTTGGGAGCGGATTTTTTCCATGGTGCGTACCAGACACGCTTGTCTGCTCCGAACCATTCGTCTTGCTTCATTCTGCCGATTTCAGTTAATTTGTTGGTTTGCGGCCTTCCGAAGGTCGCGGTTGGCATTGACATCGTGAGGTTTGATGTGAAGGTAAAGTTGTCAAACCATGCTTGTCCTGTACCGAAGAGCGTCGGTCCGGTGTGCAGGGTATCGGCGTTTTCCGGGACCTTGAAGGTGAATTTGAGTTCTTTCCAATCGAATGTCCCGGTGCCGACGCTATGGACGTTGTTGATCATCTGCGAGTTGGAAGAATTGCCGACGTGGATGAACCAACCGGCGCCACCCCCGGTGACGTTCTCGCCGCGGATTTTCACGGTGATGGTGCATTTTGCGCCGGGCATCACGGAGATTGGTGGCGGTGCGACCTTGAACCAGGTTGGTTCGGCTTCGGGATCGGCTTCCAGCTTGAGGCAGTACTTGCCTTCAAAAGGCCTCTCTTCCGAGATTTCGCCCCTGTGCGCCGAATCGCCCATGATGAGTTGCCAGCCTCTTGGGAGGGTGCCTAGGACGTCTTCGAAGTTTCCGTTTTTAATCGATGTTGCAAGTCCTCGTCCCAATGAATCTGGCGAGGTCCACGCCTTGTCGTTGCCATAGTAGATAAAATAGGTGACTCTGGATCTATTTTCGCAGGAGACAGGGATGTGGAGCGAATCGCCGGCCTGAAGTGGCGTCTCATCCAAGATTTCACCGGATTTTCCGACCGCTGTGAATTTGAGTTGCAGCCCCTCGTCATCGACCACCCTGAATTGTCCAGGCTTGTGGCCTTCGAGTGGATTTCCCTTTTGGATTTTGATTTCGGTAGGGTATCCCTCGACGTCCTTTCCGGTATTGTTGCTGAACGTAACCGGGACGCGTACCTTCCAAATGCCGCCCCCGTCAATGTAGAGGTCAGTTGACCAGGGTGGCAATTGAGCTTTCGCGACCAAGGTAATCATCACTATAATGGCAAGGAAGGACTTTTTATACATGGTATCTCCTGTTGTTATCGTGGTTTCCGGGTCGCGAAAGCTGACTTGGCTATTATTTTAAATCAAGCACGTCTAGCATGTCATAGAGCCCCGGCTTTGCATTGACGATGAATTTGGCTGCCCTGACTGCTCCGTTTGCGAAGCAATCACGTGAAGATGCCTTATGGACGAGTTCGATGCGCTCCCCTTCAGTTGCGAAGATGACGGTATGGTCGCCGACCACGTCACCGCCACGCAAGGCATGAATCCCGATTTCCTGTTTTGTACGTGGTCCGACGAGTCCCTCGCGACCATGCCTCGTGTTGGTTGCGTAGTCGAGCCCGGTGGCGGCGGCAAGGATCTCGCCCAATCTGACGGCTGTGCCCGATGGCGCGTCCTTCTTTTTGTTGTGGTGCATTTCCACGATTTCTATGTCATAGTCGCTTCCCAGCAATCTGGCGAGCTTGTCACACAATGCGAACATCAGGTTGACTCCGACGCTCATGTTGGGGGTAAAGACGATCTTCGCTCCGTTGTCCGCAAGTGCTTTCAGCTGCAACCTCTGGTCGTCATAGAGGCCAGTCGTCCCGATGACTGAAGCGATGCCCCGTTGCGCGGAGATCGGCGCGATGGCCATTGTGGACTTTGGCGACGAGAAGTCGATGATCACGTCTGCTTTTTCCAGTGCCTTGCCCAGGTCGTCGGTGATATCGACTTCAGCGGCACATTTTCCGACGAGCAGTCCCGCGTCTTGTCCGATCAGTTGGCAACTTGGGTGTTCCAGTGCTCCCACGAGTTTGAGTTGCTGGTCGTTCATGACGTGTTCGATCAGCATCCTTCCCATTCGTCCTGCTGCTCCGATGATAGCTACACGAATCATTTCAGTTGTCCTCCTTTGTTTTTTCTGTCAAATCCTTGATAGCGGAATTGAGTGTTTTGTCTAGTTTTTCACGTTTGATTCTGAATTCCTCATCGAGCTTGATCCGTTGTGTATCGGTGAGGTCTTGTTTTTCCCTTGCCGTAGTCCATTCCTGGTCGAAAGCCTCGATGCCATGGATTTCATCTTGTGTCAGCGTGATGGCCTGGTCTGGTTCGATTCCATTTTTGTGGATGGTTTTCCTGTTAGGCACGTCTTTTGGTTGCACGAAGTAGTGTGCGATCGTTAGTTTCAGGGCTCCTCCGTTTCTCATGTCTATGACTGATTGTACGGAGCCTTTTCCGAATGTCTTGGCCCCGAAGAGTTTTGCCCGCCCGTGTTCCCTGAGGCATCCGGACATGATTTCGGCGGCTGACGCCGTGCCTCCGTTGACCAGGATTGCAATGGGGATCTTGGGAGCCTGGTACCTTTTTTCCTGGGTTGTTTCCACATAGGTTTCAGTGCGTCCTTCAACGGAGACGACGAAGGATTTCGGCGGTAGGAAGTATCCGCAGCATTCGACGACGGACTTGACGAGTCCTCCCGGGTTGTTTCTCAGGTCGATGATCAGCGCCTTTGCCTTTTGCTTGTCCAGCAGGTCGATCAGGCTTTCTTCCAATTCATTGGGGGTTTTCTCCATGAACTGGGTGATTCTGACGTATGCGATTTTCGTATCGGGGATGATTTGTGCCTTGGTGACGCTTTCGATGGGGATCAGTGCCCTGGTCAATTCGAGGGACTGGGGTTCGTCAAAGCCTTCCCTCATGTACGTGATGACCACTTTGGTGCCTGGCTTCCCGCGCATTTTTCGGATTGTGTTTTCGACTCCGAGCTTTGCCACGTCCTCCCCATCGACCTGATAGATTTGATCTCCGGGTTGCATTCCTGCGTTGAATGCGGGTGTATTGTCAATCGGTGCAATGACGATGATGTGGTCCTTATCGTAGTCGACCTGGATTCCTATTCCTCCGAATTCGCCTTCAGTTTCTTCCTGCAGGTTTTCGAAGTCTTGGTTTCCGAGGTATTCCGAGTATGGATCGAGGGTTGAGGTCATTCCCCTCATGGCGCCCTCGATTAATTCTTTCGTGCTGATGTTGTCTCCATCCACGTAGAATTTGCGGATTTGCTGGAGGACCTCCATCATCACGTCAATTTGCATGAAGACGTCATCACTCTCAGTTCGTTTTGCCTCCTGCGAATACACATGGTATCCGATGCCAAGGTTAACGATCAGGAGTGCGAAAAACAGGTATACTGGGAGCGATCGTCTCGTCATTTGGTCACCTGGGGTGATGGTCAGCAGAGTTCTGGATTGATTTTCTCGTTGAGGTACTTTGTGATTTGGTCAAGCGAAATGCGTTCCTGGGTCATGGAGTCGCGATCCCTGACTGTGACGGCATTGTCTTCGAGGGAATCGAAATCGAAGGTAATGCAGTAGGGCGTACCGATTTCGTCCTGTCTGCGATAGCGTTTGCCGATTGAGCCGGTCACATCGTATTCCGAGCGGAATCTCTTTCTGATCGCATGGAAAAGCTTCGTCGCCGGTTCTTCGAGTTTCTTCGAGAGCGGGAGGACGGCGCATTGCACTGGTGCGACCTTTGCGGGGAGCCTGAGCACGATTCTGACGTCTTCGTCCTGGCCTTCCTTGGCGGTTGCGGCGGTATCTTCGTCATATCCGTTGCAGATGAGGAGCAGGCAGAGTCTGTCCAGCCCGCAGGAGGTTTCGACGACGGTGGGGAAGTAGGATTCCTTCCGTTCGGCGTCAAAGTACTTGCAATCCTTTTCCTGCTTGGAATACTCGCAGTGGCGGGACATGTCCCAGTCGCCGCGATGGTGGACGCCTTCTACCTCGCCCCAGCCGAAGGGGAACTCGAATTCGATGTCCAAGGCCTTCTTGGCGTAGTGGGCCAGTTTCTCATGCCAGTAGATGCGGAGCTTCTTCTCGTCAATGCCCAAGATATCGGTGTAGAATTTCCAGCGTTGCTCGTGCCAGTAGTCGAACCAGTCCATCGCATCGTCTTCGTGGCAGAAGAATTCCATTTCCATCTGCATGAATTCCCGTGAACGGAACGTGAAGTTCCTGGGATTGATCTCGTTGCGGAATGCCTTTCCTGTTTGGGCAATGCCGAAGGGCAGTTGCTGCCTGGTGGCAACGCGGACGATGTTGAAGTCAACAAAGATCGGCTGGCATGTCTCAGCCCTCAGGTATGCAGCATGCTCTTCGTCGAGCACAGGACCGACGTAGGTCTTCATCATCAGGTTGAATTCCCTGGGCTCGGTCAGCTTCGTCGAACCGCATGCCGGGCAAACTCCTTGTTCAGGTAGCTGGTCGACGCGATGGCGCCTCTTGCAATCCATGCAGTCCGTCATCAGATCGGAGAATTGTTCGACGTGTCCCGATGCGTGCCAGACTTGCGGGTGGCAGATGATGGTGGAATCCAGTCCGACCACGTTGTCTCTTTCCTCGACCATGTATTTCCACCAGAGTCGCTCGACCGAACGCCTGATTGGAACCCCGTATGGGCCATAGTCCCAAAATCCGTTGATGCCTCCGTACATGTCGGAGCTTTGGAAGATGATGCCGCGACGCTTGCACAACGCCACAATTTTGCTCATCAGATCGGTTTCGGGTGCATTGCTCATAATCATGCCTCTTGATAATTTTCTGGGTTTAGGGTGAATTGTTTGAAAAAAGCAGAAAAGAATATAACATAACATAAATTTCAGTAGTTCCTAATTTTTCACTATACTTAAGAGGTAAAAAGATGAAGATATTGGTCACTGGCGGCGCTGGATTCATCGGGTCCCACTTATGTCGCAAGTTGCTTGAATCGGGAAATTCAGTGGTTGTTCTGGACGATTTATCGACGGGATCCTACGACAATTTGGCCGGCTTGGAGGAGGATTTCGGCTTGCGGTTGATCGTTGACAGCGTCAATAATCCCGGGATTGTCGACGAATGTGTGCGCGACGTCGATTGCGTGTACCATTTGGCGAGCGCGGTTGGCGTGCAGTTGATCATCGACCAGCCCGTACGTACGATCGAATCCATCGTGGGCGGAACCGAGACTGTGCTGAAGAGCTGCGCCCGGTATCGCCGCCCGTTCCTGTTGACATCGACATCCGAAGTGTACGGCAAGGGAATCAAGGTTCCTTTTTCGGAAGATGACGACACTGTAATGGGCGCCACCTCCCGGCGCCGATGGAGCTATGCCTGCGCAAAGGCGATGGATGAATTCCTCGCGCTGGCGCATTGGGTCGAAGCAAGGCTTCCCGTGGTGATAGCAAGGCTCTTCAATACCGTGGGGCCGAGACAGACAGGACAGTATGGAATGGTCATTCCGAGGTTCGTAAGGCAAGCCATCCAAGGCAAGCCGATTACCGTGTATGGAGACGGAACGCAGACAAGATGCTTCGCGCATGTGTCCGATATCGTCGGTGCGGTCGTCAAGCTCATGGACTGCAGGGAAGCAAGGGGACAAGTCATCAATCTCGGAAATTCCGAAGAGGTCACCATCCTGCAACTGGCGCAACGGGTCAAGAAGATCACGGGAAGCCCATCCGAAATTCAGCTGATTCCGTACAGCGAAGCCTACGGAGACGGATTCGAAGACATGGTCCGGAGGGTTCCGGCGCTCGACAAGGCCGAAAAGCTTATCGGATACAAGCCAACGAAGACACTGGATGACGTGTTAAAAGACGTCGTGCAGTTCGAACGGGAAAAACTTAACCTACACAACTGAGCATTACTTTTTTCTTAACGATTTTATGCTATATTATCTAAACAAATGACATTTTGACGGTTTTTGTAATTTTGGATTTCAATTTAGGTTTTTAATTATGAAAAAGCATGATTTGTTTGATCGTGGCAGTGAGTTTTTGGGGAGTCGTTATCCGATCATTTGCGGTGCTATGACTTGGATTAGCGACAGTGTTTTGGTTTCCTCTGTATGCAACGCCGGCGGGTTTGGTTGTTTGGCCAGCGGGAATGCTCCAGCTGACATTTTATCTCGCGAGATAACGCGCACCCGGGAATTGACTTCCAATCCATTTGGCGTCAATGTGATTACCGTATCTCCGGCCTACCGTTCTCATTTGGACGTATTATGTGCGAATCCTGTTCCGGTTGTGATTTTTGCCGGTTCGATACCTAAGGAGCAGGATGTTCAGCGGATCAAGTCATCAGGTTCGCGGGTGATGTGTTTTGCACCGACTCGTGCGATGGCTAGTCGTCTTGTTCGGTTTGGGGTTGACGGTTTGATATTGGAGGGTACGGAGGCTGGCGGTCACATTGGTCCTGTGAGCTTGACTGTTTTGCTTCAGGAGATATTGTTTGATGATCATCCAGTTCCGATCTTTGTCGGTGGCGGTTTGGCCTTGGGTTCATTTTGTGCTCATTTGCTGATGATGGGCGCTGCTGGCGTTCAGTTGGGGACTCGTTTTGCGGTATCCCGCGAGAGTTGCGCCCATCCTGATTTCAAGGCTGCATTTTTGAAGGCCGAGGCTCGTGACGCCATTTCGACGAGTCAGTTTGATGCTCGTATTCCTGTGATTCCCGTACGGACGCTTCGGAATCGCGGGACTGCGGATTTCGGTCGTCTCCAGTTGGAGTTGATCGGTCAATTGAACCGTGGCGAGATCACGCGCACCGACGGTCAGATGCGCTTGGAGGAATTTTGGCTTGGCGGTTTGCGTCGAGCTGTTCAGGAAGGCGATGTTGACTATGGTTCCATGATGGCCGGTCAATCGGTTGGCTTGGTCAAGTCGAACCAGAGCGTCGAGGAGATCATTCAGGAATTGGTGAGGGACATGGATGCCGAGATCGAGCGGGTCAGGAGCAGGCTAAAATAGAATTTAAAAAAAAGGAGCAAGCTATGAAGTTTCTGGAATTGGCGAAGAGTCGTTATTCTGTTCGGAAGTACAGTTCTCGCGGGATTGAGCCCAAGGCGCTGGAAGCAGTGCTTGAAGCCGCCCGCCTGGCTCCGACCGGGTGCAATTTCCAGCCGCAACGCTTGCTTTACATTGACGATCCCAAGGCGTTGGAAGCGGTTGGGACAAGCACGAAATTCTTATTTGGAGCGCCGGCGGCAATCATCGTATGCTACGAGACCGAAGCAAGCTGGAAGAATCTGGAAGGCGAATATATCGGGATTACCGATGCCTCCATTGTTGCAACTCATATCATATTGGCTGCCGCTGAGCAGGGATTGGGTACGTGCTGGGTCGGATGCTTTGACAAGAAAGCCCTGGTCAAGGCACTGAACATTCCCGCGAAATACGAGCCCTTGGCGATTTTGCCCATTGGCTATCCCGCTGATGACTCGGCGCCTTCGCCGATGCACGACAAGCGCAAGCCCGTCGGGGAATTTGTCTGGAAGAATCATTTTTGATTGATGCTGAAAAAGCAGTTGGTGCCACGACACCTATGGTTTTCATGCGTTTTTGGTGGGATTCTCCATACTAGGTTCTAGTCTGGGTAGATTAACCTAAAAAAAGCAGTTGACACTGACACCTTATGATTGTAGTGCCTTTACAAGGCACGGTCTTCGGGTGGTTTTCCCGCCCCAGACTAAAGTCTGGGGTTAAGCATCGTTAAGTGCTTACAGCGCAATGCATTATGCAAATCTTTCCGACAAGTTCGAACCATCGTCCGTGTCCAGCCCGTGTCCAGCCCGCGTGGATTGCGGCCGGCCGGTCCTCACCAAAGACTTTGCGCCGTAGGCGCCTGACCATGCTTAACCCCGGGCTTCAGCCCGGGGATAGGATGCCCCCCATGCCGGGCGCCTTGTAAAGGCGCTACAG
>JAGVUR010000187.1 GCA_019136135.1 Verrucomicrobiota bacterium
TGGTATCGGTGTCCGACTCGCACAATCCGGCGTTGTTGACGACGATGCTTTCCCCTTCGGATTTCGATGCACTGGCACTGATGTCCATCGTGTCGTCGATCGACTTGAGATAGTCCACGATCTCCTGGCAATCCTCGATCATGTTCTCGCTGGTCAGCTTGATTACGGAATCCGAGTGCCCCTTGATGTCGGCGTACACGCCCGGCTTCGGATAGGCGCTGAAGTACGCATCCGCCCCGACCTGCGCCAACTCGACGGCGCGCCGAACCATCCCGTCCAGCTCCTCGGGAATATTGCCGCTGGCGCCGCCACGGCGACCATCCTTGACGACTTGTATCGAATACCCAACGCTCTCACTGCTGCCAGAGTACTTCAGACGACCTGCCTCGAAATTGCACGAACGGCTTTCGTCATGGGTAAAGGATATCTTGACGGCAGACGCACCAAGCTTCTCCGCCAACGATACTCCCGCCAGCATCCGCCCACGCATCTCTTCAACATATGTTGTTCGCATTTTTAACGTATCTCCCTGAAAATCCAATTCCACAATCAAGCCTTTCCGCCAATCACGGCATTCCTGACCCGTACATGAGGCGCGCCGCAGGTCACGGGCAACGGCGACTGCCCACCCTTGCCGCAACCGCCTCCTGTCTGGGGCAGAACCAAATCGTTCCCAATGCCGTCAATGTCCTTCAAGGTCTGGAAGACATTTCCGGTCACGACGATATCACGGAGCAGTTCCGCAATTTCGCCGTTTCGGATCCTGTATCCGTATGCTGCCGAGAACGTGAACATTTCCATCATCGTTTGGCCGCCGAAAGCGGAGCAAGCGTAGATTCCGTCATCGACGCCGGCGAACATCTCCTCCTTGGTCATCGTCCCGGGTTCGATGAAGGTATTGCTCATTCTAACGATCGGCACATGCCGCCTGCCAACAGTCCGTGCATTGCCAGTCGCTTCCTCGCCCATTTTCGCGGCCGTTTCCAGAGAATGGAGATGCCCAGCCAGGATACCGTCCTTGATAAGCGGCGTGCGTCGGGTTGGGGTTCCCTCGTCATCAATCATTTGCGTTCCCGCCAGATTGGCAAGCGTCCCGTCATCCGTGATGTTCAAGTCGGGATTTCCCATGACTTTTCCGAGGCTCATCAGCTCTTTCATCTGGGGATTCTCAAACAGGAAATCCGCCTCGCTCAAATGACCGAACGCCTCATGGGCAAAAACACCCGCGAACTTGGGATCCATGATGACCGTATATCGACCGCCCTCGCATTTCGGAGCCTTCAGCAATGCAATCGCACGATTCGCAACCTCTTGGGCCAAAGAATGCTTCCCGTGAACGACATCAAAGTCGTCAACAGACGATACCCCCTCGTGGGAACGCTGGACCAAGGAACCGTCACGCGCTATCCCGGCAAGAGCCAAGAGCACGCGGGGACGCTCCTCCATAAAGTAATTCCCGCGACTCGACGCAAAATGAACCTTGCGAAACCTCTCTACATAGCTCACGGCACTGGATTCAATCCCTGGAGTGCCCAAGATCAACTGGTTGTACTCGCGAATCAGCGACAGCTTCTCATCGAAGTCAACCTCGCGAAAATCCCGCTTCATGTTCGCGGGAGCAATGATGTCGGCAGGAACCGGATACTCGAACAAACAAGTCTTTTCATGCCCGACCATCGCCGCGTCCGAACAGGCATCGGCGACCCGTTCAGCCAAATTGTCCAATGAATCGAAGGTGCAAATCCCCCAGCCGCCATTCTTGCAGGCACGCACAACTCCGCCACGCGCCTTGCCCGTATCGGCGGTCTCCATTTCCTTGCCACGATATGCAAGAGACAAAACGTCGGACTCCTCATATCGGATGTCAACATAATCCGCATTCGCTCTGCGCAATGCATCCTGTAACCGATCTTTCATCGTTGAACTCCAAATAATCTGATTTTGATGCTCCTGAACCTTTGCCGCCCGTCGTTGCGCAACACCACTCCAAGTATGGGCACCCTGGGTGCTCGTACTTAAAAAAGGGTTGCTTTCTTCGCATGCGAAAAGTGTTTTTTGGAGCCTTAGAGTGGCTTCATTCCTCGTGTCAGGTCAGCATTGAGCGGGGTTCTTTGCATCATTGTCGCGACCTGGTCGAGCACTTCCGGCGTGACCTGCTTACCTGCCATGAATCGGACTGTGAAATCGTGTTCGCCGCGATCGGAGAATCGTCCATCGACCCGTCCGCCCGGATAGGGATCATGATGCGCCATCTGAGGACTTCTCAGGAGGGTTAGGCGTGCCCGGTCAACGGTTGCATCCAAGGCGAAGATATCCGGCGAGACGATACCGAGGAATTCATCCTCTTCCAACGAGATTCTTGTCCAATCCCGGATCGGTCGCTCCGCTCCGTCCTGGTTTCGTTCGAGCCATCCACCTGGGATGCCATCCAAACGATGGTCAACATAGGCTTCGTACGGCATCACCAGTTTCAGGACACGGTTGCGCTCTTGCCAATTGACGCGAATCCTCATTTCCACATCGCCTGAATCGGCATACAGCCTGAAGCTCCTGTACAGATCGCTGTTGCCAACCCGTCCCTTTTGGACGATTTCGCGAAGATACGGACCGTCATTGAGCAAGACCGGAGTTCCCCAGGTTGGAAGCTCTTCCTTGTCCTCGGCGTATCTGTCAATGCCATGGGACCAGGTATCCGAGTTGTCGGGGTAAGAGATAATTTCCGGAAAAGGAAGGATCCAGGATCCAATAACCATTTCCGGCGGATAGAGGGCTATCGCCGCACCATTGTCGTTGCCCATGCAATAGGTGGAACCGATGATGTCTTCCAAGGGTTCCAGATCGTCCTCGACTTCGGACCTGCGTGCGACCTTCAAGACCTTCAGTTCGCCTGGGACGAGTTGAAGCCTAAGGGCGAAGCGTGAACCACCCGTGAGCGATTCGTTTTGGATCTTTTGGAAACGTATGAGCTTTCCGTCTTCGTCGGCGAAGCAATGGTCCTGTTCCCAGCGCCGATGTCCAAACCAAGGTTCGCATTCGAACCATCCATCGTAGGGTGCATCGGAAGGATTGTAGACCAGGACGCGTTGCTTTTCGTCATCGGGCAGCGCCTGCATCTTGATTCTCAGCTCATCGTTGAGAAGGGTTGTCGCCCATGCTTCTGCTGCTCCCAGTTCTTGCTCGACATGCTTGTACGCGCTGGGAAGGCACGTCCCGCCCAGAGTATCATGGAACTGATGGAAAACAACATTTCGCCAATGGTCTCGAAGTTGCGTCTTGTTGGCTTCAGTCGCCAGGCTCGAATTGTTTTCGAAGGCGGTTTCAAGCTGCCTGAGTCGCTGCGTCGCGGCTTTCAAGGCTGTCTTGCTAGGGCGATGCACGGTATAGCATCCGATTGCGTGGTGCTGGAGTTCGCCTTCGACGATCGGGAGGGTGTCGACCTGATCTGCGATCGCATCGAAGAACCGCTTTGCCGTGGAGAATTCGATCTTGACGTCCTGTTCAGTTTCCATCAATTCCCTGATTTGCCTGATCTGGTATTCGGTCGGTCCGCCGCCGTGGTCGCCGACTCCGCAGAAGCACGCCGTATGCTTGATCCCTTCCGGCAATCCATCGATGCTAGCCTTGACGAAGTCAGCACGGATTTCTCCACAACAGTACGCCCGCGCCACTCTGAATGCGGTCATTTTCCCGCCTTCCAACCCGTGCCAATTGAACAATCTTCCAGGCAGTTTCAACTCGTGTTCCTGCGGTCGCATGAATACGTACTTGGTTTGCCCGACGGCATTCATCAATCTAGGCAAGCTTGCGTTATGCCCAAAGGAATCCGGGTTGAAGGCGATGTCCGGAAACATGCCGAACTCGCCCATGAAGTATTCCCGACCCATTTGAATCTGGCGTTCCAAGCCAATCCCATCGGGGAAATTGCAATCGGGCTGCGTCCACCAACCACCGACGATTTCCCAGCGCCCCGCCTCGACAAATTCCCGGATGCGCTTAAACAATCCCGGATCAAGCTTTTGGACCTGATGGTAAACCCAGGCTTCGCCCTGGCTGAAGTACAGATCAGGATGTGCTTCCAGCCTTTCGCAGGCAGAGCGACAGGTGGAAAGCGCCTCGTCCACGCCGGCAGTCCACGGCCATAGCCAAATGGGATCCAAGTGCGCATGAAAAATCATGTGTACGGTCAACATCAGCCTTCTCCTTGCTTGGTCTTGTTAATTTCTTCCTTCGCCTTTTGCCAGCCGGCTTCAAGCTCTGCGGTGCCCGACGCCCTAACGTCAATCAATTCTTCCATCTTCTGAAATCGGGCGATGAATTTCCTGATGCCGCACTGGAGGACTTCCTCGGCTTGCAATCCTTTCCAACGGCAGATGTTCACGAGGGCAAACAGAAGATCGCCCAACTCCTCGCTCAAGCGGTCCGCATCATCCCCCTTGGCAATGGCTTCCTTCACCTCGCCAAGCTCCTCTTCAACCTTGCCCAACGCACCTTCGAAATCATTCCATTCGAATCCCACCCGCGCAGCCTTGTCCTGGACTTTTTGGGCACGAGCCAAGGCGGGCATCGATCTTGCAACCCCGTCCAGCACGGACTTCCTCTCGTCCTTCTTCTCGGATTTCTTGATGGCGTCCCAGCTGGCGGCTCGTTCGGCCTCGGTGCGGAATTCAACCCCGTCAAACACATGGGGATGCCTTCGAACCATCTTGTCAGCCTCGGATTTCGCTACTTCTTCAAAGGTGAACAAGCCTTCTTCAGACGCTATTTGGCAATTCAGCACAATCTGCAGGAGCAGATCGCCCATTTCGTCCTTGACGGCATCCATGTCGCCGCTTTCCAAGGCATCCAGATACTCGCCAGTCTCCTCAATCAAAAACCGACGCAGCGACATCATCGTCTGCTCGCGATCCCACGGGCATCCCCGTTCCGGATCGCGCAATTGAGCAACGACCTTCTTGAAACGTTCTATCTCAGACATCAGAACAGTACCCGGAAATCACATTCGACAACGTCGCCGAAATTATTATGTCATGCGCCAATTACGAAGTCGCTTCCTTCTTTTGGAGCAATACCGCGATAATCACGATCACTCCCTTGAATGCCTCCCGCAAGAACGGAGGAACCCCGTACAAATTGAGCAAATTGTTCATCACACCGATAATCAGGACACCAAGCATCGTGCCTATCACAGTCCCGCGACCGCCGCTCATTCGCGTGCCGCCGACAATCACCGACGCAATCGCATCCATTTCATAGCCGCTGCCCGCATTCGAGTAGTCCATCGAGCCAATCCGGCAAATCTGGATCACCGACGCAAAGGCGACCAACGCGCCCGTCATCACATAGACCATGCGCTTGACAGCCTTGACGGAAATACCCGTCAATTTTGCCGCCTTTTCGTTCGACCCAACTGCGACAACATGGGTGCCAAACACAGTCTTCTTCGAAATCACGTACAAAATCGCGGCAATCAGTAGCCAATAGACGATAGGCATCACCATGTAGCCGCCGATGGTCACAGTCGAAAAACTACCGAAATCACTGGAGGGAAATGTCGGGCTTCGCCCTTGCATAAAGTGCTGGGTCACACTGCGATAGATCTTCATCGTACCCAAAGTCACAATGAATGGCGGTATGCCCCCGTCCGCAACCAGGACGCCATTGACGCCGCCAAGCAACGCACCGAACAACACAACCAGCACAACGGCTATGCCGAACGCAGGCCAGCCAGATAGACCGGCTGCAGGCAGCAAGCCCGCGCCAGAACTGTCAAGCAACAGCAAAAACAACGCACCGGAAGCGACGAATGTCGATCCGACCGCCAAGTCGATGCCGGCGCTGATGATCACAAACGCCATGCCCAAAGACACGATTCCCGTGGTCGCGTTGTTGCGCAAGACGATAATCCAGTTGTTGCAGAACTTGGACCACCACTCGCCAAAGGATGCGTAATCGAATCCCAGCGCGCAGGTCTGGAGTATGATTATTGCGCACAATGCCAGAGTCGTGCTGAAAAGCGGATTGCCAGTCCACTGCGCTGAAAACCACTTGATGACTTTGTTCTTACCCATATCCATCCAAGTTTTGCCGCCTCCTTCCGTTTTGTCGGAGACGACGCTTTATCACAAGACCTCGTTACGCTCCCAAGCCGGTCGCGTATTTCATAATAGCCTGCTCGGTCATTTCATCACCGCGCAATTCGCCGACGATTCGCCCGTGGTACATCACCAGCGTCCGCTCGCACAACCGAATGATTTCCTGTCCTTCCCCAGACAAGACCACGACCGCAACTCCCGTACTTGCCACCTTGCGGATGATCTCGTAAATTTCCTGCTTGGCTCCAATGTCGACTCCTTGGGTTGGATTGTCCAGAATCAGGATCCTGGGATTCGTATTGAGCCAACGCGACAGGACGACTTTCTGCTGGTTGCCGCCTGAAAGCGTCGTAACCAAATCATCCAGCTTGCCGTATTTGAGCCTAAAATCCGCAGCGTGGACCAGGAATTCGCTTTCCTGGGGAGCACGCCTCAGCAACCCTAACCTGCAATAACGCTTCAAGGTCGCCAAAGTCCCATTGTACAGAACGCTCAAATCGGGAATGATCGCATTTTCCTTGCGGTTGCTGGGAACAAGTACAATGCCCGCACGAATAGCCTGCGAAGTGGATTTGGCGTGGAAGGGCTGACCGTCCAGATAGACCTGCCCCTCGTAATCTGGAGTGTCCCCGAAGATGCTCCGGAACAACTCGCTGCGACCGTCGCCAAGCAACCCAGTGACACCAAGAATTTCGCCGGATTTAACCGAAAAACTCACGTCGCTGAATTGACGCTCACGGCTCAAATGCTCAACGCGAAGAACCTCGTCTTCATGGTGCATGACCGCAGTACGACTCATTTGCGCCAACTCGTGGCCGACGATGTGCTCGGACAACTGCTCCGTCGTCACCTCGTCCATCTTGCCGCTTGCCACAACGTATCCATTGCGCAATACGACGTAATCAGTACACAAGTCCTTGACTTCGTTCAACTTGTGTGAAATGAAGATGATTCCGACGCCCTGGGCTACCAGCTTTCTGACCAACTTGAACAGCAATTCGATTTCGTGCTCCGCCAAGGACGTGGTCGGCTCGTCCATGATAATCGTCCGCGCCTCGCAAAGAAGCGCCCGTGTGATTTCGACGATTTGCTTGTGGGACGCATCCAGGTCCCGCATGTAGGTTTCCTCGTCGATCTCGATTTCCAGGTCGGCAAGCAATTCCCTTGCCTTTTGGCGCATTTTCGCCCTGTCGAGAAAACCGAATCGCTTTCGTTCTTCCCGTCCCAGGAACATGTTTTCATAGACCCTCAGGTCATTGACCGGGCTGAGTTCCTGATGGATGAAAGCGATTCCGTGAGCGATTGATTCGTTTGGCGACCGCATGACGACCGGGCTGCCATCCAGGAAGATCTCGCCCGAATCGGCCCTCAACAAGCCGCCAAGGATATTCATCAGCGTTGACTTGCCAGCTCCATTTTCGCCGAGCAAAGCCATGATCTGCCCGCCCTTGACGGACATGCTCACGCCGTGAAGAACCTCAACGGGACCAAATGACTTGTAGATGTTCGAAAACTCAATCAGCATCGCTTACATATCCGACTCGCTGAAACCAAAAAGGACCGAATCGGCTGAGTCGATTCGGTCCATAAACCCAGCCCAAGCTTCAATGCCGCAGCATTAGTACGGGGATCCCTCGAGCAGGAACTCCTCGTAGTTACTGCGATCGACGATCGTCGTCGGAATGATCTTGACCTTTTCGGCAACGGTCTTTCCATCGCAGAGATCCTTGGCGATATTGACAGCGTCGATGACCATGCTGGGGCTATAGAGTGCGGATTGAATCCAGATTTCCTGGTTGTTCGGCATCATCTTGAAGTATTCCTGCATGCCGCCGCCGCCGGTGACCGCCTTGATGTCCTTGCGTCCTGCCTCGCGGATGGCCTGCAAGACACCGATCGAGGTTTCATCGTCCATGGAGAACACGCCGTCAATCTTCGAATTCTTGGTCAGGATATCGGCGAAATCCTTCAAGCCATCTTCACGCGTGAACTTGGTTGCGTAGGTGAGGACCTTCATCGTCGGATCAAGTTTTGCGACAGTTTCCACGAATCCCTTCTTGCGGAGTTCGGAGACGGAACCCGAGGTCGGGACTTCCAGCATGACGATGGTCGCGCCCTTGCCGCACTTGTCAATCAGGTACTTGGCGCTTTCGACGCCCATGCTTTCATTGTCGCCGGAAACGCGATAGACGCCATCGACATTGATGGCGATATCGAAGTTAACCACGTTGATGCCCTGGGCAACGGTGCGCTTGATCGGCTCTTCCATGCCAGGCCACTGCGGGAAGGCGACGACTGCCTTGGCGCCCCAAGCTTCCAGCTCTTCCAGCTGGTTCGTCATTTCCTCGGCATTGTTGCTGGTGCAGACCTTGTATTCCACGCTATCGCCAAGTTCCTTGCAGCGCTGTTCGGCATAGAACGCAACGCCGGCAACCCAACCGTGGGTCACTGCAGGAGCCAAAATCCCAATCTTCTGCTTTGCTCCGCCGGCACCCTTCTTGCCGCACGATACCAACATCACGCACATCAAAACGCTCAACAAAACCGACATCGTTGTCTTCATCTGTCTTTGCTCCTTACTTAGTTAAATAATTACGGGATGACCTTGTTCAAATTATACTCAACTATCCCTTCGGCACCAGCCGACTTCAACTCGGGAACGATATCACGGACAATGTGCTGGTCAACCACGGCGATCAGGGCATACCAGTTTTGATCCGAAAGGTGCGCAATCGTAGGCCGTTGCAAGGCAGGCAGGATCGCCAGAACCTTGACCAGGTTGTCCACATGGACGTTCAGCATCAAGCCGACCTTGTTTTCCGCGGTGAGCACCGCTTGAAGAAGCAGTGCGATTTTATCCATCTTCGCCCTTTTGAACGGATCTTTCGCAGATTCCTTGTTGGCGATGAACCTGGTCGTTGTCTCGCAAATGGTATCGACGATGCGGAGATCGTTGGCCTTCAGGCTGGAACCCGTCTCGGTGATTTCCACGATCGCATCCGCAAGATGCGGGGGCTTGACCTCAGTTGCGCCCCAGCTGAACTCAACCGTCGCATTGACGCCATGGCGTTCCAAATATGCCTTCGTCATGCCCATCGCCTCGGTGGCTATGCGCTTTCCTTCCAGATCCTTGGCGCATTTAATCGGCGAGTCGTTGGGAACCGCCAGCACCCAGCGCAAGGGAGTACGACCGACCTTGCCGTAAACCAACTCGGCGATCTCCACCACGTCTGCGTTGTTCTCGATGACCCAGTCGTAACCCGTCAAGCCAGCATCCAGCAAGCCCATCTCCACATAGCGGGCAATCTCCTGGGCGCGAATCAGGATGCACTCGATCTCAGGATCGTCAATCGAAGGATAGTACGAACGCGACTTGATGTCAATCTTGTAGCCTGCGCGACGGAACATGTCGCACGTCGTCTCTTCCAAACTGCCTTTCGGCAAACCCAATTTCAAAACAGGCATCTTCAATGTCTCCTTAGGTGCCAACTATCTTATTTCTTGTAAACTTCTGCGGGGTCGAACACGCGCTCGCCGACGACAGTCAAGTTGCCGTCAGCCTCGACGCGGCGGAAGAAGCAGCTCCGATAACCTTCATGGCAAGCCGCTCCTCCAATCTGCTCGATCTTGAAAATCACACAATCCAAATCACAATCGACAAGGATTTCCTTTACCTTCTGCACATTGCCGCTTGTCTCGCCCTTGACCCACAATTTCTTGCGCGAGCGTGTCCAATACGTGGCAACTCCAGTAGCCAACGTGGCGTTCCAGGCTTCCTCGTTGATATAGGCCTGCATCAAAATCTCGCCGGTCTTGGCATCCTGAGCAATCGCGGGAATCAAACCATCCGCACTCTTCGAGAAATCCAACTTCACCATAACGGTACTTTTCCTGTCTTTCGTTACTTACGCATTCTATAAAACTTAGTAAACTATGAAATGTAAACCCCATTCCAAAAACTTCAATCCAACAAATCGATTTCAAAGGCAAAAACTGAAACGGATCCATTCCGACTTGGAGACGTCGCAAGAATTGCGGCCTGCACGAAAAACCGTCCACAAAACAACCTCGGAACCAAAACAAAAATTCCTCTTTTGCCTTCTTGCACCATATGTAAATCAAAACGCGGGATTATATTGCCATTTGACGATTTCGATTTGTCATCTGATGTATATCAAGGAGCAATACCCATGAAGCGCATTCTCATTCTTCTTGCGACCATCGCAGCCCCTATTTTCGCCTGGCACGGACACGAAGTCAAAAACGAAAACTACAAGGCCTTCATCGACAAGATCGAGGATGTCAAGGATCCTTCGAAACCCTCAACCGTCAAGATTGTCCTGACCAACTTGACCGAAAAACCAACCAAGGCAACCGTCAAACTCCATAAGTTCGTCGATGACTGGAAGGCAGTCGGAAAATCAGCCGAAACCCTGAATCTTCCGGCAAACGGGATGGCCGAAACCACATTCGAAATCGCTTCCGGACCTTTCGTCTTCAGCGCACTTTATCCCGTCCATGCCTTGGTGACCTTCGACAACGGAGACACGCTCGCCCCAGTCAGGATCTTCGAAGTCAAGGCAACGCCAGCAAAGGCTACCGCAGATACTAAAACACTCCCAAAACTCAAGACGGTCAACATGCTCGACAACTCATCGCTCTCGCTGGTGAGCAATATCGCAAATGCCTCTTGCGCATGGGCATATGAGAAGAGTAACGACATCACTTTTAAAACCCCAGGATGGACGGGGACGGATACAATATCAAGAGCAGTTTTCAACCCAAGAAATATCACACAAACCCTGGATGGCGAAAAACTGACCCTGCCAACCATTGACATCCATCCCCCATACATGCCTAAAGGAGGTCCATCCTATATCTACTACAGCATCAAGCTCCCCGAAACCAAGCCGATCATCCTCGACTTCTACACCTCGCAACGGGAATCATCGGCAACAGAACCGCAAAGCGACGGCGTCACTTTCAGAGTCTGGGCGACAGAAGAGGGGCAAAAGCTCCAAACGGTCTTTGACGAGCACCGCAACACTAGATACTGGATGCCGGGACAAGCAGACCTTTCGCATTTGGCGGGAAAAAGCATCATCCTCCGACTTGAATCCCATCCGGGACCGGAAAACAATACCTCGGTTGACACCTCCTTTTGGGGATTTCCAACCATCGTCGCAGGAAAGCCAACTACTATCATGGAAGGCGATGCGCCGCTCCCATTGGAAACCATCGCAAAATCCAATGAAAATCCCGTCATCATAGAAGGCAACTTCGGCCTCCTGGATGCCTGGATCGCCTTTAAATTCAATGGGAAAATCGCCGCCTTCAGGGGATTTGACATCACTATCGATGATGCGCCCCTCGTCAAAAAAGGCTCGCCATTCAAATTCCTGGGCATGAAACAGGAAGGAAACAAGTTCATACACCAATTCCAATCAACAGAAAAGACCTTTACGCTGACAATCGAGAAGAAGACCACGCCAGGCTTTGTCAACGCGCAATTCCACTTCAAGGCGGACAACGCATTCATCTCTTCCGTCGGTCTTGGCCGCTGGAACGAAAGCATCGAAACCCTGTACTACGGACACGGATACGTCCTCCCCAATCCGCCCGAAACCTACCTCGGCTTCCAAGGGCACGTCCTCTCGACATCCCATGTCGGATTCCAATTCAAGGACATCGCGATCCTGCACGCAATCGACTATCCGCCCTACGCGATGAATGTTTCGCCCACAAGCAAAACCGCAACGCTGCTCAGCAAGGACAACTGCACGTTCACCATCGTCGCCGAAGACACGGCCTTCAATGCCGCAATCCAATACCGAAAACTGATGGACAAAAAGCCGGCACCGGCATTCAAGAGACTTGCAGGACGATTCATCTTTGACATCTGGGGCGGAACCGTCAAGTCGATCCACAAGAACATGGAAGAAGCAATCAGGTACGGACTCACAGACTCGCTGCTCTCAATGCACAATTGGCAACGATGGGGATACGACTACAGGCTGCCGGACATCTGGCCTCCACGTGAAAAGTTCGGATCAATCGAAGAAATCAACAACCTCGGAAAACTCCTGGACCAGTATGATATCCCATGGGGATTCCATGACAACTACATCGACTTCTATCCCGATGCAGACGAGTACTCCTTCAAAAACATCACCTTCCATCGCTCCGGAACCCCGCGCAAGGCATGGTTCTATAGAGATATCCAATCCTTCCAGTTCAGACCAGATAAAATCGACAGATTCGTCAAGAGAAACTACGACTTGATGACCAAAGATGTCAAACCTTCACATGTCTTCATCGACGTCTTTACATCAGCCAACTGCTTCGACTTCTACGACCATGAAGGCAACTATCACCCGATGATCGAAACAAGAAAATGCTGGGGAGAGGCATTCGCATACATCAGAAACAAGTTCGGCGGAAACGCGCCAACCACTTCCGAAGCAGGACATGACCAACTGATCGGATACCTTGATGGATCAGACTGCCAATGGCTCCCGCTCTCTGACAAACCAGGAAAGTCAATCTCCGCAATCAAAAACCTCGAAACCTGGGAACGAGTCCCGTGGGCGGCGGCAGTCAACCATGATAAATTCGCACTCCTCGGAGTCGGCTACTCCACTCGATACCAGGGCGGAAAGTCACGGGCAAAGCATGGCATCAACTCCGACGACTACATCTCCATGGAATTCCTCTCGGGGCACAATCCATTTGTCGATGCAGGTTCATGGGGCTACAACGCCGTCAGAAAGTACTGGCTCGAACACGACTTCGCCAGATCGATCGCCACCAGATCGATCGTCAAGCACGAATTCCTGGACAACTCGATCTCCAAGCAACGCGTCACCTGGGACAACGGGGCGATCGTCACCGTCAACAGAAGCGCCTATGACTGGATCGTCGAAGGACGAACCCTCCCGCAATATGGCTACATCGCAAGATCCCCTGACGGCGAAGCCGCACTCCTGAAAGACGAAAACGGAAACCTCAAGGAATATGCAACCTACAAGAACACAGCCTTCTACAACGCAAGAAACGTTGGAATGGCTTCAGCAAAGAACACCGTCCTCGCAGAACCATCGGTCACAAACTTCGTCGATCACGGAAACGGGAAATTCTCCTACGACCTGAACTGGGATGTCCAAAAGGCGCCCGCCTACGACTTCACCACGTTCATCCACTTCATGGACAGCAAGGACGACTCCAGCATACTCTTCCAGGACGACCACGTCGAAACCCTGACATCCCAGTGGAAAGCCGGAAAATTCTCCATCAGCAGGACTGTGACCGTTCCCAAGAAGGTCACCCAAAACGAATTCGTACTTGTCAGCGGACTCTACACCAATGAACATGGTCGCCAGCAACTCCGCGGCACACCCTACAAGGGATTAGCAATCAACATGGGCGTCATCAAGGCAACCAGAAAACCTGACGGCTCAGTCGATAAGCTGACCATCGAACCGCCGCCGCCATCGCCAGATGTGGCCATCACAACCGACAACCCCCAGGAAACGTTCATCGATTTCGGTCCCGTCAAGACAAACGGAACATTCAAAGTCGTCAAGGAAAACGATGGCTTCACGATCATCGTCCCACCTGGAATCATCCCTGACTTCAAGGCCACGTTCAAGCTCGATCAACTCCTCGAAAAGACAACAGGCAAACTCGAAATCACTGCCGTCCCGATCGACCCGGAAATCAAGCCAGACTTCAAGGCAGAGCAAAACGGAAAACTCCTGAACATGACCATCAACCCAACGACAGTTTTCTCCATTACGGCAACGATTAAATAGACACGAAAACAAGGAGGCTAAACATCATGCTCGAATTCTTCGACGCCAACTGCACCTATGGTCGCAACAAGACCAACGAACCGACGCCATTCCCGACCCTGAAAGAGGTGATCGAGGACATGGATCGGGTCGGGGTCGCCAAAACCACGCTCTGGCACGCACAGCAACTCGAATCAGGATGGGAAATCGGCACGAAAATCATACTGGATGAGATCAATGCAACGCCAGGCGCCAAGGAGCGGATCTCCCCCTCGTGGTGCGTCGTCCCAACGCTAACTGGAGAACAGGAATCGCCTGACAAGATCCTGGAAAACATGCGCAAGGCCAATGCCGGCACCGTAAGGATCTTCCCCGAAGAGCATCGCTGGGAACTCTATCCCGTTGCCATCGGCGACCTTTTCGACGTCTTCATCCAAAACCACATCCCCGTCTATCTCCCCGCAAACAGATTGGGCTGGGATCGAATCTACAGGACGATGATGCTCTTCCCAAACCTCTACGCCATCGTCAGCAATTGCGGACTCTGGGGACCGGACAGGCGGATCAGACCACTCCTTAAAGCCTACAAAAACCTCTACTTCGAAACCTCGGAGTATTGGGCGGCGGGAAGCATCGCAGATACGGTCAATGCCGTCGGACCAGAAAGAATCCTCTACGGTTCAGGCGCACCCAGGTATGAAAGAGGAGCGATGATGCTTGCCATCAAACATGCCGATATCTCGGACGACGCCAAGAAGCTGATCGCATCCGGAAACCTCGAACGACTCCTCAAGCACTAAAGACAAATCAGGAGATTTTCAATGATACGCAAAAACTCGCCTCTCGCCAAGGAATTTTGGGAAAAGGGATTCGTGGAATCATGCCCTGTATACGACATGCACGGGCACATGGGCACGCACTACGCCATCTATTTCGCAGCGCCCAACGCGCCCGAAATGGTCAAGCTCATCAAGCGTGCAAACGTCAAGAAACTTTGCTTCTCGCATCATTTCTCGCTGTGGGCGACCAATTATGTTGGTCAAGATCCAGCCTTGGAAGCATGCAAGCAATTCCCAGACTACCTGAGATTCTACTGCGGAATCAACCCCAACTTCCCCGAACAGATGATGGCAGACCTGAAGAAGGTCGCTGAATGGATGCCCTATTGCATCGGACTCAAATTCCTCGCGGACTACCACAAGATTCCCGTCAACGCAGAACCCTACAGGCCCGCCCTGGAATTCGCTAATGCCCTCCATCTCCCAATCCTGTTCCATACCTGGTCAATGTCGCCCTACGACGGACCGGATATCATGAAGGACATCATCCCAAAGTACCCGAACATCACCTACATACTCGGACACTGCTTCAATTCCCAATGGCAGGTCGCCGGCGAAATCGCAAAGCAATACGACAATGTTTACCTGGAACTAACATCGGTCCCCGGAACAAGGGGCGCACTTGAAACCATGGTCAATATCTGCGGATCGGAAAAAATCCTCTTCGGAACAGACATGCCATGGTTTGACGAGCACCAAGGAATCGGCGGATTGCTCTCGGCACAAATCTCCGACGACGATGTCCACAACATCCTACACCGAAACGCGGAAAAAATCCTCGCCCCATTCATTTGATCCTTTATTGAAGCTTCGCGACAAAATTCCCGCTTCCCCTGCGTGAATCAATGGATCCGCTCAGGTACGAGCACCCCGGGTGCCTTATGAATGATGAATGCCCCTGTCCGCCGTAGCACGAAGTGCGAAGGAGGATCCGCCCGACCACCCAAGGTGACCCCGACCACCCACGGTGCCCCCGACCACCCACGGTGCCCCCGACCACCCACGGTGCCCCCGACCACCCAAGGTGCCCCCACACCACCCAAGGTGCCCCCACACCACCCAAGGTGACCCCGACCACCCAAGGTGACCCCGACCACCCACGGTGCCCCCGACCACCCAAGGTGACCCCACACCACCCAAGGTGACCCCACACCACCCAAGGTGCCCCCACGCCACCCAAGGTGACCCCACGCCACCCAAGGTGACCCCACGCCACCCAAGGTGACCCCACGCCACCCAAGGTGACCCCACACCACCCAAGGTGACCCCACACCACCCAAGGTGACCCGACCACCCAGGGTGCCATCCGACTACCCAAGGTGACCCGGCACCACCCAAGGCGCCATCCGACTTGTCCGACTTGTCCGACTTGTCCGACTTGTCCGACTTGTCCGACTTGTCCGACTTGTCCGACTTGTCCGACTTGTCCGACTTGTCCGACTTGTCCGACTTGTCCGACCCGACTAGAGATGCGCCATTTTCAGCCGCTTTAACGGCGACACATCTTGAGTACGAGCACCCCGGGTGCTCGTACTCAAGATGACTTTTTCAAAAACAACGCGGCCGATCCGTCTTTCGATGGATCGGCCGCATGTTTTTCAAGCTATTCTAGTTCGACTTAGCCCAGGTAATCTGCAATACGCTTGGCGATGCATTCTGGGGTGAAGCCGTATTCCTCGGCCAGTTTTTCGGCTGGTGCGGAGGCGCCGAAATGGTCGATGCCAATGGTGAGACCGTTGAAGCCAACGTACTTTGCCCAACCAAAGGTCGAACTTGCTTCAATGGAAACGCGCTTGCAGCAGCTCTTGGGCAACACTTTTTCCTTGTACTCTGCACTCTGCTTCTCAAACAATTCCCAACTGGGCATGGAGACGACGCGAACCTTCTTGCCCTTTGCACGGAGGATCTCAGTAGCGCCGAGAGCCGCATTGACTTCGGAGCCAGTAGCGATCAGGATGACTTCGAAGCCTTCCTCGCAGCTCACCACGTAGGCACCCTTTGCGACGGACATGCGGTTGGCGACCACATCCGCAGGCAGGTTTTTCAGGTTCTGGCGGGTCAGGCACAGCACCACGGGACCGTCAGCCTGCAAGGCAGCTGCCCATGCGTGGGCGACTTCATTGGATTCGGCGGGGCGAATCGTCGTCAAGCCAGGGATCGAACGGAACATCGCCAACTGCTCGATGGGCTGGTGGGTCGGACCGTCTTCGCCGACGAAGATCGAGTCGTGCGTGAACACAAACACCTCGTGCAATTGCTGGATTGCCGCCAAGCGCAACGCCGGCTTCATATAGTCGGAGAACACCATGAAGGTGGAGCTGAAGGGGATCGCGTATCCTGCCAGGGCAAGGCCGTTGGCGATCAAGCCCATGCCCAATTCACGGACGCCAAAGTGGATATTGCGACCGGCGCGATTGTCAGCGGTGAAATCGCCCAAGCCCTTAAGGTACGTCTTCGTCGAGGGATTCAAATCTGCGGAACCGCCGGTCATGGACGGAACCAGTTTTGCGGCGGCGTTCATGATCTCACCGCCGGAGACGCGTGTTGCAACAGCCTTTTCGGGGACTGCCTTCAACAGCTGTTCCAGGATGTTGGCGGGCACTGCCTTGGTCAGCAAGGCATCCATCAGCGCGACCTTGTCGGCTTCCATGCCAGCCTTGAAAGCGGCGAATTTGCTATCCCATTCCGCCGCGCAGGCAGCCTTGGCGGCCAATTTCTGGTCAACCAATGCGCGGACATCTGCAGGAACCACGAAGGATTCTTCGGGATTGAATCCCAAAGCGACCTTTGCTGCCTTGAGTTCAGCTTCTGGCAACGGGGCACCGTGGGTTTCTTCGGAACCGGCCATGTTGGGCGCTCCCTTGCCGATGATGGTTTTTCCGATGATGATGGTCGGCTTGCCCTTCGTCACGCGCGCCATTTCGATGGCGGCGCGGATCTGCTTGACACAATGCCCGTCGATGTTGATGACGTTCCAGCCATAGGCGGCGAAGCGCACGCCAACATCTTCGGTCATGGCGATATCCGTGCAGCCTTCGATGCTGATATCATTGTCGTCATAGAACAGGATAAGGTTGTCCAGCTTCAGGTGGCCTGCCAACGAGCAAGCTTCGTGGGACGTACCTTCCATGATGCATCCGTCGCCGCTGATCACATACACTTTTTGGTTGAACAGGCGATCGCAACCGCCAATCGCAGCCTGGAACTGCTTCATGCCGATCGCCATGCCGATAGCACTCGCCAAACCGGAAGCCAAAGGACCGGTCGTCGCATCGATGCCCTTCGTGTGACCGTATTCGGGATGCCCTGGGCAAAGGCTGCCCCATTGACGGAACGACTTCAGGTCGTCAATCGTCAAGCCGAAACCGAACAGGTGCAGAAGCGAGTAGATCATCATTGAACCGTGACCTGCGGACAACACAAAACGGTCACGCCCCAACCACGTGGGATCCTCGGGACGGAAACGCATGAACTCGCTCCATAGAGTAAACGCATAGTCGGCACATCCCATCGGCATCCCAGGATGACCTGACTTCGCCTTGGCAACGCCGTCAGCGGACAGCAAACGAACCGTGTCAATCGCTTTCTTGAATACATCACTCTTACAGGACATTGTCTTCACTCCTTGTCTTTAGGATTCCATATTGTGGGAAACAGTCTTTCGACCTTATAATATAACTTCAAAACTATTCCAGGTCATCGGCATCAACTGCTTGACCGCCACCCGTGCGAAGGTAGGCCTCCGCAAACATGTCGAGATCGCCATCCAGGACCGCGCCGATGTTGCTTGTCTCGGCATGCGTACGCAAATCCTTGACCATCTGGTAAGGCTGGACAACATAGGAGCGAATCTGGTTGCCCCAAGCATTGTCCCCCTTGGCGGAGGATTCCGCAGCAATTTCCGAAGCGCGTTTCTCCTCTTCCTGTTCGTACAGGCGAGCCTTGAGGATCCGCATCGCGTTCGCCTTGTTCTTGTGCTGGGAACGCTCGCTTTGGCAAGTCACCACAATATTCGTCGGCAAATGCGTGATACGCACAGCCGAGTCTGTCCTGTTGACGTGCTGTCCGCCGGCGCCTGACGCCCGGAACGTATCGATTCGCAAATCGGATTCCGCAATATCCACGACGATGTCATCGTCGATTTCAGGCAAGACGTCAACGGATGTAAACGACGTATGCCGCCTCTTGTTGGCGTCGAAGGGCGAGATTCTGACCAACCTATGGACTCCCTTTTCGCCTTTCAGGTATCCGTATGCGTATTCTCCTTCGACGGTCATGGTCACGTACTTCAGCCCTGCTTCTTCGCCAGGCATGATATCAACGGTTTCGTACTTCCATCCGCGCTTGTCAAACCAATGCGTGTACATTCGGTAAAGTATGGAGCACCAATCGCATGCCTCGGTGCCGCCCGCGCCGGGAATGATTGTCACAATCGCGTTCTTCCGATCCATTTCTCCAGTCAGGAAGCTCATCAATTCGAGGTTGCTCAAATCCTCGACCAAGTGATCCCACGTCTCGTCAGCCTCGTCGTACAAAGCCGAATCGTCGCCTTCGAGTTCGGCCAATTCAGCCAACACCTCGAAATCGCCGATCCGAGACGCCATCCGGTCAAAAGGCTCGATGATGCCCTTGACCTTGCTCAATTCCGAAACGGTCTGCTGAGCCTGCTCAGGTCGATCCCAAAAATCGGGACGGCCCATCTTTGCCTCCAACATTGCCAGCTTTTCGCGCGTCGTGGCGACGTCAAAGAAACCCCCTCAAGTGCTCGAGACGACGCTTCGCCTCATCCACTTTCTTCAATAATTCCTCATGTGTCATCGTACTGCCCTATGCTTGATTCCATTTCTGTTTTCCACACCCCAGCCTCCCCAGCAAAAAAACTTAATATACACCACATTGCTTGACTTAGACAATTTTAAAGCCATATTTTCCTTGCAAAGACTATCCGCAAAACAACCGTGTACCTGACAAATGCCAAGCCCCAACCCAATCGTCAACATCGAAAACCTCTGCTTCACCTACGATTCCAGAGAAATCCTCCATGATGTCAACCTGAAAATCGAAGAAGGCATGTTCGCGGCAATGGTCGGTCCAAACGGAGGCGGAAAAACAACGTTGCTCAAGCTGATCCTCGGATTGCTTGAACCCGACCATGGTTCCGTCAAGGTCTTCGGCAAGGATCCGAAATCCGCAAGAAAGCAAATCGGATACGTCCCCCAGTCAATCCTCTTCGACCCACACTTCCCTGCCTCGGCGCTCGATATCGTCCTGATGGGAAGGATCGACCAAAAGCCCTGGTGGCGCTTTGACAGGAACAATAGGGATGTCGCCACTCAAAAACTCCAACAGGTCGGATTGGCAGACAACATCGACACGCCATTCGCGCAACTCTCGGGCGGACAACGACAGCGCGTGCTGATAGCGCAGGCGCTCGCGTCGGAACCAAAACTCCTGCTCCTGGACGAACCGGACGCAAACCTGGACCAGGAAAACACGACGACGCTTTTCAACCTGCTCAGGGACCTGAACAAATCCGTCACCATCCTGCAGGTCTCGCATAACCTGAGCCTGGTCTCGCAATTCGTCTCCCATGTCATCTGCGTCAACCAAACCGTTGACATGTGCCCAACAAGCCAGATGCAAGCGCTCGGAACCGACCGCCAAGGGTGGATCCACCTCGTCCACAACGAATGTCCAGTCACTTCGGGCAAGCCACATCACCACCATCATCACAACGAAAATTGAAAGACGCGGACAATTATGGCTTTCCTTTACAACTTGATTGAATTCGACTATCTCCGACGTACGCTTCTGGCAGTGCTTCTCGCCTCTTTGGCAAGTGGTCTCGTGGGCAGCTACGTGGTTGTCAGGCGACAAAGCTATATGATCGGCGCAATATCCCATTCGTTGCTGGGGGGAATTGGACTGGCGCGATACCTCCAGACCGTTCATGGCATCCATTGGTTCACGCCCTTGGTCGGCGCATTGGTCGCCGCCTTGCTAGCCGCCATTGCCATAAGCGTCTTGACCCAACGCAATCGCTTCCGGCAGGACATCGTGCTCAGCGCCGTCTGGAGCCTGGGCGTCGCCGCTGGACTGACAGCCATTGCCTTCACCCCGGGATACGCCGAAGATTTGAACTCCTATCTTTTCGGCAGCATCCTCCTGGTCGCCAAGCACGACATTGTAATCATGACGATGCTCGTCGCCGTCATTGTGCTGGTCATCCTCGCCATGCACAACCAATTCATCGCACTTTGCTTCAACGAGGAAATGCTGGCTTTGCGAGGGATTTCCACGGCGCGAGTCTCCTTCATCCTCCACCTCCTGATCGCCATCACCGTCGTCATCCTCGCCCAAGTCGTTGGAATCGTCCTTGTGCTCGTTCTATTGGTCATACCGACCGCCACCGTCGCCACCTTCACGAACAGTTTCCTGAAAATGATGGTCGGCGGCACCCTGGTGTGCATGGCATTTTGCATTACGGGACTGCTGACAAGCTATCAGTTCGACTTGCCGACGGGCGCCACGATCGTCGAAATCGCCGTCGCCACATACCTTGTCGCCTCATTGGCAAAACTAGTTTTCGTCAAGCCTGGCCAACGCAAAACTTGATTTGTCATTCCAATAAAGTTAAATTAATAAGATTCGCCTTTAATTTTTTTGAAAACTACGTCGTCAGTGTCTATTTGGTATTCAACGCATTCAAATCAGGATATTATATCCCCATGAAAAAGATCATCGCATTATTTTTAGCCTGCCTTGCCCTGACCTACGGAGACACGATCAAGTTGACTTCCGGGAAAGTCCTGGAGGGAAAGGCTGTTGTAAAGGAATCGGATGTCACCATCGTCCAAGGTGACAACATCTTTCAATTCAAGAAGAAGGACATTGCAGAAATCAACGGAGCACCTCTTATGGCAGAGAAAAACCCAACCATCCGCATCGCCACATCGATGGGCGACATCTTCGTCGAACTCTTTGAGGATGAGGTACCGAACACGGTAGCCAACATCATTACCCTTGCCGAAGCCGGCTTCTACAAGGGACAGAAGTTCCATCGCGTCATCAATGGCTTCATGGCCCAAGGCGGTTGCCCAAACTCCAAGCGCAACGCCGATGGACAGCCCGGAACCGGTGGTCCCGGGTATCGCTTCGCGGATGAATTCTCCCCTGCCCTCAAGCACACGGGTCGCGGCATTATGTCCATGGCGAACGCAGGTCCCAACACCAATGGCTCGCAATTCTTCATTTGCTTCGGACCTACCCCGCACCTGGACGGAAAGCACTCCGTCTTCGGAAAGGTTATCAAAGGTATGGAAGTCCTGGACAAGATCGAAGCCGCAGGATCGCCTTCCGGAAAGACCTCGGTTGACATCCAGTTCAACATCGAAGTCGTCAACAAACGCGACCACGCCTACACCGTCAAGAAACTCAACTAACGAATGCCACAATCCCTCCGTACCAGGTCAGCACTAGCACTCGCGGCCACCATGCTTTTGGCGGTCGTCCTGACCTCGTGCCGTACCGCCGATCTACCACCTGGCTTCTCAAGGGTCGGAGGCGTCCTCCAATCGCAGACGTCATACGCCGCGTCGCCGGAGGCAATCTACTCGCTCATGACCTGGTACGAAGAGGCAAATGCAGAAACCAACCCGCCTAAAGTCTGGATCGAAACCGTCGCGGAGACCAAGGACAAAGCCAGGAAATCACTCCATACCCAATGGAAACTGGCGCTGCTCAAGGCGGCAGACCCAATCCTGAAGGAAGATATCGAAAAAGTCGTCGATATCAATCCAAAAGCATGCCAAAACAGGACTGACTGGGAAGCACTCGATAGCGCATTCCGGAAGGCAAAGGCAATCCTGCACACGGAACACCTGATCGCCGTCCCCATCGAACAGTGCGAAAACGACGCCTTCTGGAACAAGAAAACCAAGTACGGGAAAACAGATTTCGTCGTCTGGGCGCAAAATCGCAAGCTCGCAATCCCAGACCAGAAAGGACTGGACAAAACTGAGCTGATCAAAAAAATCGGCATGCTCCAGGAAGAGATCAACCTCAAGAAATCCATCCAGGGCAATATCCAGAAAGCCAGGAAGCTCAATCAGGAAAAGAATCCCATCGACGCACTCCAGCTCCTGCACAAAACATACACCGAACTCCCGGAAAACCCGCTCCAGCTGATTGAAGACCAAGATACGATCAAGCAACTCCAGGATGACTACAAAAAACAACCGAGGGAATGCATCAATCAAGTCATCGGGGACATCGAAACGAAATTCCAGGAAATCCTCGACAAGATCCAGGCCAACAACCTGAAGACACAACTCTCTTCAATCGAGAAAACAGCCTCCGAAAACCTGATCCGCTGGCAAAATGACCTGCGATTCGAAAAGGCGCTTGAAGAAGAACAACAGCGAATCCGGGACATTATCAAAAAACTACAGGAATTCAGAGCCCAACTCCAAGCTAAAGACATCAATACATACGCCCAAAAAGAAGAATTCTGGCTGCTGATCACACAAACCACGGCGATGATCAATGAAATCGAGGCAAAAAAAGACACCGATTTCGCAATCTATTTCCTGACGACAATCAACGACCTGCAAGAGACGACTTTTGCACAGGCACTGGCGCAAAATATCAAAAAACAAATCACCGATATCATCCCGCAAGCAGCAGGAAAAATCCTCGATACCGCAAAAAAAGCATCCGATATCTCGCAAAAACACGCCTACGCCTACGCACTCTGCAAACTCGTAAGAGCCATAGGCGATCTCGCTGGAGATACGACACAAAACGGAAACGCACACCAACTCTTGATCGAAGCAAAAAAACTCGAGGACAACCTGAGAAAACTGATCGAGGAAAAATACCTTGCGCAAACCATTTCCATCAAGGACATGGAGGCCGCAACCCCGGGCCTGGGACTTACCTACACAAGAGACGTCGCCAACGCACTCAATGTGCTGATCAAATCATTCAATCTTGACAAATTCATCACGATCGCAGAACCCGGAACCCCGCTCTCGCCATGGGGATACGTCCTCTACAATGGAGTCGTCGCAGAATACGACGGCAACGCGACGACCGAAAGGCATGCGTTCCGGTCAATCCAACGATACGGGGACATCAAGAGAGTCGTCAACCCCGCCTATGAAAAGGATAATAAGCAACCCAAGGACAGGTTTGACCAGGAAGTCATCGAACAGCTGATCCACGTCAAGGAAATCGAACGACAGGCGCACATCAGGGTATTCATGAACATCAGGGGACCGGGATTCACAACCCTGGTTGACGTCAACGAGTTCTATCCCAAGAAATTCGTCGTCGAGGAATCCCATCCCTTCAATGATGTCAAGATCGTTAGCTACATCGAGGAGTATAACATCGACAAGCTCAAGCCCAGGGATCCCCTCCCGACGCTCAAGCAAGACAGGATCTGGACACCGGGCGAAATGCTCGATTGGGCGCGCAAGGATTCACTTGCCGTATTCTCGCTCAAACTCCTCTATCACATCAACCAATTCCCGCTCTACCTGGCGACCAGGGCCAATACCCTCGCACAGAATGGAGACCTCAACGCCGCAACGGAACAGTGGGCGCTCTGCAACGTCCTCTGTGAAAACCTAAACTTTGAAGGCGACCCTGCAACACTCCTCAAGGCGGATACGCCCCCTGTGGCAACGTCATACGAAACGACGATCAACGCCCTCAGAAAACAACGCACAGAACTCGCAGAACTAAAGCGCAATGTGCTCAATACGCTCCTGGCGAAAACCGACGAACTCCTCAAGTCAAAGCAGGACGCCGAAACCAAGGAGTAAATCCTACCGGACTTGCGACCCTGTCAAACAGGGGAATTGCATGGGATGCATGAGTAGAACAAGACGATGTAAGACTTTTCGACGCAGGCGATTGACTATGCTTAACCCGTGCTTCAGCCTTGGCTGGAATGCCCCCCAATCTGGCACCTCGCTGAGGCGCTATAGAAGACTGCCCCATTTCAACAAATGAAAAAGCAAGGGTGAAGGTTAATGCTTAAATTGGTACAGCATATCTTCTCAATGACACAACGAGATTTTATAGAAAAAATTACATAGCTTCAGTTTTGGACTTGCCAACATCCGAGTGTCCTTTACGTACCCAAGATACTGTCCAGCCTCTGTCTCTGTACTGAAAGCACTAAAGAGACCACCTAGGGTGCCCTTGCTATACCTGAGCAAGTACTTTGGCTACTTCCCGAAACGAAGGGAATCAAGAGACCACCCAGGATGCTCCTACTGGAGTGAAGGCACTCGGAGACCACCCAAGGTGCCCATTTCGTACCAGAGATACTGCCCTGCTCTGCCTCCGTACTGGAACCACCAAAGAGACCAACCAGGGTGGTGTTGCCAGAAAAAGGCTTTCCAGAGACCAACCAGGATGCTGCTGCCAGAGCGAAGGCACTCGGAGACCACCCGGGGTGCTGTTGCCAGAGCGAAGGCACTCGGAGACCACCCGGGGTGCCTTTTCCATACCAGGGATGCTGTGTCCAGGGCCTCTGCCCCGTACTGGAAGCACTTAAGAGACCACCTAGGGTGCTGCTGCCTCCGTACTGGAAGCACCAAAGAGACC
>JAGVUR010000172.1 GCA_019136135.1 Verrucomicrobiota bacterium
AGTCATATCATCAATTTGGCTCTGCCGCATACCAGATCCCGTTGCACCAGTCCCAGTGATTGTTGTGATTTTGTCTGTTTTCGATAGGAACTTAATTTAGGAGTTGTTACGTATGGCTAAGTTGCGTTATGGAATCATTGGTTGTGGTGGTTGTGGTCGTGGCAAGCATTTGACGAGTTACTCGAAGATGCCCGATGTTGAATTGGTTGCAGTTTGTGACATTATCGCGAGTCGTGCGAATTTCGCTGCCGACCAGTTCAATGTTGAAGCCGCCTACACGAATTACATGGAGATGCTGGCTGAAGAGGAGCTTGATATTGTCAGTGTCGCGACGCCGAACCACGTCCATGCACCTGCGACGATAGCGGCATTGCAGGCGGGCTGCCACGTCCATTGCGAGAAGCCGGCGTCGCTGACCCCAGAGTTGGTCCAGGCGATGGTCAATGCGAAGGACAAGTCAGGCAAGAAGCTGATGATCGGCTTGAACAATCGTTTTACTCCATGGGCACAATTTGCGAAGGCTTACGTTGCCGCAGGGAAGCTGGGCGAGATCTACCATGCGAAGTGCGGCTGGAAGCGCCGTCGCGGAATCCCTGGCAAGGGTGGCTGGTTTACGACGAAGGCCTGTTCCGGCGGCGGTCCCTTGATCGACTTGGGCGTACACTACATTGACGTCTGCAACTACATCATGGGCTTCCCGAAGCCGATCTCGGTATCGGGGCAGACGTACAGCAAGTTTGCTGACGGCCAGGTGTTCAATCCGAATGCCAGCGGATATACCGGGACGTACGACGTCGAAGATTTGGCGGTTGGCTTTGTCCGCTACGCGGGCGGCTTGACGCTTGACATCGAGACGAGCTGGGCGTCCAATACGGAAAGCGAATACACGTTTGTGGAATTGTACGGAACCGAAGGTGGCTTGAAGTACGAAAAGGGACGTTTGACCTTGTTCAGCTCCTTCGAGGGAACGCAAATGAACACAACTCCCCTGCTGGCGGCAGACGGTGCCTGGGGATTGGCGGAAACCTATCACTACATCGATTGCATCCAGAACGACAAGGAGCCGATGTCGCGTCCGGAGGAAGCGGTCTTCGTCATGAAGATTATCAACGGCCTGTACGAATCGGCGGACAAGGGCGAGGAAGTGAAGCTTTCGACGGCGAAGGTAAAGGCAGCGAAGGTTGACGTCAAGTCGCCCGCGTTCGGCAAGTAAGCTTTGTCAGGAGAACATGGCAATGAACACGGTGAAGGAATACTATGTCCGGATGTCGGATGGGGTTCGGCTTTATACATTGGTTGTCCTTCCCGAGTCTTCCGGTCGTTTCCCCTTGATTTTCGTGCGCAATCCCTACGTCGGCAAGGATGTTGACCTGCAGGGGTTTCAGGGTCATGACAATCGCGACTATGCCATGGTTATTCAGCATTGCCGCGGTTGCGGTCGTTCTGAAGGCGATTGTATTCCGTACGTCAATGAGCGTCAAGACGGTCTTGACACGCTGGCTTGGATTCGGGAGCAGGAGTTCTACAATGGCGAAATCTATCTCAGCGGCGGCAGCTATCTAGCCAGCGTGCATTTCGCCTATCTTGACACGCAGCAACCGGACATCAAGGGCGCGGTGCTTCAAGTTCAGGATTGCAATCGCTACAACATCATGTACCGAAATGGGCATGTCAAAATCGGATTGCATGGCGCCTGGGCCGTTGGAATGTACAAGAAAAACTCGATTTTCAAGAAGAATTACGTCAATGAGACCTTCTTGACCCATCCGTTGAGGGGAATTACCAAAAGCATTTTCGGCGAATACGTTCCGCGACTCGAGGAGCCGCTCCTCCATCCCGATCCAAATGACGACTACTGGAAAACACATGACGGCGGAGCAGATTCGATCAATGCCGTCGTGTCAACCACCATCCCAATCCTCCTGACGACAGCTTTCTACGATATCTACACAGAAGGTGTCTTCCAAATGTGGAGGAGCATTCCCGAAGATAGGCGAAAAGAGTGCGCCTTGCTCGTCTCGCCGTACGAACACTCGCAAAACCATACGAGCGATTGCCCTGTCCAATTCCCCGATGGCGGTATTTCAGAATACTTCGGGAACTATACCCTCGATTGGTTCGACAATATCAGGAAAAATATGCCGCTGGAGAAGATCGCCAAGGGAAAAATCACCTACTATACCCTTTGGGAAAACAAATGGAGCCAATCTGACTTGTTGGAGAATGGCCCTGTCGCTCATCGGCTCTATATCAATAAATCCGGTCTTCAAGAACAGCCGGATGAACACCCGGAAGCGATGACGTATGTCTACAATCCTGCCGCACCAGCCAAATTCAAAGGCGGCGGATGCAATAACTTCAATGGGATGAGAATCCAGGATCCGCCTAATTCCAGGTACGATATCCTGTCATTCCTTACGGAAGAAATCGACGTTGCCCGCAAGGTCGTCGGGAAAATGAAGGCTCGAATCTTTGTCAAGTCCGATTGCGAGGACACGGCGTTCTATCTTCGCGTGTCCATCGTCAAGGGTGATGTGGCGTATGTGCTTCGCGATGATATCACCTCAATCCTTTTCCAGCATGAGGACTATGTGCCTGGACAGGAAGTCAAACTCGACTTCACGTTCGGCGACCACGCATTCCTGCTTGAACCAGGAGACAAACTCAGGCTCGATGTCTCCTCGGCAGCCTTCCCGCTCTTCCTGCCACATACCAATCAAAAAGGAATGCAGGCAACGCAATCGGTGTGCAAAATCGCCAATAATACCCTGGTGACGGCCAAGTCGTACCTTGAGTATTTCACAATGGCGTAAAGAAAGGATTTTTCCTATAAAATCATTTCAGATGCAAGGATAACAACTTGAGTATGAGCACCCGGGGTGTTCGTATCTAACCGAAGACGAATCCTGGAGATGATTTTGTTAATATTACGGAAGGAAAAGCTCCGCCAAATCTTCATGCTGGAACTGCATCCATCGCCTGAGTACGAGCACCCCGGGTGCCTATACCTGAACTTTGCTTGATATGGAAGGCAGGAAAGACTGAGCTAGAACGCACGAAGACCCTGTCTGGCGAGTTGGTAGCACTTTGAGCACGAGCACCCCGGGTGCCCGTACTTTGAACTGCGCTTGATATGGAGGAAGGGAAGACTGAGCTAGAACGCGCGAAGACCCTGTCTGGCGAATTGGTA
>JAGVUR010000069.1 GCA_019136135.1 Verrucomicrobiota bacterium
CCGGCGGGGAGGGAAAAACGACAAAAAGCGAAAAGCCAAGCCTTCATGCAAACTGAAGGTTGTTTCTTGCGCCCCAATTCATGCCCAAAACTCAACTGCTTTTTTTAGGATTATACACACTGATGACAAAAATCAGGCTAGTTCCAACGCCTTGGAACTAGCCTTTGTTTTGTCCGTCTCTATTGCCGGGCGAGGTCAGGATTTCCGTTGCGCCTCGCGCAACTTCAATTCTTCCTTCTCGATTTCTCCCTGCAGCAATCTGGCTCGAATCGTATTCCCGTTTTTCACGAAGCGATTGAACAACTCGTTCAAGGCGGGCAATGGATTGTCGGACAACCTGGCGCACTTCCTGAATTCGTCCTCGCCTTCAGCCATGCTCCCGGTCTCCCAATAGCAAACGCCAAGATAGAAATGGCACTTCCCGTTCTCGGGAGCTTGACGTCGAATCTCCTCCAGGCACTCGATCGCATCAGGATACAGCCCCAAGATCATGCAGACCTCCGACATCTCCCACAGCAACTTCATCCGATCTTCATCGGACAATTCGCCCTGCTCCGCCGCAAGTTTCGCCTTCAACTCCTCGTACTTGGCAAGCATTCCATGTGCCTTCTTCGCCATGCTGACCCCTGTGCAAAGCCCCGCAGACAAGCATGGACAGCCATTGCATTCGGGGCAGAAGCTAAACTGCCACTGCAAACTTATAAACACATCTATGTAGTACTGGTGCAATTCGCTTTCATTCTTGAACGTGGAAATATGCGGGCCGGGAAGCATGCGCATCGGCTGGCAATGGCAGACGCGACCGTCGGGAAGAACGCCAAGATGAGGAATGCAACGGGCATACTTGCCCCCGACCTTCGCCATGAATCCAAACTGGGCATCCGTCATCGCGCAGGGCATTACGCCGCACGACAATGCCGGCACCAAGTTCTTCTTGACGTATTCGCGCATCAAATCCGATATCAACCCCATCACAGGAGCGAAGTCAGCCTGATCGTGCAGGCAAGAAAACCTCCACAGGTTCGCCTCAAACTCATAGTTGTCAAGGTACTCGCGGACAAAGCCGTAATCGGCGGACACGTCGTCAACCATCACGACAAGACGAACCGTTACCGTACCATCCGCAAACTCCTTCAGGTTCGACTTCATCTCCTCCATGTCCTCGGGACTGTACAAGGAAGGGCGATACAAACGCCAGATCAGGCGGCAATGGTACTCGCGAATCAAACGCTTCGCCAAAGACGGCATCAAACCGCTCGTCTCGATGACGGGTATGATCCCACGCTTCCGGAATCCCTTCAGCACCATCTCCAAGTCAGGATGCAGCAACGGCTCGTTGCCACGCAATAAAACCTGAGGTGCCTTCGATGCCGCGGCGACATCCAATGCGCGCAACGCAACGTCAATCGGCATGTCCTCAGGAGTACAATCCATATTAAACGGAAAATCCGCACGACGACGCATCGTCAAATACAGTTCCATAACATCATTCCTAGATATCGATTCGTGTTACCAAACAGTCATTCATAGTAAATTTAAACTATACAGCAAATATCCAACTTGGCAACTCCAGGAAATGTCAATATAGTACCTTTAATATTTCTCAAAAACGCACTTTTCACCTTCTACAACTCAAATGAACAACATCTATATCACAGGATTCATGGGTTCAGGCAAGTCAACCATCGCCAGAATCCTAGCCAAGGCAACAGGCAGGACTTGCATCGACATGGACAATGAAATCCAGCGCAAACTCAACATGCCTATCGCAAAGGCTTTCGAAATCTACGGAGAACAGGATTTCAGGGTCCGTGAAACAGAGCTGCTCAAGCACCTGGCAACCCAAGACAACTTGGTAGTCGCAACGGGAGGCGGAACCCCAATCAGTGAAACCAACAGAACACTGATGAAACAATCAGGTACAATTATCCTCTTGGACGCATCGCCGGAAGCCATTGCCGGTAGAATCGGAAACAAGGACGGCTCAAGGCCAAACTGGATCTCCATCGATCACGCAACGCAACTCCTCCTAAAAAGGGCACAGGCCTACAAGGACTGCAATATCATCGTCAAAGCCGATGACCCGCCACAGGACATCATCAACAATATCCTGCAAAAACTCTGTGACCCACAACCGTTCTGGGCGGAGATCGACAACCAGACCATTCCGGTAATCCCATCCTTCACGCCGCAAATCACACTGGCGAAATCCCTCGACTCCAGAACGAAAACACAAGGGAAGGCATACTCGGCAATCGTCTTCGTCACCGATGACAACGTGGCCGAACTCCACCTCAAGCGATACAGGGAAGCCTTGCCCTATGCCGCCTCAATCGTCATCAAGCCAGGCGAAGACTCCAAAACCCTGAGACAGGCAGAAACTGTATTCGAACAACTCCTTGCATTGGGAATCGGAAGAGACGCGCTGATCATCGCAATCGGCGGCGGAATGGTCACTGACTTCGCAGCCTTTGTCGCCGCCACATACAAACGGGGCATTGACTTCATTCTGGTCTCAACCACGCTCCTCGGCTGCGTCGATGCGGTCGTCGGAGGCAAAACCGCAGTCAATCTGAACCACTACAAAAACCAGGTCGGATTGTTTGCGCTGCCAAGAGAAATCTACCTGGATTTGGCAGCGCTCCAAACACTCCCGGCGGAGCAAATCAGCGAGGGCTTGGTCGAAGCATACAAGACAGGACTCGCATGCGATGAAACCCTGGAAAACTCAATCCTGGAAAACCTGGATCGACTGATGAAAAACGATGTCGGGAAAATTGCCGACATTGCGATCAAATCAGCACAAGCCAAGGCCAAGGTCGTCAAACAGGACTTCCGTGAAACCGGACTAAGGAAAATCCTCAACCTCGGACATACCTATGGACACGCGATGGAAACATGGTGCCAGGAAAAAACAAGCCACGGGCGATGCGTCGGAGTCGGACTGATCGTCGCAGTCAACATCGCACAGCAACGAAAACTCATCACCCCGCAAAAAGCAACAGAAATCATCGAGACGACCAGAAAGATCCTGGGCAATGTCCCGACTGATTTTCCCTCCGCAGAACAAGCGCTTCAGCTGATGAAGGCAGACAAGAAAAACACAGATGGAAAAATCTCTTTCATCCTGCCAAAGGGCAACAGGGAATTCACGATCGCCCAGGACATCCAGCTCGAAGAACTCAAAAACGCCATCAACATTCTATAGGTTGCACTTCTACGAACACGCAAACAGGAGAAAACCACAATGACCAGAAAACTAGCTGCCCTGCTAATCTTTGCATTCGTCGCCGCTTATGCGCAAGAAGCACTCCAAATCGACGAAAATTTCCGGCAGGCAACAGTCGGCCAAACCGAAGTCGTCTATGCTGACATACGCAAGCCCCCGTTTGTCCTCCAGGGTTTCGCCTTCAGGCAATCCCCTGACGAGTCCCTCTACAGGCTTCCAACCAACTTGACCAAGGAACAAGTCAATCAAGGCGCTCTCTCCCTCGCCAACAACCCCACTGGGTGTGCCGTCCTCTTCAGGACAGACTCTCCCTTCATCGCCCTCCTCTCCGATCCTCCGACAGGCGCCGCAATGCCACACATGCCGGCAACAGGCGTCTCCGGATACGACCTCTACGAACGACTCCCCAACCACAAGGAGCGTTTCATCAGGAACATCAGGACGGCCAAGGACGGCAGCATTACCTGGACAGGCGGCAAGGCCATGCGCGACTACATTCTGTACTTGCCGCTCTACTCAACCGTCAAAAAACTGGAAATCGGAGTCGCGCCAGATGCAAAATTCGAACCGATCACCCCGCAACGCCTCCAAAAGCCAATCGTATTCTACGGCTCCTCGATCACCCAGGGGGGGTGCTGCTCAAGGCCCGCCAACAACTACACAACAATGATCTGCCGGGCACTCGACGTCCCGCAAGTCAACCTCGGCTTCTCAGGCTCCGCAAAGGGAGAACCTGCAGTCGCTGAAGCCATCGCGCAAATCGACGCTGCGATGTTCGTCTACGATTACGACCACAACGCCCCCTCGCTCGAACATCTCCAGAAAACTCACGAACCCTTCTTCAAGATCATTCGCGAAAAAAGACCCGACCTTCCAATCCTCATGCTCTCCAAGCCAGACACCGCAAATGGTGGAGCACGACGGGATACCATCAAGAAAACATATGAAAACGCAGTCGCCGCAGGGGACAAAAATGTATATTTCATCAACGGCGATACGCTCTTCTCGCCAATAGGCCTAGATTTCTGCACCGTTGATGGCTGCCACCCGAACGACATCGGATTCTACCAGATGTACGTCAACACTCTCCCGACAATCAAACAAGCACTCAAGATCGAGTAGCACAAGGCAGGAATCTGCAATTTGCCCGGCAGTTGTTCGCCGCAAAATCACCTCTGAAACCAAACCGAAAATTCATCTTCTTCGTACTCAAAAGCTATGTGACATCCATTTTTATGGCGGGGTTGGAGGTTTTGGAACTGGGACTGGGACATATGTGACAAATGAGACGAATGGGACATGGGACTGGGACATGGGACTGGGACATGGGACTGGGACTATGGGACGTTGGCATTGGGATTTGCAGGGCTTTTTGCCCGTAAAATCATCTCTAAACCAATTCCTCATTCATAATTCAGCATTCATAATTCAGAAGAATCAGGCTCCTGCCGCCTGGCTTTGCTCAAGTTCCCAGTACACACCGCGCTTCTCGATCAGGTCTCGATGGCGTCCCTGTTCAGCAATGCGGCCGCCATCCATCACCATGATCGAATCAGCATCGCGTATCGTACTGAGACGATGGGCTATGACAAGACAAGTCCGACCCGACATCAACTGAGCCATCGCACGCTGAATCAACAATTCCGTTCGCGTGTCAACGCTCGAGGTCGCCTCGTCCAAAATCAATATCGTCGGATTTGCCAAAATCGCACGTGTAATCGACAGCAATTGCCGCTGTCCCTGGCTTAGGTTTCCGCCATTCTCGCTCAGCACCGTGTCATATCCCAATGGCATTCGCTGGATAAAGGCATCTGCCCCGGAAAGCTTCGCCGCCTCCTCGACTTCGCCATCGGTGGCATCCAGGCGACCAAACCGGATATTTTCACGCAACGTCCCGCTGAATAGCTGGGTTTCCTGCAAAACCATGGCGATATAGGGGCGAAACACCTTCCGGGGAACTGTTGCCAAATCGATGCCGTCAAGCAAGATCCGACCGCCTTGCGGCTCGTAGAATCGCATCAGCAAGCTGGCGACTGTCGTCTTGCCCGCCCCTGTCGTTCCGACCAAGGCGATCTTCTGACCTGGGCAGACCTTGAACGAAAACTCACGCAGCACGGGTTCGTCTTCCTTGTACGCAAACGTCACCTTGTCAAACTCAACGTGACCAGTCACATTTTCAAGGCGACCAGACAATGCCTCGGGTTCCTCGGGCACCTCGTCCAAAACCGCAAACACGCGCTCGGCGCCAGCCAACGCCGATTGGATCTCGTTGTACTGGTTCGCTATCTCAGTAACGGGACGGGTGAATTGACGAGAATACTGGATGAACGATGCAATCACGCCAACCGTAATCGAACCGTTGCTCGCCAGCCAACCTCCGCAACCCGCCAACAACGCATACCCGATATTGTTCAAAAATCCCATAAGCGGAGATACAGATCCCATCAAAAAACGAGTCTTCAACCATACGCGACGAAGCTCATGGTTCAACAACGTGAAATCCTCCATCGCCTGAGCCTCATGGTTGAAGGCCTTCACCGTCTTCCGTGCAGACACGACCTCCTCGACATGACCGTTCAGCAAGCCCAATACCGTCTGCTGCGCCATAAAACTGGCACGAATCCGCTTCGAGGCAACCTTCGTCAGCAGGAAGCTGCCAGGCAATGTCAACAATGCCACGCCAGTCAACACCGGACTCAAGCGCAACATCACAAACAAAGATCCGAATACCGTGATTATGCTGCCGATAAACTGAACCACGCCACGGGACAATACGTTCGCAACAACCTCGATGTCATTCGTCGCACGACTCAATATCTCCCCATGGGGATGCTTGTCAAAATATGTCAACGGCAATATCTGCAGCTTCGAAAACAATTCCTGACGCAACAAACGAACCGTGTCTTGGGCAATCTTCGCACCGGTCCAGCCCTGGAAAAAATTGATCAGTGTACTAAAGACGTACACGCTTGCCATCAATCCCAGCGTCTCAAGCAAACGATCCAGGTCAACAGCCAAGCCCGATGAATCCGTCACCTTAAGGCAATCGACCGCACGACCTAGCAAGTACGGACCAGCCAACCCAAGCAATGTCCCTAAAAGCACCAACACCGCAACGACGACCATCAGCGGAAGGCGACCACGCAAGTACCTCAAAAGACGGCGGAACGTACCCACACGGTCGGACGCTTGCTCCAAAGGCTTGTGCCAGCCATGACCACCACCACCACGACCACCACCAAGCTGACGACGCAACGAACCTGGCCTAAGCGGACTCGTGCTCGTCAGGCGGCTAGGCAATCGTATCCCATTGCCCCCGCCTTCAACAGATCCGTTTTGCCGTGTTTTCTTCTCTGACACCCAATCGAACCTCAGTAGTTCAACGCTACCATCTGGTGGCAAGTCACGCTGTCAACCTTCAGGCTTACGCCTGTGCCATCCTCAACCAACGACAGCGGCACGCCTTGTGGCTCCAAAGTCGCAGACTTGACGCCCTTCGGCAAGGACAGCCATACCTCGACGTTCGGCAACGGGAGCAGATCCTCGATTACTTCGATCATCCCGCGACTCTGCACGCCATTGACGTTGATGTGCCCGCCGCGAGCCAAGGTGTTCGCATAAAGCAAGTGCAGCACGTAGCGCTTCTCCTTCGGCTGATGCATCACGTTCAGGCGAGCCATCGAAGGCATGTTCGTACGAACACTGCAGGAGTCGCCCAGCAACAAGCGAATCGCATTGCGCAAGAATTCTCCGACGGGTACGCAACCCCAGCCACGGTAGATCCCGAACATCGGATGAGCCAGGTACATAATCTGACCCTTCATCACGCCAGCTGAAAAACCTGACGCCTCCAGCCTGTTCGGCGTATGCTGATGGCTGCAAAAATGCCTGTAGTCAGTACGATTGAAGTAGGAGTCGTGGACATCTCCCAGGCTAATGCCGTCCGTCACCTTCAAGCGTTGGCTTGGCAGGTACATCACCATCGGGCTTGAGATGCTGGGCGGGCGGACATCGTCGCCAAAGCGAACATAGTCTGGGCAGAACGGACTCTTTCCCTTGACCTCGCCTCCAACGTCAAACATCATTTTTCCTTCGGCATCCAATCCGCTTGTTCCGCTGAGCAACAACTTTCCGCCCTTTCCAAGATAGGCGTCCAAGCGCTTCTTCAGCTTTGCGTCAATCTGGATTTCGTCAGGCAGGATCAGCATCTTGTACTTCTTGAAGTCGCTATCCATATCGATGACATCGAACAGGAAATGCCCTTCAAGCAAGACTCGTCCCGCCCCGATGTCTCCAGGAATATCACGTGCCGCTGAGGCATTGACCGCAGCAGCCGTCAGCAATCCGATATCCGCCACGCTCTCCACATGGTCGCACCAAGGCTCTTTCTTTTCGACCTCCGCGTAGGCCTGCCCGATCATCTGATACGTGCTTTCGTCAAGTTTGCCCGATGGATGCAACTGGTCGCCGATGCTGCACTTGGCTCCATACGCCATCATTGCGGCGCACTCGTAGATCAGCGCATTGGGATGCTTGTAGCCGCCGAACTCGCCCCATGTCGTATGGAACTTTCCTGTCATGCCAAGGAAATCCAAATCAATCCCCTGGACATATTTGGCGGACAGCGGGAAGTGGTCGTATCCCCAGCCGCCCGTCGGCAGTGATTCCAGTTCCAGATGTGAGAAGTACTCCTTGAGCATCTTTCGTTTTCCTGGTGTCACATGGCCCGAATTATGGAACACGGGCATTTCGGGATTGGCATACGTCGCCGCCATTGTTGACATCTGGTAGTATCGTTCAAGCGCCATTTCCGAACAGCGCCTGCGATCCTTTTGGCTTCGCGGATCCAATCCATTGTCAGCCATCACCTTGAGGCATGATGAGCAGACGCATTCCGGCTGCGAGATGATGTCCAGGAAAATCCCGTCGCAATTCGGGAACAGGTTGACCGTTTCCTGAATCTGCTCGCACAAGTACTCCATGTACGGGGAATTGAAGCAAACACGATGGAATCCAGGTGCCAACGGACTCGCCACATAGGTATGCTGCGTATCGGGATTCACATATACCACTTGCCATTCGGGATGCTCATCCAAAATCATGCAATCCAAGCCGGCGGATATGTAGATTGGAGCATTGATGTTAATCTCCTTGCATGCGTCAAATTGGGCACGCAACAAGTCAAATCCGAGCTTAGGATGCAGCTTTCCCTTCTCCGTGAAATGGTAATGCCAGCCGTGATGGCACTTGGCAAACAGCGTAATTGAATTCACGTGCCCCGCACGCAACGTCGCCTGCCATTCCTTCTTGTCGAATGACAAGCCAATCCCGGGTATCGCGGGGGACGTGTGAAAATCCAAGTGGACTTGCCTGAATCGCAAATGATGCATCGATGATTCCTCCAGTCTATGCTAAATATGGATTAAGCTTTCAATCCCAAAGCCATCCGCAAGGCAGGCTCAATCGCCTGCGCCATTCGATAAAACCCCAAGTCGTTCGGATGGCAGCCGTCAACCGTGCAACTGTCGCTGTCAATGCCTGCGAACATCAACTCGCCATCCACGAAATACACATTTTTGTCACCCGCCGAAACCGCGTTGTTGTACGTTGCCAAAACCGCCTTGCGACGATCGATGCAGCCCTCGGGACTGACGTTCCAAGGCCAGTCCGGACGGCTGACAAGCACGACCGGCAGCTTTGGCTGACGCTGGCGGATCAACTTGAAAAATGGCTCGTGCGTCTTCCATAGATGCTCCGACGTCGGCGCATTGTGGTCATAATCCATGACGAAGCAGCTCAAGTCCAAGCCCGCGATGATTTCCGCAGTCTCCAATTCGCCCCGGGCGCTTCCGCTAAACCCGTAGTTCAAGCACTCGAAATCCAAGTGGCGGGACAACACTTGAGTATAGCACGTGCCGGGGCGGCCGGCGCAACCGCCCTGCGTAATCGACGAACCATAGAACAAGACCGGCTTCTCAACGGCAAACGCTGTTGGCGAACCGACGCTCGCCCCCGGGGACAGCCCGATCTCCACGCGCTTCACGCCATTGTACAGCGGGAAGTTGATCGTGAACTCCTGTTCTACTCCGCCAGCGCCCAAATACAGCAAGCCACCATATTCAACCTGAGTCCACTCAGGACGGCATACTTTCACAAAACGCTTCGAACTCCCTTCGCCAATATACAAGTCAAAGCCGGAGCTTCCAGTCAATGGCATGTGAGTCATTCCGCCCTTGTTGCGCAATTCGCAACGCAATCCCACGACGCCGCTGTCACTGCGGAAACGAACCTGGGCGCCTGCAGTGTGCCAAGCCAAGCCACGAATCCCATCGTTCTGGCTCGCCAACTGAGCTACAGGCAATCGGCAAAACTCCTTCTCCTCAGAGAAAAAAGCCAAGCCATTCAACTCAAAGGGACTTGCCCAGCAATCACGAAACAACAACTCGCGACCCTCAAGACTGCCCATGACAAAATTCTTGTCAATCTCTTCAATCCGCATCAAATACCTCTTTGATTCGAGAATTCCATGCTAAATTAATAATAGCAACGTAAACTTAATAATAAATCACATCCTAACTTAAAAACAAACTGATAAGCCAAGTTTTTTCCATGTATTTTAAACAAGACACAAACAGAAAAGTCAAATTCAGCGGAAAAGTCAAACTCGTTGTCTCGGATATCGACGGAACTTTCCTTGAGCCTGACAAGTCAGTCCCCCAATCCAGCATCCAGGCAGTCAAATTGCTCAAGCAACACAATATCCCGTTCGCGTTTGCCACGGGACGAATGTACGCAGCAATCCAGGGCTGGGTCGAACAACTGGAACTCGACACACCGCAAATCGCAGGAAACGGCGCGCAAATCGTCGATCCAATCACCAATCAAGAACTCTGCCATTACTATTTCTCCCACAAGGAAACCGTCTGGATCGTCCAATTCGCCAAGGCGAACAATATCGTGCCGGTCTTCTTCTCAAGCTCAGACGTCACCAGCACCAAACTCGCAGAAACAGATATGTTCCTCGCCCGAAACAACGAATTCGTACAGGAAAGACCAGAGGATTTCTTCGTTGATCCCAAAAACCAATTCGACAAAATCCTCTTCCTGTCCATGGAAGGCGACATCCCAAAGCTGCAGCAACAGGCACAGGCGCTGATCGAACTAGCAAAGGTTGAAAACATCAACATCCAGACCGTTTTCTCGGAACCGAATATCTTCAACCTAGTCCCTAGCCAGGCAACCAAATCATCCGCAATCAAAACACTTTGCAAACACGTGAACTGCACTATCCACGATGTGATGGCAATCGGAGACGGAGAAAACGACGCCGACATGCTCGCATCAGTCGGACTTGGCGTCGCAATGGGAAATGCCGAGCAAATCACTAAGGACGCCGCCCTCGCCATCACTTTGGACAACCTGAACGGCGGACTCCTAAATGCGATACAGCACATAATTATGAATGCTGAATTATAAATGACCCGTCCGACCCGTCCGAAACCTCGAACAAACGCTACTTTGCGTCTTCGACCAACTTGCAGTCAATGTTGTCCAGCCAGCATGCCGACGAATTCGTCCCGTCGGCAACGAATCCGAACCATGTCAACACCGTAAACTCATTGTCGACCAACTTGGCTTCATAGCTCTTCGGTTCCGCGCCCGACAGCGTGATCGTCACGGTGTAACTCGATGACTTCTTGTTGCCGACACCTACTCGGACAACCACGTCAACCCACTCCTTCTCTGGCAACGCAATGCTCGTGTGCTTCTCGTCAACTCCAGCAAATGCAAGCGTTCCCTTGGAGAATAACAGGTTGCAGCCAACTGCGAACTCCTTTTTGACCGTGTAGTCCCGAAGGTCAACATACAGCGTCATGTCGTGTTCGATCGCAACGCTGAACGAGGCTTCCGCAATGCCATCCTTCAATTTCGTCAAATAATGGAAGTGCGGATTGAACTGGTATTTCATCTTCGGCGAGTCTTGGAGTTTCACGCAATGCTTGCCGTACTTCGCCATCTCTGTTGTCACCTCGATCAACCCTGGATTCTTCTCGGTGTATATGGTCGCTCCCAGCGGTTCGTCTCCCGGAAAGTGCTCCTCAAAGCCGCCATCCAGGACTTTTAGTTTGATTGGCGGTGGTTTGGGTGTCAACACCAATGGCGGGACTTTCAGTGCGGCGGCCTTCGCCTTCCAGGCAGGTGGTCCGTACACTCCCGCTAGAGTATAGTCAAAAGGAACGAAGCCAATCTGATGCGCTGGCGAATCAGCAGCCAAGCTATAGTCACCCGCCTCGGGATCGGCGAATTTCGGGTCTGCTATCACATCGCCTTCACCCTTGCCCAAAGCCTGCCATTCCTCGAATGTCTTCGTGTTGAAATCAACCTTGCCGCCGGTAGTCCAGTACAGGTTGTGGTGGATGTCAACCATGTCGTCAAGCACGGAACGATTGAAAAGAGGACTGTCGTTGTCCCAATAGATGATATTCCGCTCCAATGTAAAACTCCGATGGTCCTCGCGGCGGGAGCGCTGGACCTGGCTGAACATCCCGTAGGCGAAAATGTTGTTCCGAATCACGTTGTCACGGCCATAATGCTGATGGAGACCACCGCCTCGCGTGTGGTGAACCAGATTGTTTTCCATCAGGATTTCCGTCGTTCCCTCGTCCGTGTACAATCCATGGGCACCGGCTCCGTAGTAATCGTAGGAATAGACATCATGGATGTGGTTGTTGCTGACGCTGGTTCCCTTGGCATATCCAAGCGTATAGACACCGCCCATGTCGCTCAACATGCCTTGCCCGATATGGTGGATGTGGTTGAATTCGATCTTGTTCCTGACGCTAACCGTCGGCGCATACCCCCATGTCCATCCCACGGACACTCCCGTATAGTAGAAATCGCCGATATCGTTATGGGTGACCTTATTGTCGCACACATGTCCCAACCAGACTCCGATTGCCCCATGGTGAATGCGTCCACCTGTCTGGATGATGCAATTATCCACCACGTTATGACTTGTCGCCGACCGTTCATCGGCAGGTCGTCTGCCATCGCCTCCGATCTTCACGCCTCCGGCACCCAAGTCATGCAAGTGGCATCGCCTCAACGCATTTCCGAAGCACCCATCGCCAAACTGAACCCCGTAAATTCCCACGCTTCCGACTTCGCATCCCACGAACTCGACGTCAGCCGTCCCCACGCAGGAAATCACGGCAGGTATGTCAACTTCAGCCTGTCCCGTGCCATGCCCTCTCGCAGGCAATTCGTACCCTGCATACAAAAACCTCAAATTCTCGAACCGCAATTTGGACACCAGCAAGCCAGCCGTCGGCTCGCCTTCAAAACGCAAGAACGACTTTGCCACCGGAACCACCAACTTGGTGTTTTCAAGGGTTTCACCCGGCAACGGCTTGTATGTCAACCAGCCATCGCGAGCCAAATACCATTCTCCAGCAGCATCCAATGCCTCAGGGATATTCTCAATATGGTAACGCTGACGATTCCGCCAATACATCATTCGCCATGGAGCATCACCGCTCAACATAACAAAACCACGCTTCCCATCTACGTAGCTGACGCGGTGACGGGACGTCTCCCATGAATGGTACATCACTACGACGACATCGGACAGCGAAGACAACGGGACGCCAGACAAGATCGACAGGTCGTTCAATTCGCCGTAAAATGCCCGGCGCTCCATCAAGACACGTTCGCCGGTCGCAGGATCAACAGCGCGCACAACAGGACGCTCAATGTAGAAATACTCTGCGGGACTGGCGACATTCGGCGACCTGGCACGAGTGGCATGACGACCATTGACGTACAATTGCTCGTAGTACGCCTTCCCTTCAGCAACCTCAGTCAACCGAACACGCCAATCGCCGTTCGCGGCAACCTGTATCCCGGTCAACTCGCGACCACCGCTGAACACGACATCGGCGCCCTTGGCGGCACGATACACCGTCGGCGCCTTCTCAAAACCGCTGTCGCGGGGAGTAAAAACGACCTCCTCGGTCAAAGGATACACGCCTTGCGAAAATTCGACCGTAATCGGCTTGTTTTGCCAACGCTTCTCCGTGCGCATTTCAGCGACGCGGCGACGCGCGCCTTCTAATGTCCTGAACGGACCGAAACCGCCAATCCCGTCGTTCCCGTCAGGAGATACGTGGACAACAGCAGCACCAAATCCATAGGCATAGACGCAAAAACACATTGCCAGAAACATTAAACGACGCATCTCAAGCCTCATATCCTATTTCCTTGATTTATTCAGATTTCCATTCATGCAGAAACTCTGCCGCTATCGGACCGGCCGTCTTGCCGCCGGACTGGCCACGCTCAATCAAACATACCAATGCAATCTCGGGCGACGATACCGGACCATATGCGATGATCCATGTGTTCTTGTGCTTGCCGTCCGCACTGTCTACCTCGGCAGTACCCGTCTTCGCGGCAACCGCCATCCCGCTTTCGCGCATCACACGGGCACTCCCGCGAACCATCATCACAGCACCCTCCATGCCGGAACGGACAATGGACAAATTCTCCTCGGACGCAGCCAGACGCTGACGAACCTCGGGAACAGAGCGACGGACTACGCGACCACTGCTGTCGATGACCTCGCCAACCAAGTACGGGCGCATCAAGCGACCGCCATTCGCCAAGGCGCCACAAAACATCACCGCCTGAAGCGGAGACACGGAGATCTCACCTTGGCCAATCGACAATAATGCCGTGTCAGCCATCCCCCAATGACGGCGAGATCGACGATACATCCCGTCCCGGCTCGGAAACACCCCGTACCCATGTTCGTAGAAGTCAATCTCGGTCGGCGCTCCGATTCCCGCCGTCTTGAAGATTGCCTCCATATTGTCAACCCCGGTCTTCAGCCCGGCGTCAACGAAAAAACCATTGCAGGACATCGTAATTGCCTCGACAATGTCAATCACCCCATGCACGGCACGGCCAGAGCAATCGATCTTCGCATCGCCGAAACGATATCGCCCCTGGCACTCGAACCGCCAAGACGGATCGATCGCGCCATGCTCCAATGCCGCCAAGGCAACCAGGGGCTTCAAAATCGAACCAGGGGTGTACTTGCCGTCAATCGCACGGTTAAAAAGCGGCATTCCTTCCTTGTCCGACGCCAACTCACCGTAGTACTCCTTGGTCATCGTTGACAAGTCGTAAGTCGGACTGGATGCCAACGCCAAAATCGCCCCTGTCTCGACCTCGATCACCACGAATGCGCCATGATGTCCAACCAAAAGCTTTTCCGCGATCGCCTGCGCCCTCAGGTCAAGGGTCAGCTTCAGATCGTATCCATTCTGCGCGGGTGTCGCAGACAGCACGCCGTGGTAGTACCCACGGTAGTCAACCTGAAGCAACTGCTCGCCGCCTTTGCCACCTAAATCCGTCTCGTACACGCTCTCCAAACCGGACGTTCCCACAAGCTCCTCAAGGGCAAAAGACTGCATGTACTCCTCGCTTCCGCGCCCATCCGTCGGAACACTCCATCCGGTTGTCCCGAGCAAATGAGATGCCACGCCAGGATATTTGTACGAACGCTCGTTCCTTATATGCACAGCGATTCCAGGATGATCGACTACCAACTCCGACAACTGGGCAAGCTCAACAGCGCTGAGGCCGCGAAAAACAACTACGGGTTCGGAAGCGCGACTCACCAAACGATCGCGCAATCGCTTCTCAACCAACTCGTGGGAACGCCCGAACAAGGACGACAACCGGTTCGCACACCTCATCACATACTCAACCGTCTTGGACAATGCACCGCCTTGACGCATCTCAGACAAGTGGAAAACAACATCGTAGCAACTGTTGTTCCCTACCAACAACGTCCCGTCACGGCTGAACATCCGACCACGCACAGGACTCACGCGCAGACGACGGGCACTTTGACGATCAGCGTAACGACTCAACTCAGGTCCCTGGACAACCTGTACCTGCCATAGCCGAATCAGCAAAAGCAATATCGGCAAGACAAGCAACAAGACGCACAGCATGACGCGACGCTCAAGCCGAAAGCGCAAATACTTTTTTTCGTCAGTCGTAGAAGATTTCATCCCCCTCCTCGTCATCGCCGTAATAGAGCAATTCGTCACGTCGACCCGATGACAACCGACTGTACCTCCTTAACGCAAGACGACCCGCAAGCCAATCCAGCACGCAACACATCAAAGGCAAACTCAATGCGCCATAAATTGGCGTGAGCACCAAATCCGTCAACCAGCCCGATATCGTTCCGAACTCGCGGTAGCGAAGCAACATCAGGCACAAGCCATTGGCAAAGCCCAACACGACGCCAGCAAAGCCCTGCCGAAACAAGCCGCTCGTCTGCCCCAGCCAACGCCAGCCACGGCCAAAACCGATTGCCAGGGGATACAAAACCCAACACAGCAACACACTGCGACCATAGCACAACTCAACCATCGAACCAAGAAATATCCCCAACCACAACACAAAAGGCCATTGCCGAAATACCCCAAAGTAAAATACCGCCAGCAATAACAACGGCAACGATACGCCAAGCCCCCCGAGGATCAGCTCCAATATCCCGGACACGATCAAAACCGATGTGATCCAGACGTACATCATTGCGCACCTCCGGACAACAAGCCAGACAGCAACCCCTTCACCTCACGCAATTGCTCCGAACCAACCACCGAACCCAAGACAGGAACTTGCTTCCGCTTGTCACGCACCAATCCGCGTTCCGTCTCCAAAATCAAGCGCTGGTCACGGACATTGACGCGGTTTGTGGCTGGCGAGTACGATGTGTTGGTATGCACGACGATCATCGAGAGCGGGGTTGACATCCCGAATGCGAATACGATCATCATCGACCGTGCTGATAAGTTCG
>JAGVUR010000170.1 GCA_019136135.1 Verrucomicrobiota bacterium
AAGGGCAGGCGGTTCGCCCTGGAGTAGATCCTGGTGAACTGCCGCCTCAGCATGGCGACGAACCTGTCGACCCGGTTCAGGTCCTTCCCCGTGTAGTTCGTGTGGTAGGGGAGCTTGTGGCTTGCGTACTCGACGCAGCGCATGTCCACCTCCTCCTGGGGCAGCTCCTCCCTGGGCACGTAGACGACCAGCAGCATCATCTCCGGGGCGTAGTCCGCCTTCATGACGGTGATGTTGAAGAGTCGCTCCAGCTTGCCAAGGTAGTCCCCGAACCTGGGCAGGTACTGAATTTCCACCTCCTCCCCTTTCCCCGCCTCCCCTTTCTCCGGGGGTTCCGCCTGCTTCACGCACTCCTCCTGCTTCGTGGATTCTTCCGGCTTCGGCGCCATTTCCCGCTTCAGCAAGTCCCGCATCATCGCATTGAAGCGAAAGTTCAGCATCAGGACGGTTCCTGACGACTCGTCGTAGGTAAATTTCACACAGCCCATGGGCCCTCCCCTTCGTTTTTTGGTTGCAATTCAGTCACGAGTAATCTGATTCAAACGAATCCAATCCATATAATACTGCTGAAAGCAAGCAGTGCAAATTTATTTTGGCACTTTTTTCGTTTATTTTTGTCATTTTTTGTCGTTCGAAAAATATTGCAATAATATTCATTCATTCTATTATGACTTTTGCAAGCAAATGAAGAATCATGCAGAATACTGCAATGAAACCAATCGATAGCCAAGTTTTTTGTGATTGCCATGTCCTGTGGCACCCAAGAAGATATTGTAAGGTACAAAAAAAGGCACCTGGGGTGCCATCAAGTGTGCCTTTGGCATGACAAGGACATCAAGATTGAAAAAGTAAAAGGTCGAAAAATAAAAAATGAATAAGACGACATTTCATTTATTGTTACAATAAATGAAGGAAAGAAGAAAAAGCGAGTAAGGAGGCACTCTGGGAGGTCTGTGTAGTGCTTCCGGTTCGGGAATGCACCCAAGGTGGCCTGTGTAGCGCTTTCGGTTCAGGCAAGGCATCCAAGGCGGTTCCCGAAGGTCTTCGGCGTGGTGAAACCATGAAGTCACCACCCCGGGTGGTCTATGGAACACTTTCTGCTTGGGAAGGCACCTAAGGTAGGTAGTCTCCGAAGGTCTTCGGTGTGGTGAAACCATGAAGTCACCATCCTGGGTGGTCTGTGGAGTGCTTTCGGCGCAGGCAAGGCATCCTGGGTGGTCTGTGGAACACATGGTGCAACGGCAAGGAGCACCCCGGGTGGTCCATGGAATTCTTTGGTTCAGGATGGCACCCCGGGTGGTTTGGAACACATGTCGCCGCAAGAAGGAGCACCCTGGGTGGTCTATGGAAAACATGTTGCAACGGCAAGGAGCACCCCAGGTGGTCCATGGAATTCTTTCGGTTCAGGAAGGCACCCCAGGTGGTCTCCGAAGGTTTTCGGCTCAGAGCAGGCACCCTGGGTGGTCTCTTGACCCCCTTCGTTTTGAGGAGGAGGCAAAGTACTGGCTCAGGCATGGGAATGGCATCCTGGGTGGTCTGTGGAGTGTTTTCGGTTCGGGAAGGCACCCCAGGTGGTCTCCGAAGGTCTTCGGCGTGGTGAAACCATGAAGTCACCATCCTGGGTGGTCTATGGAACACTTTCGGCTTGGAAAGGCACCCTGGGTGGCCTATGTAGTTCTTTCGGTTCAGGAGAGCACCTTGGGGAGCCTGTGGAGTGCATTCGGTTTAGGAATAGGCACCCTAGGTGGTCTATGGAGCGTATTTTGTGTGGTGAAACCATGAAGTTACCACCCCGGGTGGCCTGTGTAGCACCATCAGTTCAGGCAAGGTACCCAAGGCGGTCTCCAAAGGTCTTCGGCTTGAGCAGGCACCCCGGGTGGTCTCTTGACCCCCCTTCGTTTTGAGGAGGAGGCAAAGTACTGGCTCAGGCATGGGAATGGCATCCTGGGTGGTCTGTGGAGTGCTTTCGGCTTGGAAAGGCACCCCGGGTGGTCTGTGGAACACATGGTGCAACGACAATGAGCACCCCGGGTGGTCTGTGGAGTGCTTTCGGCTTGGAAAGGCACCCTGGGTGGTCTGTGGAACACATGGTGCAACGACAAGGAGTACCCCGGGTGGTCTGTGGAGTGCTTTCGGTTCAGGAAGGCACCCAGGGTGGTCTCCAAAGGTCTTCGGCTTGAGAGAGTACCCTGGGTGGTCAATGGAGCGTATTTGGCGTGATAAAGCGTGAAATTGTCACCGGGCACCCTGGGTGGTCTTGAGGGGGCTTTAAAGCGATATGTGGTGCTTAGGGATGAAAACTTGAATTGGTTGAAAGAGAAAAATGAAGAAGATAGTGTTTCGTATTTGTCATTCAATGAATGAATATGCAAAGAAACATGACGGATTAACCCCAAATAAAAAATACAAAAAATTCTTTTTGATTAGAGACGAGGAGCTTGTGGAAGGGATACTGTGAAAAAAGTTTTGAGGGGAATGATAGATTTCGGGGAATGGCATCGTATAATTAGATGAATAGACGTTGATGAATTGATGATTTCATAAGGATTATGACATGGTCAAAAAACTTGAGTTGAAGGAATGCAAGCTTAAAGGGGAAAGCAAGAAGGGACTTAGGATTATCCATACGGCGGATTGGCATCTGGGAGGGAAATTCTACTCGTATTCATTGGAGGATGTGCAAAATAAGTTTTTGGAATCAATGGCGGGAATCGTGAAGTCAACGGAGGCGGATGTTCTGCTGGTCGTGGGAGACTTGTTCGATACTAAAAGCCCAAGCGGGAGCGTTCAGGAGATGTATTACCAATTCCTGAATATGGTGAGGAGCGAGGCGAGGCAATGTCGGCATATCGTCATATTGGGCGGGAATCACGATCCTGCGAAGGTATTGGATGCGCCTCAGCGCCTGCTTAGGCATTTCAAGATTCATGTCATGGGGCGCATGCCGAAGGATGTCGATGACGCGATATTGGAGTTGACTGACGAGAATGGTCAAGTTCAGGCATTGCTTGGTTGCGTTCCGTACCTTCATACCGATGATTTACCGTTGGACGAGGTTTCAGGGGAGAGTGTGGAGGACAGCCTGGAGCGTCGTCGCAAGGCGATGCATCGTTTTTATGATCATTTGTGGGATGCGATGTTGAAACGTCAAGAGGCGCTTGGTTTGGACGTTCCGTTGATGTTGTCTGGTCATTTGCCTATCGCAGGCGCGATTTTGTACGATGATCAGGAATCACGTCGCGATGGGTATGTGGGGAATGTCTTAGAGAATCGTGCCGAGATATTTTCGTCTGACGCTAGTTACGTCGCCTTGGGTCATTTGCATCGTGGTCAATCGCTGGGTGCCGGGAGTCGGATCCGTTATTCCGGGTCTCCAATGCCAATGGGTTTTGGCGAGCTTGGTCAGGAGAAGAGCGTTGTTTTGCTGGAGGTCAGGGATGATTGCCTTGGGATTGAGTCGGTTGCGTTGCCCGAGTATTTGGGTTTGATCGAGGTTGAAGGGGAGTGGGATGAGATTGAGGCGGCCGTCGAGTCGGTGTTGCAAGAGACTTCGAAGCCGATATTGTTGAAGTTGTCGTACACTGGCGAAGATGTATCGAAGGCGAATTGGCAGGTATTGCGCGACAGGTTGATCGATACTCGGCACGCCATTGTGTTTTGCGAAACGGTGAAGAGGAAAGAGGGGTTGGCGACTCGGCGGAATCAGGGGATTAGCCTCAGCGAATTGTCGCCGCAGTACATTTTTGATCAATTGCTTAAGCGGAAGGGATTTAGCGAGGAGAAAAGCTCCGAATGGCAGAAGATGCTCAACGAGGCGATTGAGCTGAGGAACAAGAAGAACGACATGGAAGGGGCGCAATGAGGATTGACAAGGTCACATTTGAGAATTTGGCTTCGATGGCGGGTAAGTTTTCCATTGATTTCAACAATCCGAAGATTGTCGATCGTGGGATATTCGTGTTGAGCGGACCTACAGGTAGCGGCAAGAGCACGATTCTTGACGCGATCTGCCTGGCAATGTACAATCAAACTCCCAGGTTGGAGAAGAGGAATCAATTGCATGGCTTGATCAGCTATGGTCAAGTGAGCTATTTTGCCGAGGTTGACTTTTCGGACAAGGGCCGAAAGTTCAGGGCGCGTTGGGAAAACAACAGGGCGCATAATATGCCGGATGGAAACTTGCAAAACGCCAATCAATTTCTTTGGGAATTGAAAGACGACGATGAGAAGGTCGAATTGGCTTCAGGGGTTTCCAATGTTCATGCGAAGATTGCGGAGTTGACGGGTTTTGATTTTGAACGTTTCACTCGTGCAATGATGCTGGCCCAAGGGAAGTGCGCGGAGTTTTTGCTGGCTAAAGACGATGAGAAATCTGGACTCTTGGAGCAGATTACCGGTACGGAAGAATACTCTGAAATCGGGAAATGCGTTTATGAACTTTACAATGACAAGGTAAGTGCGCATGCTGAAGCCCAGAAGGAAGTTGGCAAGTTGAGCGAGAAGCTTGGAGTCCAGGATCCGGAAGCCATCAGGGCGGCGAAGTCGGAGGCGATGGAGAAGGCGAGGGAACTTGGTGTAAAAAATGCGGCTTTGGAAAAGCAGTTGGGGCATTGCAACAAGCTTGAGGAGACGTTGAAGGAAAAGGAAAAGGTTGAAAGCCAGATTCAGGCGCACAAAGACCAGCAGTTGGAGTTCGAGTCGGACCGCAAGTTGTTGGACGATGCCGAAAAGGCGGAGGCGCTTAAACTCAAGCATTTGGATGGACTTGACGGCAAGCAGAAGGAGCTGGGAACCCAAAGGGGCGAGGCAAGTTCCTGCGAACAGCTTAAGGTCGATTTGGCAAACAAGGTCAAGCTTGCGGAGAACGCCTGCGGCAAAGCCAGAAGTCAGCTTGAAGAAACGGAGCGCGAGCAGGCGGCGTTGGGTGAACTCCTGAAAGCCGTTAGGGCGCTGGATACCAGGATTGTGGAAGCGCGAAAGGTTGAAAACGAGGCGAAGACGAACGTTGATACCGCCCAAAATGCTGTCGATACAGCCAAGCAAAACCATGGGAATTGCCTGAAACAACTGGAGTTGGCCAGGCAGGAGAGCCAAACTATCCAAAGGTGGCTTGAGGAAAACAAGAAATATTCGACGTTGCCTGAGGGGCTTTCGACGATCGAAAAAAGTGCACGCGATTGGGCTAGTAGTAAGGAAGCATTGAAAGATGCCAAGAAGGAAGCCGATCAGGCTGCAGAAAAACTGGAAAAAGTCGTTCGCCCTGCGTTGAAGGCAGCAAAAGACAAGCGTGATGCGGTTCTAGCTGAGTATGGCAAGGCGAAGTTGTCAGTTGAATCTTCGGATAAGGCGTTGGCTGAGGCGCTTGGAGATCGGAGTGTCGAGGAACGTCGAAATTCGATTAATGGCTTGACTGTGGAGATCAATTCTTCGGGGGCTTGCATCAAGGCACTTGATGATCAGGCGTCTGCTGTTGCCTCAAAGATTCAGGCCTCGGAGCAATTGACTGCAGCTGAGAGCTTGGTCGAGTCTTGCAAGGTTAAGTATGACACCATCCATGGCGAGGTTGAAAAACAGGAGGAGGTCGTCAAGGTCGGTGATGCGATTGAGTCGCTCCGCAAGTATCGCGAGGAGTTGAAGCCTGGTTCGCCGTGTCCATTGTGTGGTTCCTGCGAGCACCCCGGCATTAGCCATGATCAGGTATTGAGCGAAGATCGCAAGGTTCTCAAAGAACTTAAGCATAAGCAGGAGGTCGTGCTAAAGGCCCTTAACGAGGCAACAGCAAAAAACAATCAGGCTCAAGGGAAGGCAGATGCTGAGAGTGCGGCATTGAAAAGAGCGTCTGAGAATGCGGAGAGGCTTTTGTCCGAGTTTGCCCAGGCCCGTCAGGATTTCGGAGTTGTGACCAAGGAAAGCCTGGAAAAGTATCAGCAAGTTTGTCAGGAAAAGATCGATTCCTTGAATAAAGAAATCAAGGCAATTGACCTTGCCGATGTATCGCTCAGGTCTGCGAACAAGGTCTTGGAGCGAGTAAGCAAACAGTTGGAAGCAGCGAAGGACGCCTTGGCTAAGGCGGATACAAATTGCCAAGTTGCGGAGGAGCAGGCGAAGTCGGCTACAGTGGCTTTGTCGAAGAAGCAATCTGAGAACGCCATACGAGTAAATGAGTTTCTTGAGGTTGTCAAGCCGTATTTGGGCGAGATTGATGTTGAGGTTGCGTTCGCTTCTGTTGCGTCTTTGAAGTCGGTATCTGGCGAATGGAAGTCGAAAGTTGAAAAAGGCAAATTGACCAATCAGTCGATTGCGACCTATGAAGGGCGGGTTGGTCCATTGTCCGAAGCTCTTCAGGATGCGACCATCAGTCGTGACAAGGCCTTGGAGGCGCATGGTTCCGCGGTGCAAGCGAAGGATCAGCTGGTGTCGGAACGGAAAAAACTATTTGAAGACAAAGTTCCTGACGTCGAGGAGGCGAATGCCGTTAAAAAGGTTAAACGTGCCAAGGCAGCGCAGGATGAAGCCCTGAAGGTGCATAACAATTTGGTCAAGGATTCAGCGGCCCTTGATGCCAGGATCGATGTTCTTGCGAATAGGATTCGTCTGTTGGAGATCGACGTTGAGGAGTTGTCAAAACTTGCTGAAGCCGCAGTTGTTTCTGCTGGGTTCGAGGGCATTGAGGCATGCAAGAATGCCTTGAAATCCCAGGACTGGCTTGGGGAAAAGCGGAAGCTTAAAAAGTCCTTGGACGAGCAAGGGATTGGACTTGCGGCGAAATTGGAGTCGGCGAAGGCGCAGTTTAAAGGTGCCAGGCAGGTTGCGGAAGGCTTGGTCAAGGCGGAAATCGAGGCAGAATTGAATCGGGCGAAAGCCGATATCGATGCCCTGAACAAGGAGATTGGGAAACTGGACGAGCAGCTTGCCAGTTTTGGCGAGGGCGAGCGGGAGCTGGAAAAGCTGAAGGCGTCATGCGAGGAGGCGCGAATCCAAAAGGAGAAGTGGGATGAGCTGAACAAGGCAATCGGGGGAGCCAACGGGCAGAATTTCCGCGATTTGATTCAGATGTTTACATTGGACAATGTGATCGAGTGCGCGAATATTCGGCTTGCGGAACTGATGCCCAGGTATGAGCTTGTACGGGCGGAATCAGACTCGAATCGCGACTTGGGAATCAATGTGATCGATACGTATATGGACGGGAACGAGCGTCCGACGACATGCATTTCTGGTGGCGAGACGTTTGTGGTCAGCTTGGCATTGGCATTGGGGTTGTCGCGACTTGACAACTCGAACATGCACGTTGAATCCTTGTTTTTGGACGAGGGCTTCGGCTCCTTGGACAGCACTACGCTTGACATGGCTAGCGAGGCATTTGAGCGATTGCGCTCGGATGGTTGCCTGATCGGTGTCATCACGCACATTGAATCGTTGCAGGAATTGGGCGAGGTCCTCAAGGTATCGAAAATCGGCAATACGGGTCGGAGCAAGCTTGAAGGAGCTGGATGCACGTACGAATACAGCAAGCCTGCAAGGCCGAAGAAGGCATCGAGGAGGAAGAAGGTTGTGGAGGCTTCAGAGGGCTGATTTCCATTTCGAAATGCTGTTTTTCGGGGCAAATTATTTGCAGGAAAGCACTTGGTTAAGTACATTATACAATTGCATGTGAAATCCTGTTCTGAAGGTTTTATTCATGCAAGGTGTGACATTCATTTGTCACATGCACGCTTTTCCAAGCTGGGAAAGCCGATACGGGAAGGAGAGGGAAAGCTCTGAATCATCGGTATTTACCCATAGATTCTGTGAAAGATTCTAAAAAAAGGAACCCGTATGCCTATTCTAACTGTTTTTTCTGTTCTTGGTGGATTGGCGATATTTATTTACGGCATGAAGCTGATGAGCGAAGGTTTGCACAAGGCTGCTGGCAGCCGCATGCGCTCCATCCTTCACTTCTTCTCCTCGAATCGCTTTGTGGCGATCCTGTCCGGGACGCTCGTCACTGCCGTCATCCAGTCTTCCAGTGCTACTACGGTGATGGTAGTCGGTTTCATCAATGCCGGCCTGCTCAACCTGATGCAGGCCATCGGCATTATTTTCGGCGCCAATATCGGTACCACGATTACTGCCCAGCTGATTGCCTTCGATATCGGCTGGCTGATCATGCCGGCGATTGCCATTGGTGTGTTGCTTTGCTTTATCACGCATCCTGCCTTGCGTGGCTGGGGCGATACCATTCTGGGTTTCGGGTTTCTATTTTTTGGCATGAGCATCATGAGTTCTGAACTGAAAGTTTTGGCTCAGAACCAAGAGTTCATCGCCTTTTTCCAGACTTTCAATTGCGCTCCGCACAACGGCAGTCTTCCCCTGGGAGCAGTTCTTGGCGCCATTGGCATCGGCGTTCTAGTGACGATGCTCATCCAGAGCAGCTCTGCCTGCAGCGGTATCGTCATTGCCCTGGGCGCCAGCGGTCTGATCGATCTATATACAGCAGTGGCGCTGATTTTGGGTTCTAATATCGGTACCACGATCACTGCCCAGATTGCTGCCATTCCGGCCAACCGGATTGCCAAGCAGGCTGCCTTGGCTCACACGCTGTTCAATGTCTTTGGCGTATTGATTTGCGTAGGGACGTTTTGGTTCCATATCGGTGATTCGGAAATGCCGATTTTCTTCCAACTGGTCGAGTACCTAAGCGCTTCCGGCAGTTTGCCTCGGAAGATCGCCAATGCCCATACGATCTTCAATGTCTGCACAACCTTGATCTTGATTCCCTTCATACCCTTGCTTGCGCGTCTCTGTGAAAAGATTATTCCGGTGCGTGCTGCGGAACTCAAATATCAGTATCTCGAGCCTCATCTTTTGAACACGCCTTCGATTGCGCTGTCGCAGACCATCTCGACCTTGCGCAGGATGCTGGGCAACGCCTGGGTGATGATTGATTGTGCAATCAACACGTATTCCAAGAACACGCCTGAAAATCAGAAAATGGCTGACAGGCTAGATGATCGTGAAGAAGAGATCGATGCATTGCAGGTAGAAATCACCGATTACCTGTCCCGCCTGATGCAGCAGAAACTTATGCCCGCCCAGGCAGATGCGATTCCGTTGCTGATTCACTGTACCAATGACACCGAGCGCATCGGTGACCATACGGCGATCATTCTTGATCAGATCAACCAGATAAAAAAGACCGGCGTGACACTTAGCGAAATGGCCGAACGCGAAATGGATGAACTGCAGGATCTTCTGGCCAAACAGGCGGAAATCGCCAACACCTTGCTGATCAAGTACTCCCCTGAGAATTTTGCCTTGGCCGTTGAATTGGAGGAAAAAATCAACTCCTTGACCGAATCCTTCGAAAGCAATCATCTCGAGCGCATCAAGGAAGGAACATGTCTGCCGGTCATCGGTGTCTATTACATCCAGCTGCTTGCGGAATTCCAGAAAATTTCCCGCCATCTGGCCAATATTGCCGATCGCTCCCAGGAGATTTCAGCACTGGCCTAATTTGCATGGCCAATCCAGTCTATCGACCATGATTTTTGTCTTGAGGGACGAAGAATCCAAGAGGCGCGAAGTTTTTTGCGTGAAGATTAAAGCAAAAAAAGATTTATTTGCAAGTATCTTGGGTTGAAAGTTCATCAGTTTCAAGTACATTAGCTTCTTGCCAAGTATGGCATTGGAACGCAGGTTGCCCTAAGGGCATTTGGTTCGACGTAGGAATCTGGCATTTGTTGATTTAAGCTAAGCAAGACGCGTCAAGCGTCGCCTTTACATACGGGAGTGATTGCGATTGTCAAGATTGTTGTCACTGGGGGTTGAGGGTGTGCTTGGCTGAGATTGTCTCAATGTCGAGGAGGTTTCTAGTTGTCCGAGTGTTTCCCTAGTGTGGCTTTGCGTTTTTATCGCGGCGTGTTTTCTATGGAAGGGAAAGGTCGTCGACGGGATTCGATTTAAGTCATCCGTGTAGGTTTCAGAGGTTTCGTAGTTAATGAGCTTGTCCGCTCATCGTGGCGGAGCGATGGATAAGGCTGGATATAGGAAGGAGTCATTGGAGCGTGTAGGTCGTCTTACCGAGGATGATCGCAGCGCCAAGGATTCCTTGTTATGTATCGGGTTACGTGGGTTTTTGGAGGGTCTAGGAGGGATTCGGTATGTAGCTGGTTTCATGCCTATAGGTAGCGAGCCTGGCATCCGTCCAATTTTGGAAGGAATTACAGATGGAATTGATTTGCTATTGCCTCGCTATGTATCGTTGAGTTCGAGCTACGAATTGGTACGGATAGACGATTTGGGGCGCGACATGCGTCCTGGTCGTTATGGGATATTGGAGCCTATCGCGGAACGAATTGGGTTTCGTCGAGAAGATTTGGACTTCAGCGGATTGTTTGTATGGCTTGTACCCGGCCTGGGCTTTGATCGCTTTGGTCATCGTCTGGGGCGCGGCGGTGGCTATTACGATCGATTGCTGGGCTTTCATCGTGGAATTCGTGTTGGCATTTGTTACGATTGCCAGCTGTTTGCTTCTCTTCCCCACGAGAGTCATGACTTGCCAGTTGACTGGGTCGTGACGGAAACACGCGTTTTGAAATGTCAATGAAAGCGTGTCCTTGAGAAGGGCAAAGGAAGAGCAGAAATGGAATTGATGATGATTGTTCCATCGGCAAGCTCGGTGCTGCCGATGGTTGCGGAAATTGGGATGGGTACGGCAGCTGGCATGACGGCGATTGGATTTTTGGTAGGCGCCGCCTTGTTTACGATGATTTTTCGCAAGAAAGTCAAGGTTGACAGCCAGCTTGCCGAAAAAGCGATGAAAGAGGCTGAGAAGATCAAGAACGAGGCCGTCAAGGACGCCGAGCTGCTTCGGGAAAAGGCGAATGTCGAAGCGGAAAAGACTCGAAACCGGGCGGCTGAGCAACGGATTGCTCTGAAGGAGAAGTTTGACAACGAAGTAAGCGAACGCCGTCGGGAATTGCAGAAGGCCGAGGAGCGGTTGACTTCGAAGGAAGACAACGTTGACAAGAAGTTGGAGCAGTTGGATAATCGAACCTCCGAGTTGGACAATCGCGACAAGGAATTGCGTTCCCGTGAAGAGCAATTGAAATCAGAGCGGGAATCATTGGCCTTGAAGGCTCAGCAGCAGTTGTCTGAATTGGAACGCATATCGAGCATGTCTCGCGATGAGGCGCGTGACATTTTGCTAAGTCGTTTGGAGGAGGCATTGGAAGGTGATCGCGGCGTGCTGATTCGTCGTTTCCAGGAGGAGAACAAGCAGCGTTTGCAGGAGGAAGCCCAGGAGATCATGATCAATGCGATGCAGCGTTATTCCGGGGATTGCGCTTACGAGCGTACGACTTCGACGATACCGTTGCCCAACGAGGACATGAAGGGGCGCATCATTGGTCGCGAGGGCCGCAATATTCGCACGATTGAGGCAGCGACCGGCGTCAATGTATTGATTGACGACACTCCGGAGGCCGTAGTGATTTCATGTTTTGACCCGGTTCGCCGCGAGATCGCCCGAATCACGATGGAGCGTTTGGTTGCCGACGGTCGTATTCATCCTGCCCGTGTTGAGGAGATCGTCAACAAGGTCAAGAAGGAAGTGGAGAACGAGATTCAGAAGGCCGGTCAGGAGACTGTTTCGCAACTTGGGATTACTCGTTTGCGTCCGAACATTGTGAATTTGATTGGTCGTTTGAAGTACCGCTACAGCTTTTCGCAGAATGTCTTGATGCATTCGATTGAGGTAGCGTCGATGATGGGTGTGATTGCCGCGTCCATTGGCTTGGACGAGCGCAAGGCGAAGCGCGCTGGTTTGTTGCATGACATTGGGAAGGCGGTTGACCACGAGGTCGAAGGGACCCATGCGGCGATTGGCGCTGAATTGCTGAAGCGTGCCGGCGAGGACGAAGACATCTGCAATGCTGTCGCGGCTCACCACGAGGAAGTGGAAAAGACAAGCTTGATGGGAATTTTGGTCCAGATTTGCGATACATTGAGTGCGAGCCGGCCAGGCGCACGCTCAGAGACGACGGAGTTGTACCTGAAGCGCTTGGAACAGCTTGAGGAAATCGGGAATGCGTTTGAAGGCGTTGAGAATTGCTTTGCGATTCAAGCGGGTCGCGAGTTGCGCGTGATCGTGCAGCCTGAGCGCATTACCGAAGACCAGGCGGCGGTTTTGGCGCGTGACATGGCTGAACGCATCGAGAAGGAGATGCGTTATCCCGGTCAAATTCGCGTGTCTGTGATTCGCGAGACCAGGGCGATCGAGTACGCGAAATAAATCTTTCGTACCCTTTTCTTTTCCCCACAATAATCATCTCGAAAAGTTGCTTTTGGAGGGGTTGCGCATGAGACGATATGCTATCATTGTGATTTCGATGCTATTGGCATCGTTTGTGCGCGGGGATGATTTTGTGGGGAGATGCTTAGGGGTTCGCGATCGTCTGAAGGTTCGGTTGTCTGAGTATCGTCAGGCGGAATCGAAAGAAAGCAACGAGGCTAAGCGTCGCGATTTGTTGCATTCGTATTTGGGGTCGCGTCGCGGGATCTTGGTTGAGTTGTTGAAGTCACATCCCGTTGAGACGGACTGGTTGTTGCAGGATCTTGACATTTGGGGGTGGGCTGAGGATGCCCGGGGCGAGGATCGGCTTAAGAATGCCTTGATCCGATGCGGGAAGGAGCTTGGGATTGAAGCGGATGTAGGCGGTGATGAGACGGCGTTGTTGCGCCGATATCTCGAGTATTGCGCTCGTCGTCGAGTTCAACGGCTGAGTTCGATTCCTGTGGAGTATCGTCGCTTGGCGTATATCAAGCGCGCTGCGGTTGTGCCGTCGTTTTTTGCCTATACTGAAGGTCAGTCCGATGCTCAGCACGAGCGATTTTTCCGTTCTGGTTCGGAGTTGACTTTGCTGACGGTCGGTGCCGATGGCGGGGTTTCAGAAACATCGTTGCTTCGTGATGAAGGTGGGATGTTACGGGATCCCGATGTGCATTTCGACGGGGATCGATTGCTGTTTTCATGGAAGAAATCAGATCGCCAGGATGACTACCATTTATATGAAATGGATTTGAAGAGCCGAAAGGTTCGGCAGATCACGCATGGTCTTGGGTGTGCTGATTTCGAGGGAATTTACACGCCTGGCGATCAAATCATATTCAGTTCGACTCGTTGCGTGCAAACGGTCGATTGCTGGTGGACCGAGGTATCCAACCTGTATGCGTGCGACACCCATGGGAACTACTTGCGGAGGCTGGGATTCGATCAGGTCCATACGGTCTATCCGCAATTGATGAACGATGGCGGCATCGTCTATACCCGCTGGGACTACAACGATCGCGGACAGGTCTTTACGCAGTCGCTATTCAGGATGAATCCAGATGGAACCGGACAAACCGAGTACTACGGGAACAATTCCTGGTTTCCGACGACGCCCTGCCACGCAAGACCGATTCCCGGAAGCCAAAAGGTGCTGGCAGTCGCCATGGGTCATCATACATGGCAGGCTGGGAAGTTGATCCTGATTGACGTGGCCCTCGGTCGGCAGGAAGCTGATGGGGTTGAGTTTATGGCGCCACGGCGTCCTGCAGAGCCTGTCCGGATCGATTCTTACGGTCAGGAGGGAGAGCTGTTCAGGCATCCGTATCCGATCTCCGAAGACATGTATTACGTCAGCTATACTCCCAAGGAGTTCAATTTGCAGCGTCGCGACTTCAACTTCGGGTTGTACTACATGGACAGTTCTGGTCGTCGCGAGCTGTTGAACTGGAACGATTGGCGTTCGTGCAATCATCCTGTTGTGGTGAAGAGTCGAGTTGAGCCGACGCAACGTCCATCCGTTGTTGACTATCGGAAGTCATCTGGAGTCTTTTATTTGCATGATGTTTACAAGGGACCTGGTTTGGCTGGGATTGTTCGCGGCGAGGCGAAGCAGCTTCGTGTCGTGGCATTGGATTTTCGTGCGGCGGGGATTGGTTTGAACGGCAATGGCGGTCCTGCGGGTGGTGCCGGGGTATGCACTCCAGTTGCCATAGGCGATGGTTGTTGGGATGCGAAGATCGTGCTCGGCACTACGCCAATCCAGCCCGATGGATCGGCTTTCTTCAAGGTTCCCGCAAGAACACCGGTCTATTTCCAGGTGTTGGATAAACATGGACATTCCATCCAGACGATGAGAAGCTGGTCAACCTTGCAGCCGAACGAAGTATTCTCATGCATTGGATGCCACGAACATAAAAATGAAAGTGTGCCGACGGATATGGCGCGAACGATGGCCTTGGTCAAGGGCCCCCAGGAGTTGGAACCTTTCCTTGGTAAGAAGCCTACTGGATTCTCGTACATCAAGCAAGTTCAACCGATTTGGGACAAGCATTGCCTGAAATGCCATGAGGAAGCGAAGCATACGTTCAAGCGTCCCACGGTGACGGTGTCGTACTGCTGTCCCGCAGATACCCCCATGGCTTTGGTTGACGGTGTGTTTCCGAAGCATTCCCGTGACACGAGCATCCGTCGTTTCACCTGGTATCCCCAGATGAAGGGCAGTCGGCAGTGGGCTCAATTGACCTTTGAGCGTCCCTTGAACCTGAATCGATCTCGAGTCTACTGGTACACCGAGGAGCCTCATTCCGGGGTTTTCCGTCCTGTGAACTGGTCGTTGTCCTATCTCCCCGTTGGCTCTGAAGAATGGAAGCCCGTACCGACGAAGGGTCCCTACGGTTTGGATTTGGACAAGTTTGTCGAGGTTAGGTTTACGGAACCTGTGATGTGCCGCGCCTTGCGTTTGGATGCGACGATGCGTCAGGACAAGTCTGCGGGGTTGTTGGAATGGCAGGTAGCCGAAGCTGGCGGGGAATACTCGAATCCGAACAATCAGGTTATTCTCAATGGCAAGTCGCTGTATGCCGATGTTAACTCGAAGCGATATTGGAGCAATTCGTACTTGAGCCTGGTGGCGCGCCGCTCCCCTGGACGTCATCGTTTTATTTCGTGGGTATGGCCTCAATCGACTCCCGAGGTTCAAGAGCCGTACAAAGTCGGTGCGGTAGCGAGCAAATTGATACCGTTTTTGCGAGACGATCACCATGGTGGCGTGAAGCTGAGCCAGGAGGAACTCGATATCATTGCTACGTGGATTGACCTTGGGGTTCCATTCTGCGGAGACTATCGCGAGGCCAACGCATGGACGGAAGCCGAGCATCGCAAGTACGATCACTTCGAACAAAAACGCTTCCGTCAGGAGGCTTTGGAGCGTCGGCATCTTGAAGAACTGATTCGCGATTCCACCGGAGAAGAATTCTTTATTTCCGGTCCGACGAATTATGCGGTCAATCCCTATGCGTCAACGCGACCTGATAGCTATCCGAAAGTCACGTCCAGTGCAGGAACTGGGTCGGCGGCTTGCGTGATTGATGGTCGGATCGAAAACCGAGGGGAAGGGCAATTTTTTCCAGCGTGGTCGCCTGAATCCGAGGCTTCGGGATGGATAAAGGTCGATTTCGGGCGTGAGGTTGAGCTAGGGGTGTTGAAGCTATGGTTGCGCCAAGGCGAGAAGAACAAGACAAACTGGACGGGGTGCCAAGTGGAATTTTCCGAAGGCGGCGGGGTTGAGTTTGTTTTGAAACCGGGGTCTTCGGATGTTCAGGAGTTGCGTTTCCCGCGTCGTCGTTGCCGTTGGGTGAAATTGTCTGGGTTCAAGGGGAATTCTGAGGCGGTTGGAGTTGGCGGGATAACCGAGCTTGAGGCGTGGTGAAATTTTTCCACGCATCATGCCGACTTGGCATAAACCTAAAAAAAGAAGTTGACCCCATGGCAACAGTTTAGGTACGGGCACCCGGGGTGCTCGTACTCAAATGGTGTCGGAATTCAATCGGCCAAAATGCGGCATCTCTTGTCGGACAGGTCGGACAAGTCGGACAGGTCGGACAGGTCGGACAGGTCGGACAGGTCGGACAGGTCGGACAGGTCGGACAGGTCGGACAGGTCGGACAGGTCGGACAGGTCGGACAGGTCGGA
>JAGVUR010000153.1 GCA_019136135.1 Verrucomicrobiota bacterium
GGAATTCAAGCACAAGGCATTTGAGTCTATCCAGGCCTGGAATTTGCGGAGTGACGGCAAGCGCTTGGAGGAACTCCCAGTCGTACGGACCAAGGACGGATTTGCGATTGACGTATCGGTTCGCGGTCCGAACGGCGCCAGGATGATGTACGAGATTGTAATCCGCTAAACCTAAAAAAGCAGTTGAAGCTGGATTTTATTCCTAATAAGATGATTATTAAATAGTCAGAAAGTTTATTCGCTTCACCATGTTGGTGAATTGAAATGCGTTGGTCTTCTATAGCGCCTTTACAAGGCACTACAATCATAAGGTGTCAACTGCTTTTTTTAGCATTAACACAGCAACAACATAAGGAACGAAGATGAAAGTCAAATTGAACCTATTTTGGATGATGTTTGTCATGGTGATGGGCATGGCTGGAGCAGCGTCGCATTGCGACGGGTTTGAGTTTCGCGTGACGAATGACGGTTCCGGTCGCGTGAGGCACGATGGTGAGCTGGTGTTTTCATTTCAGCCAAACTACTTTTTGACTGGTTGGCGAGGCGGGGATTTCCGACGAATCGACGTCGAGCGGATGATGGCCGGCGAGATTGTTTCGCGTTCATCGGCGTCTGCGAAGGATGTTGATTTCACTTTTTGGATGGATCCGTCGCAATTGGATGAAAAGACCGTGTCTGTCCGCTGTGGTTTTTCCTGCGCGAAGGAAGCGAGCGTCGTGACGATGTACCTTGGATTTGCGCTTCCTGCCGCGAATTTCATAGGGCATTCGTTCCAGTATGACGACGATGAGCCGGTCCCGTTCCCTGCCACGTTGCCTGAGAACATCATTTTGGCGTCCCGCCCCGTGTCGCGATTGACGATTGGCACCAAGTTCGGTCCGATGGTGTTCCGCTTCAAGAAGCCGACCCCTGTCTTGCTTCAGGACAGCCGGCGTTGGAGTGACACATTTCACTTCCGCATCGCCCCGGAAGGCGAGGGGGACAAGGTCTGGACGCCGGGGATGACGTCGGAACTCGAAGTAGAGTTTACGCCAGGCGCGCCAATCTCATTCCATCGCCCTCGGCAGACTCGCCTTGAGGCAAACGAAGAATGGATTCCCCTTGAGGTCGTCCTCGGTGTCGAAGCCGGAAGCGCATTGGATTTTTCGACGTTGGGCTTTACCGACGGACCTGCCGGCAAGCATGGCTGGTTGAAGGCGCGGGGCGACCACTTCGAGTTCGAGAAATTGCCCGGCGTGCCCCAGCGGTTCTACGGGGTGAACTTCGTCGGCAACGGTCAGGTGAATCCGAAGCCGCAAAGCCTGGAGCTGGCGGAACGATTGCACCGGCTCGGATATAATTCCGTACGTTTCCACCATCATGAAAACGACTTGATCAAAAAAGAACCCAATTGCACCACCAATCTCGATCCGGTCAGGATGGACATGTTCGACTATTTCTTCAGCGAGTTGAAGAAGCGCGGCATCTACTGCACGACGGATATGTACGTGTCCAGATTCGTCAAATACAAGGAGGAATTGTTCGACGGCGAGGACGTGGGGGGAAGTTGGAGGGATTTCAAATACTACCTCCCGGTGTACAAGCCCGCGATGGACAACTGGAAGGCGTTTACCAGGAATTTCCTGACGCATCGGAATCCTTATACAGGGATGACGTACGCCGAGGATCCGTGCATGGCGTTGATTTCGATGATCAACGAGGGCACGGCGCATCTTGGCATCTTGATGTCAAAGGGAAAGGTGGGTGAGCTTTGGCAGAAGGCATGGAACGAATGGCTGATCGCCAAGTACGGTACTTGGGAGAAGCGAAACGAAGCGTGGGGAACGCCGACGTATCCGGAAGTCGTAGAGCCGACGCCGGAGGACAAGCGTACGTTGCGGGAGCACAAGGACGTGATTGCGTTTACAGAGGACAAGTACAACTCGATGTTCCTGGAGATGCGTCGCTTTATCCGCGAGGAATTGGGTTGCAAGGCATTGCTGACGGATATGAATTTCGGCGGGTACGCCCCGTGGATTCAAAACATTCGTTCTGAATATGACTATGTTGACCATCACTTTTACGTCGACCATCCGAGTTTTCCTGTGAAGAGTTGGAGCTTGCCGTCTCATTGTCCGAACGAGAGTCTGATTCGTCGCGGTTCGATCGGGGGATCTTGGAGTGCGTTTTCCCGTTTGTACGGGAAGCCCTTTACGATTACTGAGTACAACTATTCCGGCCCTGGTCGGTATCGTGGGATTGGCGGAATCTTGACGGGCTGCCTGGGTTCGATCCAGGATTGGAGCGGCTTGTGGCGCTTTGCGTATTCCCACGGCAATCGGGGCGAGTTCAATGTGATGGTGACGAACTATTTCGACCTGTGCCGCGACCCGTTGAACCAGGTGGCGGAGCGCGCCTCGCTGATGCTGTACATGCGAAGAGACATGGAAACAAGCCCGCGCTCCATCGCGTTCACATATACGCCAGGATATACCGAGGCATCCAAGACGAAGCCGAGCGAGAACATGTATCCGGCATGGAGTGGAATCGTCACGATGGCAAAGGTCGGTTCTATTATAGGGAAATCGACGAACTACAGTCCCGACATCACGATCCCCTTGGAGGCTGGCGCGGTTCGCAGCGGCGCCGTGTTCGAAAGCGACGATCCGTTTGGAAGCAATTCGATAGGCGAGTTGTCCTCATTGATTGGGAAATTGGGCTGGCTCCCGTCTGATACGCTGGCTGATATGAGCAAGAGGCCGATAGTGCAGCAGTCTATTGACAAGCAATTTACCTCGATTCCCGAGCGCGACTTGATGGTTTTGGACACGAGCCGCACGGCTGGCGGCTTTGGCCCCGCAGGGGAGATGATCAAGACCGGCCGCTTGACGGTGGAGATACTTGATACGGATGCGACGGTGTGGGCATCTTCGCTGAACGGGAAGCCATTGGAGGATTCGAATCGGATCTTGCTGAATCACCTGACGGATTTGGTCAACTCGGGTATGTTGTTTGCGGAAGCCGAGCGTCAGTTGCTTCTGGATTGGGGCAAGCTGCCCCATTTGGTCAGGAGCGGTCGCGCCAAGGTGGAATTCAAGCACAAGGCATTTGAGTCTATCCAGGCCTGGAATTTGCGGAGTGACGGCAAGCGCTTGGAGGAACTCCCAGTCGTACGG
>JAGVUR010000065.1 GCA_019136135.1 Verrucomicrobiota bacterium
CGGGGTGGTGTCTGGGGCACCCGGGGTGGTGTCTGGGGCACCCGGGGTGGTGTCTGGGGCACCCGGGGTGGTGTCTGGGGCACCCGGGGTGGTGTCTGGGGCACCCGGGGTGGTTGGAGGCACCTTGGGTGGTCGGTGGCACCCGGGGTGGTGTTTGGGGCATTGTCTCGTTGGTTATCGTTAAGGGGGCGTTGCGACGGTTGATTTCTTGCGAGTGCGTCAAACAAGCTATATATTTAAAAAATTTTTTTAAAATGTCGCGAGTTAGATTGCGGCACACATCGATACAAATGGAGTAATTGACGATGAGTTATGCACGAGAATGCATTGGCAGGATAGCTGGATACGTACCCGGGGAGCAGCCCCAGGATCGCAAGTACGTCAAGTTGAACACGAATGAGAATCCGTATCCGCCGTCTCCTGCGGTTGGTGCTGCGTTGCGGGAGTTTGACTGGACGCGACTGCGCCTGTATCCCGAACCAAGCGCCTTGATGGTCCGCAAGGCGGTGGGAGATGTGTATGGCTTCGAACCCGATTGGGTCATTTGCGGCAATGGATCCGATGATTTGCTGACGATTGCGATGCGGACATTTGTCGATCAGGGCGCCGTCCTTGCTTATTCCGAGCCCAGCTATTCCTTGTATCCTGTCTTGGCGGATTTGCAAGGTGCCGGCCATCGTGCGGTGGCGTTGGACGATAGCTTCCAATTGCCTGAAAATGCGGCGGAACTGGCTGGCGATGCTCCGCTGTTCATCGTCGCAAATCCGAATGCCCCGACTGGGAACCTGCTGGACAAGGCGACGCTTCGCAAGATCGCATCCGAGTTCAAGGGCGTGCTTTGGATTGACGAGGCCTACGTGGATTTTGCCGATGAATCGTGCCTTGAGTTGTGCAAGGAGTTCAAGAATGTGGTCGTGTCGCGCACGCTTTCAAAGAGCTTTTCATTGGCGGGATTGCGTTTGGGGTATGCAGTTGCTTCTCCGGAGTTGATTTTCGAGATGAACAAGGTCAAGGATTCGTACAACATCGACATGCTGACCCAGGTGTTGGGCACTGCGGCGTTGCGTGACGTTGCATACATGGAAGAGAATGCGAAGCGGATTCGTGCGACTCGCGAGGCGACGATTTCATCGTTGAAGCGGTTGGGCTGCGAGATCGAGCCGTCGGCGTCGAATTTCATTTTTGCACGTCCTCCGAAGGCTGCCGAGGATTTGTTTCATCGCTTGAAGGCTCGTGGTTATTTGGTTCGCTACTTCAAGTTGCCTCGGGTGAGCGATTATTTGCGGATTACTGTTGGCACCAGCGAAGACATGGAATCGTTTGTGGGTGTATTTGGCGAGTTGCTGGACGAGTGATAGGGAGTATTAGGCGATGGGATTGTCGTACCACAAGGTAACAGGCGAATTGATGGGCGAGGGCAAGTCACCGCGTCCACCGAAGCGGTCTGATTTCAAGCGTGTACTTCGTGCGTTTTGCTATTCGTTGAACGGGATACGGAATGCGCTTCGCAACGAGGCTGCGTTTCGTCAGGAAGTCGCGATGGGGATCGTGCTGATCCCCCTGTCGATCTTGCTTCCCTTTGAATTGACTCAGCGTTTGCTTTTAAATGGGCTTTGGCTTATTTTGTTGTCTGTTGAGTTGTTGAATTCTGCGATTGAGGCTGTTGTTGACTTGGCGAGTCCCGAGTACCATGAATTGGCGAAGCGTGCGAAGGACATGGGGTCGGCGGCTGTGTTGATGGTCTTGACGGCTCTTGGCGTGGCATGGTTTTTCTCATTGTGTCCTCTTATGATAGATTGGCTGGGGAAATAACATGGAAGAGATCTTTGTGCAATTGAGCTGGAACCCCGGGTATCTGTATCTTGTTCGCGACAAGAAGGAGGTTCCGATTCCAAAGGGATGGGATTTTTTGCCAAGTGGCGACAGTGCGCTGACCCGTCGCGTGAAGTCTCATGGCAAGTATTGGGTGCAGGTACGTTTTTACCGGAACCATCCTCAGTCCATGGGGGTTTGGGCGCCTGCGGATGTGATTGCCAGCGAGCGTCAGGCGCTTGAGGAGGAGCGTTCGACGAAGGCCTATCAAAAGAAGCTTGATGCGGGGCGGCAATATCGGGCCAAAAAGCAAGCCGACTATGTGGAAGAATTTAAACGTGCCGTGGTCGAGTTCCTGGATTTCGCTCCCCGCTGGCAATACTTGGCGGAGGAGTTGGCGGTTTTGGTTGCTGAGCATTCGACTCCTGTTGGCAGCGGGACGGTGGCTCGGACCTCGACGATTCCGATTGAGCAGCGTGCGGAAGCTGCGGTGATTGCTTGGATGCGGCATCAGACGACCAATTACGACCGTAGATACATAGATCGGTTTGCGGGTGAGCGTCACGATGTGCGTCGCGAGTTGGCTGAAGAGGCCCGTGCGATCTTGAAGGAATATCGCCGTGACTATGATGTCAAGTTGTCTCGTTGCCCGTTGGCGAAGGCGATAGCGAGGCATCGAAAGGCAAAAGGAAAGAGCAGCTCGGAGGCAGCCGTCGAAGACAAGCCGAAGAAGGGTGTGTCTCGTGGCGGCAAGCGGGAGAATTTTTTTGAGGAATGAGGGTTTACTTTGCCCCTTTGCAAGGGTACACGGAGAGTTTTCAGCGTCTTGCGCATCGTCAGGTTATAGGCGGTTGCGCTGAGTACTATCGTCCATTTATCCGTTTGGAGCGCGGCGAGTTTCGGCGTCGCGACTTGGTTGAATTGAGCGATGGCGACTTGGATTCCGTTCCTCAGGCATTGGCTCGGAGTTACGATGAGGCGTTCCGGATTTCGGAGTTGGTTTCGTCTCACGGGTTTCGCCGTTTGGACTTGAATTTCGGTTGTCCTTTTCCGAAGGTCGTCTCTGGCGGGTACGGGAGCGGGATATTGGGGAATGCCGATGCTGTTCGCGACGTTTTGCGCGTGGTAGAGGCGTTTCCCGGCTTGTCCTGTTCCGTGAAGTTGCGACTTGGGCAGTCCAGCGTCGATGAATCGATGTCATTGATTCCGTTGTTGAACGACACTCGTTTGTGCCAGGTTGTGATGAATCCCCGGTTGGGTCGCCAGGGCTTCGGTGGCGAGGCAGATTGGGCGGCATACGAGGCGTTTGCAAGTCAAATCAGGCATGACATGATTGCCAACGGCGATATGTTGACCAAGGATGACGCCTCTCGATTTTCGGCGGTCATGATTGGTCGCGGCTTGCTTGGGAATCCATTGTTGGGGTTGGAGTTGAGCGAAGGAGTGGCGATCGAAGGCGAAAAACGGGTTGAATTGCTTCGGATGTACCATCGCGCCATGGTTGCCAACCTGGGTGGAATCGAGCAACCGTTGCAGAAATTGAAGACGGTTTGGGACTATTTCCTGCCTGATGCAAAGGGTCGTTTGCGGAAAGCCGTGATCAAGAGCCGTTCGCTTGATGAGTACCTGGGTTGCGTTGAAGCGCTGTTTGATTCTTTGGATTCCGAGTGGGCGAACGGAGATCTTAGATATTGAAGAAGTGTTTTCGGTAGTACCTGAGTTCCTCGATCGATTCCTTGATGTCCTCCAATGCGAGGTGCGCTTCCTTTTTTGAGAATCCAGGCATGATTTGCGGTTTCCAGAGGTCGGCGAGGATTTTGATCGTTGAGACGTCCAGGTTTCTGTAGTGCAGGTAGTCGTGCAGTTCCGGCATGTACCTGAAGATGAATCGCCTGTCCTGGCAGATTGAGTTTCCGCAGATGGGGGAGGCCTTTTCGGGGACGTACTTGCGGATGAAGTCCAGGGTCAATTTCTCGGCTTCGGCTTCGGTTGTTCCGTTTGCTTTGCAACGGTCGAGGAGTCCGGACTGGGTGTGGTGTGTTTGGCACCACTCGCTCATTTGGTCGAGGATTTCCTGCGGTTGCCTGACGGCGACGACTGGTCCTTCGGCGATGATGTCGAGCTGGTCGTCGGTGATGATCGTCGCAATCTCTAGGATTCTGTCATGGTCGGGATTGAGTCCCGTCATTTCCATGTCGATCCAGATCAGGTTTTTTTCGTTTTGCATGTATAGGCTCCGTTTGCTTGGTGACGAATCGCGGGTAACTTATCGTTGTAAAGCGGAGGATGCAAGCGATTTTGCCTGAAAAAATCAAATGTTTTGTGAGTGCCAACTTGACGCAACCGATCTTTGAACGACTCCTAAATGCAGGGTCGGGATTATTGAAAAGGGGTAGTCTTCTGTAGCGCCTTTACAAGGCGCCCTGACTTTGAGGGGCGTCCCACCCCAAGCTAAAGCATGGGGTTAAGCATGGTCATGCGCCTACGGCGCAATGCGTTATGTAGTCTCGTCCGATCCATTCGACCGGGAACGCGCCAATTTTAGCCCTTTGACGGATGACATCGCTTGGGTACGAGCACCCCGGGTGCCCGTACTTAAATTGTTGTCATGGCATCAACTGCTTTTTTTCGGTTAAGCATGGTCAGATGCCCACGATGCAAAGTCTTGCATCTTTTTGTCCTATTCATGTGTCCCATGCAATTTCCCGGCTTGCCTGAGATTATTTTCATGTATGTATTCTATTGTGAAGTCAGTTGTACGGCTTGCCCCCAAAAAAGATTATTGTAAAGTGAAATCAGCAGGATCGGTGCTACATTTTATTGGTGGAAATGACAGAGGGATCGAGGTTGTTTTTGACGTGGAATCAACTCCCTGGGTTTTGTGATGGAAAAGAACATTGGACGCATAAATGTCAATGCGATCGGCCGCTTGCGCGAAGCGATTCTCGGGGGTGACCAGAAGGCGTGCTTTCTTGAGCGCGAGGAGTTGTTGCACCGTCATTCAAGCGAGACGATGTCGCTGCCGCATCATGAACGGTACGTGCATGAGTTCGAGTTGTTGTGCGATGGGTTGTCCTGTCCCTGCGACGACGAAAATCCGTTTGCAGGAAAGTTTGTCGAGGGGTGCTGGGAGCATCCGTTCGGGTTCAGTCGAGTTCCCGGCGGATTGTGGTCCAATGGCCATATCACCCACGACTGGCCTCGGATTTTGACGAAGGGGCTTATGGATTTCGTGGTCGAGACATCCTCGGCATCTGAGCGGTTAGGGACTTCACAAGCGGCGTACTTTGCGACTTGCACCCGTCGTTGCGTCGATGCTGTTGCCCGCTTTGCCGGTCGATTTGCCGATGCTGCCAAGGCGTCGGGCAAGATTCTTGCTTCATCGTCCTTGCGGCTTGTTCCGTATTATCCTGCGTACGATTTTTTCTCGGCGTTGCAATCGATGTGGTTTTGGCAGTTTGTGACCAGCGGGATTTGCGGTGCGCGTGATTTTGCCTTGGGTCGTTTGGATGAGTACTTGTTTCCCTATTACGTAAATGACCTCCATGACAATCTTTTGACGAAGGATGAAGCAATTGAGCTATTGGCGATGTTCTTCCTGAAGACCAATGAATTGGCAGGCACGGGGACTGATGATTACCAGTCGAAGCCGACGCCGTGCCAGGCAACGAAGCAATATGTCACCTTGCGTGGCGACAAGTTCAATGTTGTGACTGGAATGATTGTTGAAGCGCAACGCCTGTGCGGCTTGACGCAGCCCACGCTGAATTTCCGGATGTCCAAGGGCGACAGCGATGCGTCATGGAACTTGGTTGGCCGAGCCGCTGCGATGCCGACGATTCCGAATATTTTCAACAGTGATGTGATTACCAGCGCCCTGGTTCGGGCAGGCATTCCATCCGAGGTGGCCGATGGGTTTGATTTCACGGCTTGCAACCGGGTGAACTTGCCGCAACAGCTCTACAATCGGATGGATCGGATCGACCATTTCAACGATTGCGTCCGCTGGATGATGGAGGGATTGCACTCGCTGGAAGCCCCATCGAGCATGGATGACGTAATCGCGGCAATCGGCAAGGTCGCCGAAAACAAGATGCGCGAGTTCGCGGTCGCGACAAGCAGGACCTTCACCGACGCATTGAGCTTCTCGCTGGATTCGCTTGCCGTAACGCGTTGCGTTGCAGCGTGCAAGGACATTTCACAAGGCGGCGCCGACATGTATCGGTGGCAACATCATATCTTCGTGGGAATTGCGACGATGGGAGACAGCCTGACCGCAATCGACCAACTGGTCTTCCGCGAAAAACGATTCCCGTACAAGGAATTCCTGGCTATCGTCGAAGCGGACTTCGATGGGCATGAAGCACTGAGGCAGGAGATCCTGACCAAGGTGCCCAAGTACGGAAATGATGACGACGAAGCGGATCGGTGGGCAGTCGCAGTGGCGACTTGCCTGCTGGATGCGATGGAAGAAGTGGGGCGGCAGGAAGGGTACATCATGGTCGCGTCGTTGTATTCGCTAAGCCAACATCATCGGTTCGGGCGCGGACTCGGAGCCACCCCCGATGGACGGAAGGCGGGAATGCCGCTGAGCGAAAACATGTCGCCGACCTACGGGCGGGATCGTCGGGGCGTCACTGCCGTGATGAAAAGCGTCGCCAAGCTGCCCTTGGCTCGAACCGTGTGCGGAGGGCTGAACATCAAGTTTTCGCAACGGCTTCGACCCGAGGAACTGAAGAATTTGGCACGTGGATTCTTCGCACAAGGCGGATTGCACGTGGGATTTACATTGGTTACACGCGAAGAACTGGAAGATGCGCGGGTCAATCCGGAAAAGTATCGGACACTGATGGTAAGGAAATTCGGTTTCAGCGAGTATTATGTGGCGCTAAGTCCGGAATACCAACAGGAAATCATCGATAGAACCTGAAAAGCTCACACCCACACAAAAATCAGTGTGGTGTGAGCTTTTCAATGTTTTCTCAGACGAGGAATCTCATCATCCTGAGGGCTTCGAAATAGTCGTCAGTGACGAATTGGATTGTTGTCGAGTCGATTTGCTTGGCTCCTGGGTAGAAGCCACTTCTGTAGGCTCGTTGGTGCTCCTTGTATTTGGCGACGATATCGAAGGTTTTCGGGAGTTCGAGCCTGCAGTCGTCGAGGTTTCCTTGAAGTGCGAGCTGGACCCGTTGGCCGATCAGTTCGCATGCGGTTTTAGGATGGATTGAGATGGTTGCGTTTCCTGTTCCCTTGTTTGTTGAAACGGTTTGGATGGCGGGGATCAGCTTTTTTGCGAATTGGCAGAGGTCGTCGTCGCCACTGACGAATGCGATAGGGACGTTGCAGTACGCGGCGGTGTATGCGTTGATCAGGAATTCACTTCCTTGGATTCCGTTGATGGTCAGGTTGGCGACGCCTGAGTCCATCGTATGTGAAAGTGGATTTCCCGGGACTGTTGCGGCTGAATGGTATCCTGTGAAGACGACGGCATCAAAGGAAGAATCGAGTCCAAACATCATGCAGAACGGGTGTCCCGACCATCCCCTGACCAACCTCGTCGGTTGCGGGAGTTCTGTTGGGATGATATTTCGTGCGCTGTCATGGGCGTCCTTGACAAGGACGTCATCGGCTCCGGAATCGAAGGCTGCTTGCGCTGCGGCAGCGACTTCCCGTGTCATTTGCTTCCTGAAGTAGTCGCCCACATCGGAGTTAAGATTCGTTTCATTCCATGCGACGATGCCTGTTGTACCTTCGATGTCGGAACTGATAAAGACTTTCATTATCCTATGTCCTGTTTATACTGTGAGTTCTTTCTTGTTGTCGGAGATTTTCCTGATTGCCTTGAGTAGGAGTTCCGCGTTGTTCTTCTCGTACATTTTCCAGTGCAACATGTTGAATGTCCTGTCGTGCACGTGTTCAGCGACCGGGCATCCTCCCTTTGGTATGACATATTGATCTGCCGTGAGGTTGAAGAGCATGTGCGAGTAGACCGGGCCGTATGTCCTTCCTGTCGGCGCTCCTTCGGCAGCGAGAGCCGCTTGGATTTTGCCGGTTGGGATGTTGTCCCATTCCGGTCCATCGAATACATAGCAGAAGGCATAGTATCCTTGCCTTGACGCCAATCTTCCCCGTGCCTGGACTCGGACGCCCGGGATGTCAACGATTCCTTCCTCGACGATTTTCGCGAATTGGTCGTATCGTTCCAGGAGTTCATCGAGTCCCTTGAGTTGGTCCGAGAGGATTTTCGCCGTCATGGCGAGTCCTCTGAAGTTATGGCATTGCAGTCCTTGTGGGGGTGGGGTTCCCGCCTGTCCTTGCTTGTCATATCTTGAATATCCGATATGCTTGACCCTGTAGAGTTTTTCCGCCAGGTCCGGATTGCTTGTGATACAGATTCCGGATTCTCCTGCGGCGAGAGTCTTTGATTGCTGGAAGGAGTAGGAGCCTATATCTCCCCAGGCGCCTGCGCCCTTGCCCATCCACTTGCCGCCTTGCATGTGCGCGCAATCTTCCAGTATTTGGAGGTTGTATTTCGATGCGATTGCCGTGAGTTTCGCCAGGTCTGCCATTGATCCGTAGAGGTGTACGGGAATGATGGCCTTTGTTTTCGGGGTGATCGCTTCTTCTGCCTTTTGGCAATCGATTGCGAAGGTATCCTTGTCGATATCGACGAATACCGGGGTTGCTCCGACGTAGCAGACCGCCATGATTGTCGCTATCCAAGTGAGTGCCGGCACGATGACTTCGTCTCCAGGCTTGACTCCCATTGCGATCAGTGCGGCTTGGAGAGTGACGGTTCCATTCATCATGAAGATGCCGTACTTGGCTCCATTGTAGGCTGCGAACTCGTTTTCGAAATCCTGTTCCGCCTTGCTATTGAAAGACCATGCCCTTGAAAGATACAACTGCTTCAGGCTTTCCGCCGTTTCCTCCGAAACTGGTGGCCAGGGCAAATCTTTGAATTCGCCTTCCGGTATGGCGCGCTGTCCGCCATTGATTGCCAATACTGACATAATTGACCTTCCTTGTTTTGCTTGGGGATGATGACGCTATTGCAACAACAATTGTATTGAAATTGGAAACTAGCTAATCTTGACTAGTTACAACATTAAGCGACCATGAGGGTTTTTCAAGGTAAGGAGCCGTTAAAAAATTAAGTTACCATTTCTGGTTTCTTTTGGCCGCCTTTCCCCCGTCCTGTCAGTCGCGTATGTGCATACGCTCCTTTCAGAACCGTGGAAAGACAGCTCAAAATAATTCCAGAACTGTTGTCTTAATTATTGAACGACTCCTAAGAAATGTTCTTTTCACTTCTTTTTCCTGCAAGGCCAAAGGAAAACCAAGGCAAAAACTGTCTCGAAGGCGCTGGGATTGGGAAAGTGTTGTCGATTTTGCGAGGATCAGTGTGAAAATTTCTTTGTGAAATGTTGTTTTTTCCCGATATTGAATTAATGTTATAGGGACATTTTGAAAGTAATGTAAATTATTGAAACCTATCTATAAGGAAATGAACATGTCAACAATGAAGAGATTTTTTACCTTGATGGTCTTGGTTGTAGTTGCGTTGTCCTGCGTATCCTGCTCGACACTTCAGCCGATCAGTGCGAATGTCAGCAACGAGAAGTATCGGTTTGGTACGTATAGCGCTGACATTGAGACGACGATGTTTTACCTTGACAAGGCAGTCAGGAATGCGTGCAAGCGTGCGCGCCTGATCAAGCGCGTTCAGGATAACCGTCTTAACTCCTGCTTCTACAAGTACCATGACGTCAATCAAGTCGAAGTTGAAATCACCTTGAAGGAACTGAGGGATGGATCCGGCGTCAAAATCAAGATTCGCATCGGGAAGATGGGCGACAAGGAATCGAGCCAGAAGTTGCTTCTTGCGATTGATGACGACCTTCGGTTGCTGATGTCGAATCCCGCGCACTAATCCTAATTGTTCATCGGAAAAATCAAGGATCGTCTTCCGCTGGGTTGGGAGGCGGTCCTTTTTTGGTTGGTGTGGTCGAGTTGTTTTTTTCAGGCTAGTCCGCCTGAGATTTCGAGTACTGTTCCTGTGATGTATGCTGCTTGCCTGGAGGCCAGGAAGAGGATTGCCTCTGCGACTTCCTGTGGTTTTCCGAATCGTTTTAGCGGGACTGATTTCTTGTATTGGTCCAGTTGTTCGGGTGGGAGCTTTGCGATGAAGTCGGTGTCGATGAAGCCTGGCGAGATGCAATTTGCGGTTATGTTTCGCTTGGCGACTTCTTTTGCGAGGGACTTTGTCATGGCAACGAGTCCCGCCTTTGACGCGGCATAGTTGGCCTGTCCTTCCAGTCCGATTCGTCCTGATGGCGAGGTGACGTTGACGATTCGTCCGTATCTGTTCGGGAGCATTCTCTGCACTGCGAGCTTGGTCATGTTGAAGGCTCCGTAGAGGTTGACTTGGAGCACGTTGTTCCATGCGTCTTCGGTCATCATGGGGAGGATTGCGTCCTGGCGGATTCCCGCGGAGTTGACGAGTATGTCGAGGCGGTCGAATTGACGGTCGAATTCCTTGAAGAATTCCTCTGCGTCATTGTAGCTTGCGACATTGAGTTTTTTGAGGGTGAGTTTTTCCGCGAGGGTTCCCAGGGACTGCTTGAATTCCTCTGCGGCCTGGTCGTTGGAAGAGTAAATTGCGACGACGCTTGCCTTGGCTTCAAGCAATTCCTTGACGGTTGCAGCTCCGATTCCTCTTGAGCCGCCTGTCACGATGGCGATTTGGTTTTCAAAGTTGAAGGAGATCATTTTTGTTGTCCTGTTTGGTAAGTAGGTTGTCTATGATGTCGAGGTCGCTGTTTTTTCTGTAGTTGAAAACGACTAGTCTTATAAGGTTTTTATCATGTTGCACGTTTATGCTTGCCTTGTACTTGTAGCACAGCCTTCCGATTTCCTCGAATTGTCCGAGGCAGAACAGCTTTTTTCTGTTCCAGTTGAGTGAAGTATCGTCGTTTGGGATCCATTTTGGCGCCGGGAGCAGCTTGGATCGATTGAGGAAATCCGCGCACCATTTTGCCGGCGTATTGTTTCTTGTGATATAGTCTGCCATTGAGAAGTGCCAGATAAAAAGCCTTCTGAGCCTCCATTCGAAAGCGAGGAGTTTTTGTCCTGCGAGGAGGGAGGTCGAGGCAAGCTTGAATCGGTTGTCCAGCGTGAAGTTGACGTCGAGGAAGTTCCATGGCGCTGGCTTGTCGTAGAATGCCTGGAAAGACCTGGCGATGTTTTGGAAGCAGATCGCCGGGATTTCACGTCTGTTCTTCGGGAAATGTATTCTGAAGAACGCAAAAGGCTCGCCTGGCTTTTTGGGGACGACATAGGCTGTTACCAGGGTTATGCCGTCCTCCATCTTATAGAGGTGGGCGGTCCATTCTCTTGGGATGTCCTTGATTTCCTCGGAGGCGGACGCGGCGTCGTTAATCACCTTGATGAAAGCGATCGTTCGTTTTCTGAACGTCTCTGTGTCTTGTTTTGAGCTTGGTCTTGTCCAGTCGATCTCGAGCCTTGGTCCTGTATCGTCTTCAAGCACGATTCTTGAGACTCCCTTGACGAATTGATTCGAGGCCAGATCCCAGTATTTCGGGATTCTGAAGGCAATGCCGTTCCATGCGAAGATCGTCTGGTCGCCTGGGATGTTGTCAAGGAGCAGTGACTCGTTCATGTCGTTGGGTTTATGGTTGATGAATGGACGCTCAGGGTCGTGAGCGACTGGAATTGCGTTTGTATCTCTGCGCTGATGCGTTCCTGGAGTTCGGGCGGGACAATTGCGTAGATTGTGGGACCGCTTCCCGATACGTGTGCGCAGTTTGCGCCCAAGTTGAGGAATGCGTTTCGTATCAATGCCAGCAACGGGAACTTGGCGAGGATGGCGTGTTCCAGGTCGTTTTGGGCGAGTTTTGCGATCGCTGCCGGGTCTGTTGACTCCATTTGCTTGACGATGTCTTCAAGGGCTGTGCCCGTGTGCTGGATCTTGCAGTGTTTGAATGCCCATTTTGCGGTGATTGGGAAGCCAGGCGCCGCAAGGATGAGATGGAGCTTTGCCGCGAGCTTGAGCGGCTTGAGGTCGGTTCCGATGCCTGTTCCCAGCGCCGGTCTTGGGTTCAGGAAGAAGGGGACGTCCGCCCCGATGGCGGAGGCGATTCCGTGCAATGCCGAGTCGTCAAGCGGATGTCCGTGGAGCGCATTGAGTTGTAACAATGTTGCGGCGGCGTCTGAACTGCCTCCGCCAAGTCCGGCGGCGATGGGGATGCGCTTCTCAATCAGGATATTGTGGGCTGTCGGGATGCCTGCCTTGAGGCAGAATTCGCTCGTTGCCTTGGCGCAAAGGTTTGATTGATCCCGGGGCACGTCGGGATGGTTGCAGTGTATTTCGATTCCGGGCTTGTCCTGTTTCCTGACGATGACGGTGTCGTTCCAATCCATTATGGGCAGGAAGATGTTTTCCAAGTCATGGTAGCCATCCTGTCGCTTTCCTACGACTTTCAGGAACAGATTGATTTTCGCGCAGGTATTCATATGGGATGCAAGTTGGTTTAGTGTGCGAATTCAGTTTCATACTATAATGCCAAACCTTGCTTTGCACTCGCAAGATTAACATAAAATCTTTTTCCAAGATGCAGCGATTTGGGAGAACGGAGCTCGTTGAGAACTTGTTTTTCCTCTGCCGCGCCATATAATCAGCATGAAAGCAATATGAAAAATTACGATGTTTCGAGTAATAATCATTGAAGATTTTTTTGAATTTTTCGCTTGAATAAACAATTTCAGCGTGTACTATGGGAGCATATGCTGTTTTTTTTTGTTTTTGGATAAGGTTCTTTTGGTTGTGGGTTAAGTACAAGGCAAGGAGACTCCATGAAAAAGTTGATGTGGATGTGTGCGTTTTGCATTCTCGTCTGTCATGCGATTTGCCAGGAAGCGGCGAAGGTTAGCCCGGAGCCGGAATTGCTTCCGGAGAAGCCCGTTGAAATCGTTTGGCCTGATGAGCAGCGGCCAGGAGATTGGGAGCCGGGATTTACTGTGAATTTCGAGTTCAGGCAGAGGTATCTGGAGAAAGGCAAGGTCATCAATAGCGACAGCAATTTCCTGGGGCGATTGGGACTTTCCGTTGGCGGTTTCCGTTTTGGCTTCTGGGTGACCCAGGACATGACGGATTTCCATCAGGAATATCCGAAGAGCTATGATCGCCGCGACTCTGACTTTGGCGACTCCCATGATCCCTATGATCCCTTTACTCCAGGTGGGAAGAAGATCAGGGCTTCGAATGGTTTACTAGTTGATGCGGGAGATGTCGAACTCATTTTTGGATGTGGAAATTATGATGTCCCTACTGGCATTCCCCTTCAAAAAAATACCTTGTATGATGTAAAAGATGTTGAGTCATGGAATGTACTGTACACGAATAATGATAGCTTGACATTCGATACCTCGGGATGGCAAGCAGGATATGATGATACTGGCGACTTTATATTGATTGAAGGCAATAAATACTATACTGAGGATTTCAGTCCTAATGTTGATCACGAGACTATCCGTCAATGCTATGCGTCTCCTGCCCCGGTGGGAGCTAATGGGCAGGAGCCTGGCAAGCAGGTTGCGACCCGTGGTCGGCAGGACGTTCCCGCCCGAGGAACGCGCTACGAGACTCAGCAACAAGCCTCGATGCAAACGAGGCATAAGGGCGTGGACAAGTATGACGTTGAAGAAGTCCGCTATGAGTTTGGTTACGGATACACCTTCTATGAAATCGCGTACATCGAATCGTTGACGATTGATTTGAATTTCACCTACTACGACTATCCGTCACGCTCCCTGTATGACAGCCAGCGCGAACTTGCGCTGACGCTGAGTTCTGGGTTGCCGTTGAACCCTGGATTCACGGTTGCCTGGGACTACAAGAACGAACGCTTTTGGGCATCCGTCTTCGTCTCCCACACCGAGAAGTTTCCGAAGATTTCGGATCGCCTTCGCTGGACGAACAAGTTTGAGCTGTTCTGGGCGAACACGACCTACAATGCATGGGACAACAACGTGAAGAAGAATGCTCTGAATGCACTGGTTTGGACGATGTCCCTGGACTACTACGTGGTTCGCTGGTTTAGCTTCGGTCCCTTCGCCCAGGCGGGCTTCGCGCTGGATCACGATATCCGCGAGCACTGGAAGCACGACGATACCAAGCGCACTCCAGGATGCAATGACCGAATCAATCTGATGGCGGGCTTGAGAATGTCCTTCCACTTCTGAGGATAAGGAACTGTTAAAAAATTAAGTTTACATTTCCGGCTTCTTTTGGCTTCCTTTCCCCCGTCCTGTCAGTCGCGTATGCGCATACGCTCCTTTCAGCACAGAGGAAAAGCAGCTCAAAATAATTCCAGAACTGTTGCCTTAATTTTAGAACAGCTCCTAAGGAACTGTTAAAAAAATTAAGTTTGCATTTCCTGTTTCTTTTCGCCGCCGAATGTCGAAAGCACAATTTGGCGGCGATTCTTTTATTATCAAGGTGCTTACCACCACAGAAAAGGCACGACAATGGCTGACATGACATCGATATTGACGATCAAGGAGCGTGCTCGTCAATTGTGCCTTCGCGTGCGTCGGGAAGTCGATGGGGGCTTGGGCGGGTTGTATATCAGCCGTCGTCGTGGATTCGGGCTTGAATTCGAGGAGTTGCGCGAGTACGAGATTGGAGATGACGCTCGTTATTTGCATTGGCCGACGACGTTGAGCCAGGGGCGCCCCTATGTCAAGCGGTATCGCGAGGACACGAAGCTTGACATGATGCTGTGCGTCGATTGCTCGGGTTCGATGTATCGTATGAAAGGGATTTGGGAACGGGGCGTTGAGGCATGCGCGATGTTGTCCTGTTGCGCCGTCTATGGCGGCGATGGAATCGGTTTGCTGATGGGGAGCGATGTTCGGGAGTCATACGTTCCGGTTGGCTTTGGCGATCGTCATTGGTATCGTTTGGTTCGTCAATTGCTGGGATGCGAGGTATCAGGAATTCAGACTGGCTTGAGCGGTTTGCTTCGTGACGCCAATGCTGTGTTGCGTCGCGGGTCTCGTGTCGTCGTTGTCAGCGATTTTCTTGCTGGTGTAGAGTGGGAGGAGGAGGTTCGTCGTCTATCTCGTCATCATCAGCTTGTCTTATGCCAGGTCAGGGTTGAATGTTATGAGGAGTTGCCCGGCATTGGTTGGGTTGAGGTTTCGGATGCGGAGGATGGCGGCCGCGTATTGGTTGATTGGTCTAGTGATGGTGGGCGTTCTCGTCGAGGTGCCGAACGTGCCGATGCGCTCGATCGCGTTTCTCGCTTGTGTGGAGAACTTGGTGGAATCCATTTGGTACTTGACGGGACGCGTCGGATCGACGAGGTCCTGCAAGAGGCTTTTTCGAAGAGCGGGAAGGGCAATAGGCCGGTCAAGGCAACGTGAAGTTAATGTGGAGCCTTGCAAGGCGCCGTATGGGTGCTGACGTACTTTTCGCCAGTCACCCCGATTTCCCCTGCTGTAGAAGACGGCGGTTTTAGGTACGGGCACCCCGGGTGCTCGTACTTAAGTGATGTCGCCGTTAAAGTGGCGAAACTTGGGCGTTCCCAGTCGGGACGGGTCGGGCAAATTTGCCCTGCTGTAGAAGACGGCGGGTTTAGGTACGAGCACCGGGGGTGCTCGTACTCAAGCGTTGTCGCCGCTAAAGCGGCGAAACTTAGGCGTCCCCAGTCGGGACGGGGTCGGGCAAATTTGCCCTGCTGTAGGGTGCTCGTACTCAAGCGTTGTCATGGCGTCAACTGTTTTTTCAGAATTATGTCATGCTAAAAGGCAGTTCGTGCGGGGTTATTGTTTGAAAATCATGCAAGCAGGATGTATTTTTATAATTTTCCGAAATCTCGCCATATAAACATAACTAGAGTACACTTTTAGGAAATGCGATATGCGGACTGCTTGCTTGCTGATGTCTATTCTTTTATTGAGCCTGTCTTGCCTTGGTGATTGGGTGCTTTCAGGGAAATGCCTGGACGTTGCTATCGAGTCGAAAACTGGTCGCATCCAAGTTACAGACAAGCGTGATGGTTATGTGTGGGTGCAGGGCGGCGAAGAACTGAAGCAAGGGGGCGTGGTTGGATTGAAGCCCGTCAAGTGGGGGGATTGGACCAGCTTGATTGCAGAGGGGAACGTCTTTGACTTGACGCCGGCGATGACGACCCGGGACGGTGTGAAGGTCGATGGCGCTGCCGATCTGTCAGGCAAGGCGTATTTGGGCTGGACCCCATCGGGCTTGATGTTCCAAGTGGATGTTCAGGACGATGCTTTTTTCCCTGCTGCCGTTGACGAACAGACCTGGTGGGAGCATGACAGCGTTGAGTTTTGGCTTGATGGCAACCAATACGCCATTCGTCCAATTGTAGGCAAGAGCCCAGTTTGGCATGCAGAGAGCGTCGAGGCCGAGAGCGATCGGACGGCAAACGGATATCGGGTTCGTGTGCAGTTTCCATTATCGTGCGAGTTCGGGAAGTCGATCCGGTTTGCTGTTGGCTTGAATGACCGCGATGGCGCGGATGCTGGTCGTGCAGGTCAATTGTACTATCCGACCAGTTGGGTTCATTCCCGTCCCGAGACATTTGTCCGGTTGGTTCTTTGCGGGAGCGACGGCGTTGTTGCCGAGAAACCGTCGGACGACGATTTGATTCGCGAGTTTAAGCTTTGGGACGGCGATGTCGTTGGCGCGAGTTGGAAGGAGCACATGCATGGCAATGATACGGTTCGTCACGTAAGCTGCTGGATCGAGGGAGACGACGAGTTGCATTTTTCCGAATCGATGCCGAGCCTGCTTGAGCGCGGCGCTCCGATGTCCACGAGTCTTCTGGCCCGTCGCGGTTTTGAGTTGCGCGGTTCACGTGCCGAGTTGATGATGGCTGATTATTCGAATGGTCACTTGTACGGCTTGAACGATCCGAAGCAGAAGCGTGTGAACTACGAGTGCTTCGGGACATTGGACATTCCCGCCGTTGGCGTGATTGACGCTCCTGCCGGTCGCGGGTATTCGTTGTTTGTGAAGGATTGCGACGATGCGACCATCCAGATGATGTCCTACGATTCAGGTACGGCAGACTTCAGGCGTGTGCCGTCCTTGGTCTGGTTGCCGAGCGCAGGGAAGGTTTTCGGCAAGGGAAGTCGCGAGTATTTTTTCCATTTTGTGACGTCGGGGGGATATGTTGCGTTGGCGAAGCGTTGGCGCGAGACATTCAAGGACATGGGGTATGTGGTGACGTTGCGCGAGAAGGCAAAGCGCAATCCCAATATCCACAAGCTGATGGGAGCGGCTGATATCTGGGGTTCGAATGGACTTGCATTCGCAAAGGAAGCACGGGCGGAAGGCATCGAAAAACTACTGGTGAACGGCCAAATCCCGGCGGAAGCCATGGAGGAAGTGAAGAAGCTGGGATATTTGATCGGACGATATGACAACTATACTGATATCCTGCAGCGGAAGGAAAACGAACCCGTCGGCAGCGCGAGAGGGCAGATTCCCGAGGATTGCGTTCAATTGGAAAATGGCGAGCGCAAGACAGCGTGGTTGACGTTTGACAAGAAAACCCAATTCATGAAGCGCTGTCCCGCATTGTGGGTTCCAACAGCACGAATCACGATTCCGCATGACCTGAAAACATATCCGTACAATACGCGTTTCATCGACGTGACGACGGCTGAAGGTCTCTACGAGTGCTACGATCCCCTGCATCCGCTGGACAGGACCGCCAAACGCAAGTGCGGCGAGGATTTGCTGAAGTACGTATCTTCGGAATTGGGGCTTGTCGCTGGTGGCGAGCATGGTCGCTGGTGGTGCGTTCCGTACTTGGATTACCTGGAAGGGATGATGTCAGGCGGATATGCGTCCTGGCCTGCGGGGCATTTGATCCGTCCCAAGACCAAGGATCACAATCCCTGGGATGAAGCTCATAACTATGACATGTCGGATCCCGAAACGGGCTTCAACCGATACATGAAATACGGCTTGGGAGCATACCATCGCGCCCCGATTTGGGAACTTGTCTTCCATGATTGCATCGCTACGACCTGGTATTGGGGGGATTCGACGGATTACCTGTACCAGGCAGCGCCGGAGACTATCGAGCGAAAGGTCGCCTTCAACGTCTTGTACGGAACGATGCCGATGTACTGGATCCAGACCCTGTGGGAGAAGGAACGGGATCGTTTCCTAGCAACGTATTTTCCTGCGTCCAAGATGCACGAAACCGTTGGCATGCACGAAATGCTCAAACACGAATTCCTCAGCGACGACCGATGCATCCAAACGACGACGTTTGCAGACGGGACGACAGCCCTGGTCAATCTGGATGACAAGCCGCGCTCCGTGGATTTCCAGGGGCGTCGCTACGAGTTGGCTGTCAGTGGATTTATCGTTTCAGGTCCGACGTTGCGGATGAGCCGAGTGGTCTTTGGAAATGGCGTCAAGACGACGATCAGTGCTGAAGGCTTCGAGTATTCCAGCGAGTTTGGATCCGAGTTGTCACAGTCTTTGGGTTCGGTACTCGTGCGTCGCATCGGTGACAACGAGGCCGAGGTTCGCTTGGGTGGCACGAGCAGGGCGATTGAAGCGCCGTGGCTGTTCGATGTGCCTGAGGGCGAATTGTTGGCCTATGGGATTGGAGCTGACGGCTTGCGCAATCGTCAGGTAAGCTTCGATTTGTCCGGCGGGGCATTGCGTTTTGCCGAGGCCGGTCGTTACGCTTTGATATGGGGCAAGGCCAGCAAGAAGCCGGATTTTCGGATTGTGGTTGATTCCGTCGAACCTTCAGGGATTTGGGAATCGAATGTCGGTGGCAAGGTGACGGTGTCCGTGTCAAATAATGGCTTGCGCGCCTGCGGAGGCGATGTGAGGGCGTACCTGGGTCAGGCGGAAAAAGAATACTGCGTTGGCAAGGCATCCTTGCGGAAATTGGGCAGTGGCGAGAAGCGGCAGGTAACGCTGGAGATTGACACGTCGCGTTTGGCTGGCAAGTGCCGGTTGTTGCTGGTGGTGGAAGGAGACAGGGATGACTTGTATGATGGGGACAACAGATGCGAGATTCTTTGCGATGTGATGGTTGACCTGGAGAAAAGTCGCGTCCGGCACATGTTCAAGGTGCACACGGGAGATGTCGACCGCAGCCTTGAGCCGATGTCGCTTCCCTTGGATTTCTCTGACTTGATCAGTCACGGGGCTGGCAAGCTTCTGGTTGAAAACATCCACTTGCTCCGCCGCGGCGACGATGGGGTCTGGCAGACCTGCGAATTCTACCAGTTCGATCCCGATCCTGATTTCGATGGGAAGAAACATGTGAAGGGCACGCTAGAGTTTTCGTTTGACGCGCCAGCGAAGACCGAGGTCGAGTTCATGGTTGTCGCCCGTCAAGGGGGCAAGGCTGGAATGAAGCAGGCGGGACCTGGTCTTCAGGTTCAGGCTGATCTTGGCGGTTTGCGTTACGATGGCGAGACGTATTCCGTGGTGTTCAGGGAGGGGAGTTTGGTTGACATGATGCCTGGGCGTCGCTACGGCGGCGGCATTGATTTCCTTACGAGCCTTGTTGTTTCGTCCCAGGCGAGCGGCTGGTCCGTTGAGGAGGACGCCGTGATCGAGCGGTTTGAGGTATTGCGTTCCGGTCCCGCATTGGTGGAGTTGGTCGTCGAGAAGACGTTGCGTCCTGGTGTCAGGTACGAAAAGCATTACCTGATGTATCCTGGTCGGCTGGTGGTAACGGCTGACCTTGACAAGCCTTGCGGAGGATTGTATTCCCGCGGCTTCTATTGTGCTGACGGGGAGTTTTTGCATGACAAGGGGAAGGGCGGCAAGATGGGGCTTGCGAATCAAGCCGCCGGGTTGTACGGGACCAATCCCGAACCCAAGTGGTATGCGCTACGTGGCGATGGCTGGAGCAAGTTGTGCGCCGCGACGACGGACGATTTTACGAACATCTCATTTTGGGATTCCGGCGGTGCCTCCCGAGGGCAGATTGGCTTTACCAGCGATAAGCATCGCGGTTTGCGATACACCTATTTTATCTACGGCAGCGAGCCTGATTTTTCCTTTGCATCCCGCGATTATGTTCGTGCGAAGCATCCCGCTCGCTTTGTTGAGTGATTGCCTGATATGTGAAACAAGACAGGATGGAATAACCATGAGCAATGACGAGAGTGCGTCGGAAGTCCCCGTTCTTCATATACGTTGCCAGCTGGAAGGCCAGCCCCCGATCGAACGGAAGATTACCGAATTCCCATGCAGGATCGGACGTTCGCAAAATTGCGATATTGTGATTTCAGACAGTTCGATTTCGAGCTTGCATGCCCTGATATCGAAGAATGAGGACGGCGATTTGATCCTTGAGGACCAATGGAGCACGAATGGAATCTACATGCATTTCCAGCGTGTCAGGCAGGTCAAGCTTGAAGGGACGATGCATTTGGTGATGGGACGCGTTTCAATCGACCTGTCTTGGTTTCCTGCCGGTGCTTCTGGAAGCCTAGCCAGCAGTAGTGATACGGTTGGCGTTGCGCCTATGCCGAGGCAACGGATGACATTGCCAGTCGATCCGCTGGATGGAAGCCCTGCGGCGACGATTTCGCGGATTTCCGGTTCGGGGCAAGGCGGGATTGTCTGCCTTGCGGTTCTTGCCGTCCCGCTTCACTCCCGAGGGCAATGCCATCGATGCGGCGGGGATGAGCTGCCCCGACATGGCTTGTCCGCGTTGCCATTTGCGGATCCCGCAGGCAGCCAGCGAAATGCCTCCCTTGTTCCTGTCGATCGTCGGGGCGACTGCAAGTGGGAAGTCCTACTTCCTGACCAGCATGACTTGGGAATTGCGCAACACGCTTTCCAGCAACTTCGCCATGTCCTTTACGGATACCGATGCGGTCAACAACCAAATCCTCAACGATTTCGAGGAAACCGTGTTCCTGCAATCCGATCCCAACCAACTGGTATCGCTCCGGAAAACCGAATTGCAGGGCGACTTGTACAACCAAGTGTTGCTGGACAACATGCTGATCAACTTGCCGAAGCCGTTCATGTTCACCGTCACCCCGGCGGAGCACCATCCCCGCTACAAGCAGGTGCTGGAAAGCATGAGCCGCACGCTGGTGCTCTACGACAACGCAGGCGAACATTTCGAGCCGGGAATGGATTCGGTTGACAATCCTACGACGCAACACCTTCTCCATTCCGATACGATATTCTTCCTTTTCGACCCAACCAAGGACGTGAGATTCCGCAAGCGCCTGTCAGGCAGCGAAGATCCTCAATTGGCTGCAAGC
>JAGVUR010000023.1 GCA_019136135.1 Verrucomicrobiota bacterium
AAAGCCGCCGCGGACAGATATCCGCTTCCAATCGAGACAATCGCCGTCGGAACGCAGAAAAATACGAGATTCTTCACCGACACGACCTTGTTGACGCAACCAACGACCTATCGAAGCAATCTGATCGGACAACTCGGGATTCCGGCATGACGTGCCCTCGGACAAAGGCAACGATGACAAAAACTCATAGACGTTCATGTACGTCCCGACAAAATCAAACCGAATCCCCTGGCAGTCGCCCAACAAGGAAATGCGCAAACTCCCATCGCCTTCACGACGCAACTCGCCACGCTCAATCTGAACCTGGATGCCTGGCCGACCCTTGGAATCCACTAGCGTTATCCTAGCCTCGGACAACTCGATGTCACGAGGCAACCAACCACGACCAGTCAGTAACGACAACCAAGATATGTCACACAAAATACGACGGCCGCGTACCAAAACAGGACCGGCTTCCGTGTCAACAGATACAGTCGCCTCGTGCAACACCAAGCCGCGCAACAGACCGACTTGAACCCAGCGGCAATCGGACAAGACACCGAAATGCTCGCCGTAACGCCACAAGCCAAGCGGCTTCGCAGGCAAACCGTTCCACTCAAGATATAAGTCGAGAAACAAAAAAATCAGCAATACGGCAAGACCGCGACGACTAAAGACCCAGTGAAACAACTTGGACACAACAACGCTACACAATCGAATCAGCGTGACTAGCAATTGACGTATCCGAAAAAGTAGAATCATCAAGTTTTCACCTTCGCGACGAAACTAGGCCAAAATGCCTGCGACCCTAGCTGTCAGACCTTCGTTGCGCCCTGGGAAGACGACTTGCGCAGCGCCCAGCCCTTGACAATCCAGACTAGGCAACCCAACGTCACAAAGGCGCCAGGAGCGCTCTTCAGCATCAACGCAGGACGGAAATTCTCAGGAGACCACTTCCAGCCAAGCAATGTACCACCACCTAAACCCTCGCGTACCAAGGATATGCATAACAAGACCAAGGCATAGCCAAATGCGTTCGCCAAACCGTCAATGAATGACGCAATAGGACCGTGATGCAGGGCATATCCCTCACTGCGACCAAGGACAATGCAATTCGTGATGATCAAGCCAACATACGCACCCAATGCACGGCTGATCTCATAGTGAAATGCCTTCAAGTAAAGATGAATGAAAATCACAAATACCGAAATCACAAGCATCTGAACCATCAGGCGAACACGGTGAGGAATCGTATTGCGCAACAACGAGATGAAGAGGCAACTCAAGCTCGTGACCAACATCAGCGAAAGTCCCATCACCAACGTCGTCGAAACAAGGCCCGTTACGGCCAAGGCCGAACAAATACCCAAGATCTGAACCAAAACCGGATTGTTGTCGCCAACGCCCGATTTCATCAAGCCAGACAAACTGTCCTCATTCGCCATTCCTGCCATCGTGGAAACCCCTTTGCCGTTTAATCCAATGAAAACAAATGACACACGAAAATCATTCGTTCGTCTATTTATAAAAAGTAAACCAAATAATGTACTCCGCCTTGGCGGGATTTCAACGACTCAAACAAAATCCTTGAAGCGAGAATCGCCAACCCCATTCACTCCGACGGCTTCCATCTCAACAAGCCATTCGGGACGGCATACGCTACCATAAACCATGATCCGAGGAAGCGACTGCGGAAGACGCTCGCGCAAAACCGATTCAACGACATCGGAATCGGCGGGGTCGCGCAAGTACACCACAGCCACCTTCAGGTCTGACAGCGCGCCACAATGCCTTTCCAGGAGGGCATTGACATTGTCAACCACGCGATGGGTCTGCTTCGCCACATCCTGGACAAACATCACTTTTCCCTCGCCATCAATGCTCGCCGTGCCTGAAATGTAGAATTTCGACCTGTCTCCATAGACGATTCTGGTTCCCCGCTCGAATGTGACGCCGTAGAAGTGTGTTGGCGAGAGGTAGTCCGGCGCTGACATGTAGTCGATCTGCTCTTGTTGGTGTCCGAAGAGCGCGAATCCGTCCATTCTGACCAACCGGTCCCAGGGATGCGACATGCCCTCGATTCCCGTACTGGCGATGTAATGCGTGTCTTGATTCAGATCCTGTTGCTCGAACAATTCGCGCCTTGCCACCACCAGTCCCTCGTAGTTGTTGTCAATGTCCCGGCAATAGATCCATGTTCGCTGGAGATTGTCTTTGATCGTTCCGCCGAATGCGCCGAGTACTCCTTGCGCATGGAGGAATTCCTCGCTCATCTGATCGTAGCTTCCCGTCGATGCCAGCCCTGCCTTGTTGAAATAAAGCAGTTCATAGTTGTCCAGGAGGACGCGAATCCTGCTTTCGGCCTCACAATAGGCAACAATTCCGCCTGACAAGGCGTAAGCTTCAACCGCCAGATGCGAGCGATTGGTCGGAGCCTGACCGACCACTGCGATCAAACATCCCAACTTGCGGGCGACTTCCTCGAGAACAACCTGTTGGTTGCTGACATCGCTGACATGAAAACGAACAAAGACAAGGATGTCGCCACCAGCTTCCTCAAGAAGACGACGGACCGCCTCCTCGGCCTCATCCCGAAAACTCCCCTTGCGCTCAACAGAAAACGCAATGAAACACTCCCTTAATCCAACATCGCTTGTAAAAATAGATCTCATAAGATTATCCGTGGTTATGATGAATGTTCTCGCTACTCAAGGATTGTCCAAAAAACGCTGTTTCCGCCGCTGCCAGCAAAAAGCTTGCCGGTAACAAACGGATCAAATGCAAGCCTTGACGCATTTTTGTTGTGCAACGACCTGGAGTTCAGGGACGTCCAGGTCGTTCCGCCGTCGTTGCTTAGCATCAAGCCCGCTCCGACGCATTTGTCGTGGAATGGATGATCGGTAAATCCAGCAACGATTTGGTTCGGCTTCCGGGGATTGATCGCCATCCCCTCGCAAAAATGGTTCGCATACAGATGATTCCATGACTTGCCGCCGTCAGTGCTCGAGTACAAACCGCCTTGACAATAGTTTGCACCGACCTTGCCCTCTCGGGCACACGCATAGATCACACCGCCTGGCCCGCATACTAGCTGCTTCTTTCTGTTACGCACCACAAGCCGTCGCCCGATGCGGCTACGCAACGAATCCCCGTACCTGGCAACCCCGCATTCAAGGGCTGGAACGAGTCGCCCAAATCGCGGCTGACCATGACTCCCTTGGTTGCCTGGGTTACCGTAACGAAGACGCCTTTCTCGTCCTTAAGGCAAAGCAAATTCCCCATCGGCTCAGAGGCCAACCCATTATCCTCCGCATCAAGAACCTGCCAAGACGCCCCGCAATCTGAACTGCGAGCCAAGACACGGCTCCTGTCGCCACCCCAATTCCCGAAAATCCCCCATACCATCAAAGGATTGTCAGGATGGAAAGCCAATGAAAAACAGGAACCGCGATACTTTCCAGGTATCCCCTCCATCGATTGGCGCATCGACTTGCCGCCGTCAGTGCTCGAGTACAAACCGCCTTGACAATAGTTTGCACCGACCTTGCCCTCTCGGGCACACGCATAGATCACACCGCCTGGCCCGCATACTAGCTGCTTC
>JAGVUR010000063.1 GCA_019136135.1 Verrucomicrobiota bacterium
AAAAGAAGCCGAAGCCCAAAAAGTCCCGTCGCCCGGCGCCGGCCGGCTAATCCGAAAAACCCAACTTGAAAAGACGTCGCCGGCAGGCGGAACCCGGATTTTTTGAGAAGTCTCTCCTCGCCGGTGTTTCGTCGTGCCCGGATTCCGCAATTCCCCCGAAAAATCATCTTCTTGGGACTTGGCGGGCAGGGATTGCGGAGTCTTTTTTTGCCGCTGAGGAACTGAAAGGGTTCTTTTTCCTAAAAAACCACCGCAAAATCAAGGCAAAACACCCTTCCTTTCGCCTTCGGTTCAGGAAGAGGCACCCAAGGTGCCCCAAATGCGCCTTTTTGTGCGGCGAAAGCCTTAAGTCACCACCCTGGGCGTCCTGTGGAAGCTCATCTGGTTCTGGAAGAGGCACCCTGAGTGCCTTTGGGAGTGCTTTCGACATAGGGAAGGAGTCAAGAAGCTATCTCAGGGACGAAAAGGGCACCTTAGGTGGTCCTTGGAACACTTTTGGCTCGGTCAGATGCCCCTTGGGTGGTCTTCTTGGACACCGGCGATTTGGCGGAAGCCCCTTGGGTGAGATTGGAGCACCTTGGGTGGTCTTTTTAAGTGCCTGTGATTTGGTAGGAACACCCTAGGTGGTCTCTGGAACGTGTTTGGTATGGCATGAGCACCTTCTTAGGTGGTCTCTGGAACGTGTTTGGTATGGCATGAGCACCTTAGGTGGTCTCTGGAACGTGTTTGGTATGGCATGAGCACCTTAGGTGGTCTATGAAGTACGTTTGGTTCAGGCAGGATCCCCTTGGGTGGTCTTCTTGAGTGCCTGTGATTTGGCAGGATCCCCTTGGGTGGTCTTCTTGAGTGCCTGTGATTTGGTAGGAGCACCCAAGGTGGTCTCTGGAACACTTTGGGCTCAGTAAGTATGTGAACTTCCTAACATTTTTACACTCAAAAACGTATCTCGTTGATTTATAAGACAATACAAAGTTTTCATTGAGTGTAAAATAACACTCAATATTTCCTATTGATTTTTGACACAACCACTTCATAATCAAGAACATAAGCTTTTTGAGTGTAAAAAATTCAGGAAGCCAACAAAGTAGCACCTTGGGTGGTCTTCTTGGACGCCGGCGATTTGGCGGAGGTCCCTTGGGTGGGATTGGGGCACCTTGGGTGGTCTCTTAAGTGCTTCCAATACGTAGAAGGAGGTTTCCCGCGCCGCTTCGTTCCATTCTAGTTTGCATTCGTGCTTCCAGTACGTAGAAAGAGGTTGCAGCAGTATCTCAGGTACGAAATGTGGCATCCCGGGTGGTGTCGGGGGCACCCCGGGTGGTGTTGTGGCACCTTGGGTGGTCTCTAGAGCGTGTTTGGTTCTGGCAGAAGCACCTCGGGTGGTCCTTTGAGCGTGTTTGATGCAGAGAAGGCGAAACGCTATCCTCAATCAATCCTATGCAGGAAAGAAATATTTTGCCCTCGCTAGTCCACGACCGTGTCGAATCCAGACCATCGCATGGTTTTTCTCCTGATTGCCAGCTCAAGGATATCTTGCTTTCCAAAAATTACGCATGTTTTCTTTGTTCTCGTGATGCCGGTATAGATCAGCTCCCGGGTAAGCACAGGATTGTCCTGGTTTGGCAGAACTATCAGGACATTGTCATAATCCGAGCCTTGAGACTTATGAATTGTCATTGCAAAGGCGCACTCGTGTGGCGGCAACGAAGAGGGCGTAAAGCTGCGGTACTTTCCCTTTTCCTCATCCGGAAAATGGATCTTCCCATCGAAGACTATGCCGATATCTCCATTTCTTAGCCCGATAGCGTAGTCGTTTTTCATGACGATGACAGGCACGCCGTCGGTCTTGTCATCGTCTTTCATCTTCAGCAACTCGCACATCAGCTTGTTCATGTGTTCGACCCCGAACACTCCGTCCCTGGTGGCGCATAGAATCTTGAAGGATTCAGCCAAGAGAAATGCATCCTTTATGGTTTCGACATCTTTCCATTTGGACAGCCCGAGCTTTTCAAGCAGTTCTCCGAGCAGTGTCTTCAGGGTTGCAGCCGCAGTTTTTCGGTTTGTATCGTTGATGGCAATCGCCTTGAATTCGTCTGGGGCATCAGGTTTGTACAGCGATTCAATGTCCAGGGCTTCTGGGTCGGTGATGATTTTAGTCACGAAGTCGCAGAGCGGTTCGTTTTTATTGGAGCGATGGTTTTCAAGGAGGACTGCAACGGGTAGTTTTTCGGTTTTGAGCTTGCACAGGTCGGCAAGCACGGCTCCTGCCTCAATGGAAGCCAATTGGTTTTGGTCTCCCAGCAGGATTACCCGTGCGTCTTTTGGGAGGGCGTCAAGCAGTTGCGCGAGGAGTTCCAGGGAAACCATTGAGCATTCGTCAATCACCAGCAGATTCAGTTTCAGCGGATTTGTTGGGTTGTATCGAGGTTTTCCGGTTTCTGCGTTTAGCTTCAGAAGCGAGTGCACCGTCGATGGTGTGTAGCCAAGGAGCTTTTTCTTGATTTCGTCGCTTGTTTTGATTTGATTGTCTTTCGTATCGTTGACGGCATTGGCGATTGCTTCCTTCATTCTGTTGGCGGCTTTTCCCGTAGGGGCGCATAGGGTGATCTTCAGGTTTGGGTTGCGCTCCAGCTCCAGGGCCAGGATTACTGCCAGAACTGTGGTCTTTCCAGTACCGGGACCGCCTGTGACGATTGAAAATTTCGCATTTACGGCGGCATGGATCGCCTGTTGTTGCGTGTCCTCGGCAAAGGGCTTCACAAAGAACCCGGAGGCGGCATGGACTTTTTCCGGTTCGATCGTCGCCGGCTTCCGGTATTCTCCGACCTTGATGAACTTAGCGATTTTCTTCTCGTATTGCCTGCTTTTGTTGAGGTAGAGCAGGGTGGAGCCCGGGGTCTCGACCTGGATCAGCGGCTTGTCTGGGCCAATTGCGTCATTGAATTGCCTCAAGTACGCAATCCATTCATCCTTGTTTGAGGGAAGTTTGATTTCGCTTTCCTCAACAGTCGTTGTTCCAACAGGCAATGCGTCGAGATCAAGGCAGGCGTGACCAAGCCTGTAGGACATCAACGTGCATCCGGCAGCCAGCTCAAATGGACGCTCGTTTGCCTTGCCGATCCGACGCGCAATCATCTTGCCGAATGCCAGCTCCAGGGATGAGAGCTCACGCATGTCAAGGGGGCTGATTTCAGTACTCATTATTTGCTCTCCTGCTTGAGGCCGATGTTTTCGCAAAGTTTTTCCACGAGGGTGAAGTCGGGCAATTGTTTCGGCGAGTAGAATCCATTGCTGTTGTTCTCGTTAACGCCTCGCATAAATACGTAGTAGACTCCACCGAAGGTGGCGTATGCGTCCTCAAGCGTTGTTTTGGGGTTCAGGTAGCGATAGAATTGCAGGAATGCGACCATGTAGATCAGGTACTGCAAGTGATAGAAGTGATTGTTCATTTCCGCCAGCATTCCGGCCTCGTCGAAACTGCTCGGGTCATTGTCAAGGCGATTTGATTTCCAGTCGATGATGTAGTACTTGTCGTCGGGACCTTGGAAGAGCAAGTCGATTGATCCAGTCATGTTCCAATGGTTTTTGGCGTCGTAGTCCCTGTTCCAATTTTCGGGCAGTTCCCCTCCGATGGAATTCAAGAACTTTTCCAACTCGTCCCTGAACAGTTCGGTTTTAAATCCATTGTTGAGCTCATAGGTAAAGTTGAGTTCCACGAGTCGTTTGTCCTTGGTGACTTCATTCAGCGCAAATCCTGCCGAGAGCTGTTTGTTGAGGATGTTTTTGATCACATTAGCAAAGGCATCGAGTTTTGCTTCCCGCGTATCTTCGGGTTTCAGCATTGAGTATCGGTTCAGCAGGCTTTCGCAAAAGCTCCTGATTTCCTCGGGTTCGATCTGGAAATCGAGTTTTTCCATGATTTCATGCCAGCAGGTACCTGTCTTTGCTCCTGCGGGGAATTGGAAGATCGGGTCTGGTTGCTTGGCGTCTTCCTGTTCATCGGATTCGGTTTCCAGTTGATCGAGGTCCTTGCTTTCAGCAGCGTCGTCTTCAATCGCCAGGACGGCCATGTCCTGCTTTTTGCTAGCCGAATGCAAGTTCGAGAAACTTGTAGTCAGCCAACCTTTTCGTGGCTCAATCCCAACAAAGGATTCAGCGTGCAATTCGTCAGCTTTCGTAGCGACTTCAGAGTCAGGCAAAGTAACTTTTTCGTCTGCTTCCAAATCGAAGAAATCGCCTTGCGTAATCATAACTGGAGTTTTACTTTGCTCTGTTTCTTCTGCTTGATTCGTTTTTTTCGAACTTGTTTTCTTCGTGAATTCGGGGGAAGAAATGAATCGGCAGAGAAATTTCGCACGTGTGATAGCGACATAGAGCAAGCGAGTATGCTCCTCCAACGACTCCTGGTAGCAGGATTCGATTTCATCGGCAAGTTCATTGAGAAACAGGTTGCGACTGCCATCAGGACCATGGAAGACACCGCCGATATGCTTGTCTAGGTTTTTGCTTGGCGCTTTGAACTCGGGAACGAAGATGACTTTGAACTCCAATCCCTTGCTTTTGTGGATTGTGAGAATCTTTACGGCATCGTTTTCCGAAGGCAGCCTAAGTTCGTATAAGTCCTTGTAGTCATCGTCATCGGTCTCATCACCGTCATCATCGTTTTGTCCATAGGCAAAGTTATTTTTCGGGGCATTTTTCTTCACTTGCCTTTTAAGGAATTCCGACAAGCCCGATTGTCCCAATCGTTCTTCGATTGCCACGTGGTGTAGCACGTCTCCCAATTGGTTGATGACCGCTGCGGTACGGGTCAAGTCGCCGCTGGTTATGGCGAATCGCATTGCGACAGTTTCATTCATGTCAATGTCTGCGAACAACTCGTTGTCGTCATCGCTTATCGAGAAGAATGCGTTGAGTGGCGCCTCAACAAATAGCCTGAACATCCTCAAAAAGGACTTGTCCGTCCAAGTATCTGAAAGCTCTTTCAGCCTGGCCTGGAAATCCTGGAGGTAATTCTCCAAAATGTACTTCAGCCGAGGTGCCGTAAAGTTGAAGAATGGAGTTGCCAGCAGCAGGGCGGCCTTTGCTTGGTTGCCAACATCCTCCAAGGCATCCAACAGGTAGGATAGGTATCGTGCCTCGTCCGTCGAAAATACATTGGTTTCACCGTTGAACACATACGGTATTCCCAGGGTCTTCAGTTCACTGGCGATGCCACGCGCCTCGTAGTTCTTGCTGATCAGAATCGCAATGTCATTGTAGGATAGCTGCTTTTCAACGCCTCCTTTGGTATAGCTGGGCTTTGCAACCTCAACCAAGTGCTTGATTTCGTGGGCAAGGCGTTCGTGGACATTGTTTATTTTGTCGGCATGAGCGGACAACAATGGGAACGTGCAGTTCTTCTCTCCATCTGGCTGCCACCTAAATACCTCGCTGTCTTTAGGTGTCTCAATTTTCTTGAACTCGATATTGCCTTCTTCAATTGCGCTTACATTGAACATGTCACGTTTGAAATAATCATTCATCGCAGCGATGTACTCTGCGGAAGAACGATAATTTGTGTCCAAGGATTTCTTTGCGACTCCCGACCCTGCGGCGTTCAGATAGGAGATAATGTCCGCGTTCCGAAACTTGTAGATCGATTGCTTCGGATCTCCTATCAGGTATAAATTGTGCTCGCCATCACCACGGAAAATCTTTCTGAAAATCTCGTATTGCGCAGGGTCGGTATCTTGGAATTCATCGACAAAGGCGCAGTCATACTGCTTCTTGATCGCTTCCAAAAGTACTGGTCCCGCAACAGGGTCTTCCAGGCCTGACTTGAGCATGAAAATCATGTCGTCGTATGTAATGAATCCTTCACGCGCCTTGGCTTTTTCAACTTCATTTTTTACATATTTTGCTGCCAGCTTCAAGAGACTTTCCTTGTAGTCGGCGACGGCAGCATGCATCGCGTTGTGGATTTCAAACATTCTCTGGAGATGAGCATGGTTTTTTGCCTGTGGAATGTACTTTATTTTGACAAAATCCGTAGCTTCATCCAATACTGTTTTGCCGTTAATTTTTGCTTTCATTGATTTGTAGAAGAGATCCGGCAACGTATCAATCAGTTCCTTGTTTTTCTCTAGGATAGCCGGGGAGCACCAGACATTCGCACGGAAAGCGTCCTCTAGGTCTTTCAATTGATTGGTATCGAAATTCTTGATTTCTTCCAAGTAGGCGTTGATTTCGTCTTCCAGTTGTTCTTGTATGTTTTCCAGCTTTTCTTGTTCGTTGCCATCGAATGCCTTCAATTCGTCTCTCTTTGACAGGATTTTTTGCAGGACCGACGCTTGCTTGCCGGGGCTCCACTGTGACATCGCAAGGCATTTCAGACGTTTGTCGTCCGCAAGATAGGCTTGGCTTCGCCAGAATTCGACGGTTGCCTTTCCGATGATGTCATTCGTGTTCGGCTTGAGTTTTGCGCCGTAGAGCTGATTGGACTCGAAGGCATTTTCTCGTAGCATCCTGGAGCAGAATCCATGGATGGTCGAAATCGGCGCCTGGTCAAAATCCCTCAGCGCATTCCTGAGGTTATCGACATTTGCCTTGATGCTCTCAATCAATGGCTCAAGTTGCTCCAAATCCTTCTCGTTTAGTGAAGCCTCTTTGCCATCGGCGATTGCGACGGCATTTTGAAGGATTGTCCGTAGCCGTGACCGCAATTCGGATGTGGCCAAATTAGTGAAGGTAACCACCAGGATCTTGTCCACGGGAACGCCTGACAACAATTTCCTCAAGTACAAAACCTGGATGCTGTACGTTTTCCCGGTTCCGGCACCAGCTTCAATGAGGAAATTCTGGTTTAAATCAACATTATAGGTATTGAGTTGCATCTCGCTCATGACTTTTTCTCTTGTTTCTCTATGATTCCGTTTCCCATGTACGCGAATGTTGCGAACTCCTCGAATGCAGTCTCCCATTTATCATCCAGGTCATCTTTCGATTCCCAGCCATAGAGCATTTTGATTCTTGGGTCGTCCTGAATGTCGTCGGACAGTTTTCTTATATCCTTGATGGGAGAAGCTGTCTTGAACAAAGGCAGTGGGCGAATGTGCCCAGCCAAGTAGAGTTGGACGATTTTTTTCAACTGCTCCGAAGCCTCGTTGCTTTTGAAATCATCGAATTGATGCTCTTTCATTTCTTTGCCCAAGACCTTGGAGGTGATGCATTGATTGTCATCTGGCTTTTTGGCACAGATCATCAGATGCTTGAGGTAGGGACCAATAAGATGGTGGGTTAGGGTTGACGCTAATGGCGTATCATAGATGCCAATGGGGTTTCCGTTGGCATCAGGAACTGCCTTGAACATACCTGTCAGAGTTACGTTGATTTTCTTGACGTCTTTGTTTTCAGGAATCTCGATGCCTGTTGCGACACTGAGATATTTTTCCAGGAATACATCCAATTCACAGTTGATTTCTCCCAGATCCAACGTAAACTCAAATGGTTCTTCTTGAGTCACTTGTGCATGGAAGGCATCACGGAAATCTCCTTCAGTTCTGGCTTCATATTGAAGGTTATGGAATGCGGCTTTGCCCAGTGTCCCCATTGGAAGCTTGGCGTTGGCTTTCATCGACGTATATTTCATTCCCAAGGCATTGGGTGGTGGTTCGTCGCAGTTAATCAGCCCCAATGTGCCTGACGGTTCTTCCTTGGCTTGCATTTCGGCGATTTGCCGTCTCGGCAAGGCGCTATCCAAGGCAGAGAGGGCGAAAGGTTCTGTGGCTGATAGCGTTCCTCTGTCCCATTCTACCCTTGGGAACTTCAGTTGCGCTTGAAGGAATGCCTCGGTTGGAGACTTTAGGAATCTTTCCAAATCCTTGATATCAATGGTCAGTTTGCCATCGTCGAGTTCAAAAGGGAACTCGACAGAGTCCAAGTTGTGAATTCCATCATACAAAGGCGGGAACGTGGCCTTCCTGGTTCCTGCTTGAATCTTGTTCGCCAGCCTGGCAGCTGCGGAATCAAAGGAAAAAAACTGCAACAAGGGACCTTTCTCTTGTGAAGATGGCTGGAAATTCACTGGATCAAATGCATTGAGACGATGTTGCTTGACAAGCTGGTTTGCAGCATCGGTTCCGGCGATGTCACGCACGTAATCGATCAGTTCATCCACCGGGGTTGCCGGCAGCAGTTCCTCCAGCGTCGTGTCCGAATGTCCATTGTAGAAGATGAGGAGTTTTTCCTTGGCGGCGAGTAGCGCTTCCAGGAACGAGTACCGATCTTCACTGGTGTGGGAGCTGTCGTAGTACTTCAGCGCCTTAGAGTCGATCAAGCTGTAGTTGAGGTTTTCGTCCTGTCTTGGGAAATCGCCTTCCTGCAAGCCCAAAATTGCGATCGTATGGCAAGGGATGCTGCGCATCGGAAGCAGCGAGCAAAAGGTGATGTTGCCCTTCAAGAACGGCTCGCCTGGCGCGACCATTTCCAGGGCACCCTCGATTGACGACTTCACAACCTCAAATGAAATGACCGTATCGGACAATCCCGCCAAATCGGTACGTTCACCAAACTCCTGGATCGTTTGGCCCAAGCAACCGTAGTCAGCGGTACTCGAACCATCCGGCTTGAAAAATTGCGGTCGTGCATCACCCAGAAGCTGAACCCATTCGGAAGCTGTATAATCCGAACTAAGTTTCTCCTTGAATGCCTTCAATTCGTCAATCAAACGAATCAGTGCGGATAGTGCGTGCAATGTCTCCTCGTTGACAGGGAACTCAACCTGAGACAACCCCATGAAGGAAGGTCCTGTCTCGTCGCCTTCGCGAGGCATCGCCAAATTCAGCAGCAGTCGATCCAGCGCATGTTCCCACGTAAATGTCCGGTCATCTGTTTCCACGGTGCATTCCAGCCACTTGACATTTGTCTTCAAAAGCCAGTTCTTGATGATTGCGGCACAGGCGTCGTCAATATCGAACCGAAGCCTCAAGGGATGCGAATCCAGCATCTTCGCCACTTGGGTGACGGTTAGGTTTGTGTGCTTCAACTCAAGCAGTTCCAAGAAGGTTTCCGCCATCAAGTTTGCGCTTTTCAACGACCTGTCAGTCACCACGTATTTATTCTTGAAGGGCCCCTGGTCGAATACTGCCTTGATTGCGGGTGCAAACTTCGATATGTCAGGTGCCATCACGATGACGTCGTTCAAGGACACGTCTTTGTTTGTCTTGAAAATGTGGCAAAGTGCATCGTGGAGGGCTTCCACTTGGCGCATGTCGCCGATGCAGGAGTGGAACGTCAGCGAGTCGTCGGTTGCCTCGAGTGTCCAGGCGGTCGTCTCCAGTCTAAAAATGTCAGACTGGAGTTTTTTCAACAGCGTATTGGGTTCCTCATCAACTTGAACCTCATGTTCGTGGATTTTGTCCAATGAGGTAACCGCCTTGAAGAAACGACGTCCTTGCTGGCCGAGATGCGCCAAAAGCCTGTTATGGTATTGAAGCTCATCGACGTCCACCGACTTGAAATTTTTCTTGGTTTCATCGGCCCAATACTCCCGGCATGGATCCAGGTAGAAGAAGTTGACCCGAGTTACCTCAGAAGCTTTTTCGAGAACTTGAAGGAATCTCTCTGGCATCGCGCTGATCCCGAAAAACGTGATTGGGGCAAGCGTCAATCCAGCCAATGATCCACGATGACTGAGAAACTTTACCATGACGTCCGCAGTGGAAAGAAGCATATTGCCGTTGGAATCGCGACAAAGCTTCTCCCAAAGTTCGCCTTGCCAATCAGAAGATTCACTGCTCAAATCGGAAAGCTTTTCCGGGATAAAGGACTGGTAATCGTAGAAAAGCTTCGCCAGCTTGCGAGCCAATTGGAATGCCCTCAGTTCCTTATAGGATCCCGTACCGATATATGTTTTCAGCGTCTCGGGAATCTCGTCCTCGTTTTGGAAAATGGCGAATATCCTCCATGCCAAAACTTGCTCGGCAAAAAGTTCTGGAGCATAGGTTCCCTCCTCTGGAGGATAGGCTTCCAGGTAGGCAACAAGGATTCGCTCGATCGTGTCGCGAATGAAGGGGAACTGCAAATTCGCCACCACGTGGCCACGCTTAACAAGCTGCTGCTCAAGCCATATTCCCATTCCACGTGTAGCAACAGTAATTGATTCCGGCTCGAACAGGCTGTTCGTTGCCCGAAAATACTTGCTGTTGGCCAGCCGCATTCTCGATAATTCAGCGGCCAACTCCTCAAGCCGATTGCTAACAATCAAGTTGAAACCTTCGTTCATAACTATCTCACGCTTGACCACTATTCACTGATGGTATTGTCTTTCTGAATGATGTTTTTCGAACCGATGGTCCGTATCGGTTCAGGCACGGCAGATTTCGCAAAGGGACCGCCTTGGCCGAAATCGCTTTGGTACGCAGACTTGATCGTATTCCCGATGATTGAGCTGTCTTTGGCACCTAGCATAAGGATTCCAGCAAACTGCGTGTTTTCAATAAGATTCCCAAGGATCTTTATGTTTTTGTGCTCGGGGGCGATGTCGTCATAGTCCTTCAAATGAACTGTGACGCAAAGCGCTCCGGCAGTATGGTATTTGTTCGCACTTTCTTGCGTTCCGATATAGAAGTTGCATTGCCTGATCGTATTGTTTTTGATCACCACATTCTCTGTCCAGCCCGCCTCGCCCCAACGCGCATATTCCCCGATAATTGTCATTGCCGGTCCCTTGATTCGCTCGAATATGTTGTTCTCGATGAGTCCGTCACTTGCCATCACACGCAAGCCACGGGCACGGTGATCGTGAAAACGACTGTTGACGACCTTGTACCCACGGCAGTTGACCTCGGGAATGTCAAAGACAAAGCCAGTCTTGATTCCAACCAAAGGCTCCTTGACCATAACTTGGAAAACCGTATGCTTGCCGCCAGCCCAATTCGCGTTCATCCTCTGCATCAAGGATCGACCTGCCTCGTCATCGTACTGGAATCCTTCCAAGTGCTTATACGAAACATAGGTGTATTTTCCTTGGATTTGATAGTTGGTATTGTTCATGATCCGGATCGTCTCGCCACCGCCAAGACGTTGGAAAATGTGCGAAACCTTGCCTGAACCTGGCGAAACATACCTGAAATTGTACGGGTCAACGACTTCCGCAATTACGAAAAGCGGTCCATGCAGGTTCAGGCTATCGTCGCCCATGAAGGAAAAGTCGCAGGAATCAATGGTAATTCCAGTTCGTGCATAGCCGTAGTGAATTCCGTCAGCATTGGCGGAAAGCAGCGGCTCCGCCGTAGCACCTTTCGGTTTTGGACCACGCTCGATGACGCAATTCCTGTAGATGTCGCCGCCCTCGCTGTGGTACGAAACAAATGCCGGTCCGGGGGACGAGTGAATGACGATGTTCTCGAAATGGAGGCTTCCCGTTCCGGCATTCATCGCAACAGCTGACTTGTGGCGCCAATCCAATGCTACTTTGTCGCCAACCTTGATGTTTGTGAGCGTCGAAGTCGAATGAAGGCGTCCGCTTCGTTCGCCGGCCCGGTACACTTTCCCGTACAAATCGTCCTGGCAATCAAGCCATCTGGATCCATCCTGGGTGAATCCGTGGGAATGGAACCAGCTTTTTTCAGGCGAGTCGGGCAAGTCAGGATAACCGACATCCAAATTAAAGTGGATGTCCTGCCCGGAAATCTCTGTAATGACCCCTTGGGTGAACGGCAAGGGATCGTACTCAATGACAAAGTTCTTCAATCCGCAGCGACGTGTTTTGCCGGTGATGATAAAGGCATGAGGCGACTTCCGAAAACCGTGGCTCCGCACAATCACTTTTGCACCACGACCGTCAAGCACGCGATCTTGCCATGTATCCAGCACGACCGGCTTGTCAATCACGTAGGTTGATTGAGTCAGCTCAATCGTACTGTCCCCCCGTTTGAAGGCGGACTCAATCTCTGTTTGGATGGAATTTACTTCCTGACAAAAAACGGGCAGGCAGCAGGCTAGCAGCATGCTAAATATCAGATGTTTCATGAACAAAATCCCAAAAGAAAGACTTGTCGACTCGAATAGAAAACACAATTTAGCAAGAGAAGGGGTATTATTCAATCGGTTTCCTCAGTTGTTTTTGTAGTTCGTTGTTGGCTTCAATAATCATACACGTCTCGCGGATAAAATATTTCAATCCATGCAAAAAAATCTGTTTCGCTTCACTGTTTCTTATATTTCATCATCGTGTTTTGGCGGAGGAAAGATTAGTCTTTGTCGAGGATGTTTTTGGGAAATGTGGGGTTGAGTTTGAGTCCTGACGCGAAGACATTGGCTCGGAGACGGAGGCGTTTGGCAGTTGGGGTTGCCACGAAGTCGAGCGTCTTGGAGTTGTTGATTAAGGCTGTGATTGCCAGGGAACCTGCGTTAAGATGGCAAAGCGGCAAGCCGGCGGTAGCGATTCTGGCGGAGTAGATGCTGAGATGTCCGGGACCATCGAGTGAAAATGCGTTGAGGGTGTCACACCAACAAGAAAGGTTTATGAATTCCAATTTGCCAGTGAAGGAAGGAAAAGTCTTGATGTAATTGAGTTGCTTGGAGGAGCCGCTGGAATCGAAGTTGGTCAACTGCGTGTCGACAAGCTGGGCGGTGCAGTTGCCATGGAAGGCGGCGGCGAAGTTGCAGCCATCAGCGCCTTGGCAGAGCGTGACGAGGTTTTGTGCGCCGTCGCGGATTGAGAAACCTTCGTAGCCACCATAGGTAAAGTTATGGTACAAAAGCTGGTTGTTGCTCTTGCCGATGATGAAGGGACAGCAATTCTTCATCATCCATGCATGAACCAACTTCCAATGATCGGGATTCTTTCTGTTGCTCCAGCAATTCGGGGTGATGTGGCAATCACGGATCAGACCGTTTTGACTGTTGCCGCCGACATTGATGCTGACTTCGAGCGGCATCGCCCACAAATACTCAACGTAGTGTTCGTCACAACGATTTGTTGCGAAATCGATTCCTCGGCTACAGGAGGGGAGGCTGCATGCGACGATGTAGATTTGTGGTCCGACTCCTCGTATGGCGTAGCCGTATTGTCGAATTGCCGCGGGATCTTGTTGTGGGTAGCTGATTGTGATTCCCATGAGTCCTGCTTTCTGGTGCATTGTCAGGAGTGCTTTTGCGTTTGGGTTATCTCGTCCGTGATCTGTTTCGAGGATTGTTCCCCGTTGCGATTGTGCCCAAGGGACGCTTCCTCTGAGTTCGATTCCTTGCCATACGTCGATTGGTTTGGAGACTTGGTATCGTCCTGGCGGGATGTAAAGGATTCCTCCTGTTGTTCTGAGTGTATCCAGTGCTTGTTTCAATGGTTCAGAGATGTCCGTCCCGTCAGGTTTTGCGTTGTAGGGTTGTGCGCTCAAGTCAATGAATGGGACGTTTGTGTTGTCGGGGAGTTTGGTGCGTCGTTTTGCGAGTCGTTGCTCTGGCAAGCGTGGAGCTTCGGTATCTGCAAATCGCTTAAGGTTCAGGTTTTTTGTTTTTCCAACGGCATTGGAGTTGACGTATCGAGAGTATGGGTGATTGATGTCAACGATTGTGGTTCCCCCTTGAGAATTGACGTTAGTATTTGCCAGGATGAGTTTGGCTGAACCGAGGTTTCGGATTGCGTTTGCGCCTTTGGAATTAAGAATTGAGTACGCAATCATCATGTCGCCTGTGCTGTTAGGTTGGAGTTCGATCGCTGCTGCGCCATCGTCTCCGCACGCCATGAAGACGCATTTGGTCAGCATCATCCACGCGTGTTGTTGGCTTTTGAAGCATGTATGGCAGTTGATCAGTCGAGTGTTGTAGATGTGTCCATTGCAGACTCCTGCCGGGGATTCTCTTGTCAGGATACCGATTTTGGCGTCTTCGACAAGCAAGTCGGCGAGGTAGGTCCAGTCAATTCGCTCAAAGATGAATCCGATTGAGTTTCTGATGGTGAATTGCCTAAGTTTTTGTTGCGCCGGGGTTCCTGGGAGTCCTGCCTTGAGCCAAATTTGTGGTGTGAACTGCACATTTTCAACACGTCCAATATCGAGGCTCCAATCATTCCTGTATCCGATGTTTAGGCATGTTGCGTAGACATCCCTGATATGCTGTAGCGAATTGTTGTTCATCGTGGCGAGGTTGATTCCATCGAATGCATTGACGATTGTGATGTTTCTGAGGGTAATGCTCTCGCAACCGATTTGGGTGAAAGCTGGAGGGAATGGGATTGCGTTTCCGTTTTCAAGGGTTTGTTGCGGATACCAGATTGCGACGTTTTGGACTGCACTTTGATGCGACATCCTGAATGCTGCCGCGTGTGGATCGGTTTTGCCTTGCCCGTGCATGATTTTGAGTACGGTTCCATTGGCAGTCTTTTCCTGGAGGTCGCCGATAAGCCCGACGCCTTCTGGGAGCGTGAGGGTTTGTGTGAGGTTGTAGTGCCCTGCCGGTACGAAGATTGCACCGCCACCCAGCTTTTTGACTGCTTCGATCGCCTTGTGAAATGCGACTGTATCGTCGTGGATTCCATCGGCTTTTGCTCCAAAGTCGAGGACATTTGCCTGTGCGACGATTCGGATCAGTGTCGGAAACAGGGTTTTCACAAGTCCTGTCTGGTTTGGATTTGGATAGCTTGCAGGCGACAATTGTTTGTATGCGGTAGGCTTGCCATCTACTTTTGCTTCTGGAATTGCGTTGCTTCCGTCGCCTTTCCCTAGTACGTAAGGGGCTAATTTCTCCTGGAGCTTTTTGTTGTAGTCAACGAATATCAGCTTGATGTTAGCGAGCCTGATTTCGAGTTCACTGCCGTGTTTTAGCCCGAGTGCATAGAGTCTCATGAAGTTGATTCTTGCCAGGTCGCATTCTCCGTGGAGCGGGATTTGGATTTTGTTCCAGCCTCTTCTGACTTGGAGCGAGGTGAGTTCGATGCTTGTTTCCTCGACGTCATACTTCCCGCTGGAGGTCAATTCGAGGCTGTTTTGTCCCATTGAGTAGTATGCATCTGGATCAGAGACGAACAGATCCAATTGCAGTGTATTGCAATTGGAGGCATTGACAGGTTTATCCCATGTTCGGTGCATGATGAAGCCTTCTTTGCCGCATTTCCACCCGACGCTGGAGCGATTGCCCTCCAACTTGATGTTGCTTTTATGGGATCCGCCCCAGACAGCGATCTTGCAATCGTCCAAGACAACATCAGCCCTGACTAGACAACAACACAATAATGCCACGCTGATAATTTGATTCCGCATAATTTTTTCCTTATTTCTAGTTCAAATGGAAATCCAATTTCTGTAAATTAATTCCGACTGTGGGTACAATCAAGAACGTAGCAAACTGATTTGGCGATAAGGGGGCACCCGGGGTGGTGTCGGGAGGTATCCTGGGTGGTCGGGAGGCATCCTGGGTGGTCGGGGGGCATCCTGGGTGGTCGGGGGGCATCCTGGGTGGTCGGGGGGCATCCTGGGTGGTCGGGGGGGCATCCTG
>JAGVUR010000097.1 GCA_019136135.1 Verrucomicrobiota bacterium
CTATGAAAACACTCACCATCTTACTTGCCCTACTCGCCATGAACACATTCGCCCAACAAAATCTTGCCAAAGTCATCTCGATCGAGCCAATATCAAAGGTCTGGTCGGGGCATCCCGTCGGATTTGACTTCAAGATTCACAAGGACACGATCTTCATCGCCTTCTATGACGACAACCGCCAGATGACGATTGTTTCAAAGCCATTGGACAAGCAAGAATGGAGCGTCAAAAAGCTTCCCACTTCCGTGGGCTGGGACTCGCACAACTACATCACGTTCACCTTCGACGACCAGGACCACATCCACCTGTCAGGAAACATGCACTGCTGCAAGCTGATCTACTTCCGCTCGGAAAAGCCCATGGACATCGAGTCGCTCACGCAGGTCCCCGCCATGATAGGAAACCTGGAAGACAGGTGCACCTACCCACAATTCATGAGGGGGCCAAGCAATGAGCTGATCTTCCACTACCGGGACGGGAGTTCAGGCAACGGAAACGAAATCTACAATGTCTATGACCTGGAGACCAAAACTTGGTCGCGCCTGCTGGACAAGCCGCTCTCCGATGGGCAAGGGGACATGAACGCCTACTTCGCCGGCCCCCTGCTCGGACCGGATGGCTGGTTCCATCTCGCATGGGTCTGGAGAGATACTCCAAGCTGCGATACGAACCACAACCTCTCATACATGAGGTCAAAAGACCTCAGGAATTGGGAAACCGTAGCCGGAACGAAAGTCGACCTGCCAATCACGCTCAAGACAGAAGGACTGATTGTGCAACCCTCGGAACGCTCGAAAAGCGGACTGATCAACATGGGAATCACAATCGGATTCGACAACAACAGCCAACCCGTCATTACCTACCACATGTATGACGAAAATGGATTCAGCCAAATCTACAATGCCCGCTGGGAAAACAACAAATGGAACCGCGTCCCATCTACAAACTGGGACAGGCGATGGGATTTCACAGGCGGTGGATCAGTCCCATGCGTCGCACGCGGCTCGTCAGTCACAACGACGGAGGACAAGGCGCTCCAACAAAGAGTCACATTCTCAGGATGGAAATCAGAAACCTGGAAACTCGACCAGAATACGCTCAAGCCAATAGAAAAAATCAAGCCGCCGCAAAAAGACAAGCTCCCGCCGGAATGGAGCCGGATCAAGGGAGACCATAAAGACCTGCGACGCATGACAAGAGGCTGCTTCCACGAGGACTCAAACACCCATTACCTGCTTCGATGGGAAACACTGCCGTCAAATCGAGACAGGCCAAGGCCAGGACCGCACCCAAATCCTACGACGCTCGAACTCTGGAAAATCCAAGGTAACATATAAGCTCAGAGAGGACAAACTATGACGAAAAAACAAGAACTGATCGACATCCTCAAGCCAGTCAAACAAGAGCATATCCTCCAATTCTGGGACGAACTCTCAAAGGACCAGAAAAAACAGCTCGAAACGCAAATCAGGGAAATCGATTGGCCGACTGTTACCCAATGGGCACTCGATGCAATCAAGGACGAAGCAACCTCAATCCCCTTCGACAAACTCAAACCTGCGCCCTACTACCCCCTCGTCCCTGAAACAAATAAAGACATCGAATTCTATGACAAGGCGAGGAAAAAAGGCGTAAAACTCCTGAAAGACGGAAAAGTCGCCGCCTTTACAGTCGCAGGCGGACAAGGCACAAGACTCGGCTACGACGGACCAAAGGGAACATTCAAAGTCTCGCCCGCAAAAAACAAATCGCTCTTCCAAATCTTCGCGGAATCGATTATCTGCAACCAAAACAAGTACGGCTGCAAGATCAAATGGTACATTATGACGTCAAAAATCAATGACGTGCAAACCAGGGAATTCTTTGCGGAAAACAACTACTTCGGACTCGATGAAAAACAAGTCAAGCTCTTCACGCAGGCTACACTGCCGGCCTTCGGACTTGACGGAAAGGCGCTCCTGGAAGCCAAGGACTCCCTCGCACTCTCGCCCAACGGACACGGGGGATCCTTCGAGGCGCTGAAAGCCTCAGGCGCACTTGACGACATGATAAAAAACAATATCGCCCATCTCTCATATTGGCAGGTGGACAACCCGCTGATCATGGTCATGGACCCGCTCTTCATCGGAATGCACCACCTCACAGAATCGGATATGTCCTCCCGCGCACTGATTAAGCGAGACTACGCAGAAAAACTCGGACACTTCTGCATCCTAGACAATAAGCTGATCATCGTGGAATACTCCGACATGCCCGAAGCGCTCGCAAAGCAAACCGATTGCTCGGGACGACTCGCCTTCAGGGCAGGATCACCGGCGATGCACGTACTCAAAACAGCATTCATCGAAAGAATTACTTCCGGAAAACTCGACTTCAAGCCACATAAGGCACTCAAAAAAGTCCCGCACATCGACGGCAACGCAAACCAAATCAACCCGCAACAACCCAATGCCATCAAATTGGAATTCTTCCTCTTCGATGCACTCCCCCTCGCAAACAATCCGCTGATCCTGGAGACGGATAGAGACGAACAATTCGCACCAGTCAAAAACAAGACAGGAGAAGACTCGCCGCAAACGTGCCAGGAAGCCCTGCTCAACAGAGCAAAAAAATGGCTCGAAGAAGCAGGAATAAAACTCCCGGAAAATACAAGCGTCGAACTCTCGACAAAATCATTCGTCGAAAAACAAGACGTGATCGACAGGGCAAAGGCAAAGACCCTCCCAGCACTGACCCCAGGAAAGATCAACTACTGGGAATAAGCCCACGTTGGGCGAAAGATTTTTCGCCCCTACTGGTTTCTTTCAAAGAGGTACCAGACCGTTTGGTGTTCGGGGGCGCTGCTGAGGGTACTGCCCTGCATGGGCACCGTCGCCATGACTTGCCCCTTGCCGCTGAGGGGCCTGGCGCGCCAGCCGCCGCCAGGAAGGGTAATCGTCAGCGGCACGGGTTCGACCATGGTTGGACCATCGCTCCATTTGGGACCGATGGTCGTGCGATTTTCATCCCATTGCTGATACTTGTTTTCAACGCGGGCCACGGCAGTAAGCAACACGCGCCGGGATTCGGAGATGGGCTTTTCGTCCAAGGCAACCAATGCAATATTGGCGTAGTTGCGGTACGTACCGGCCTTGACGCTCAAGGCGACATCGCCAAGGGTGAAATCACGCCCGCCGACATAGCCGATAAGCAGACGCGCTGCAGGTGCATTGACCTGCAGGTATTCCTCGCCATCGTTGCGCCGATCAAAGAGAATCTCCCCCGTGTCGCTGACAATGTGCGATGCATCTTGACCACTGCTGCCGACGATGCTGCTTTCTCCAGAGCCTGCCACAAGGCGACTGCTGACCCTGCGACGCCAAACATCGGAACGATCGCCCCTGAGACGCCCGAAGATTTGCCCCACGCCATACCATGAATTGGAGATGAAAGGTCCAGCCAGTTCAGCATCCGTCCAGCGCAGTTGGAGCGGCTCCTTCGCTTCCTTGACCAGCCCTTGGCGGAAAAGCAAGGCCATGGCGGGCACGAAAGCCATCTGACCGGCATGGCCAGTAGTGGCGAAGTGGCTACGAATGCGGCTGTGTCCGTGCTTGTTCTCCTGGAAGTTGTACCAGGAGTATTCGGCGAAACCCGCCCAGCCCTGGTAGGCCGCCAACAGCGCCAGCAGCGGAAAGTTCTCCGACGCATGATCGTTGGGCGGATTGATGTCGAACTCCGTCATCACGAAGGGCATGCCCGGCACCCGCCAAAGCGCGGTGCCCTCCAGGCTGCCGAAGGCCTTGGCAATCATCGACTCGTTTCGAATGCGGAGGATGCGACGCCCCTGTTCATCGGCGGTAACAGACGGATGGCAGGGATAGCAGTGCATGTCGATCAGATCGCTATGTCGGCTTTCACGCAGATAGCCCGCCAAGCCGCCGTAGCTGGCCTGGGTGCAGAGAACCATGCCCTGGTAACCAAGCTCATCCTTGAGCACCCGCCGCATGGCCTGGACGTACTCGCCTTCAGCATCGATAAGAAACAAGAGAAAATCAAGCGTACGAGGCTGGCAGGCACTATCGGCGACCAGCGGCACATTGGCTTCTTCAAGGGTCTCGCCGGCATACAGACCTTTGACGGCATAAACTCCCTCGCGCAGCGACACGTCGGCGATCTCGAAAGTCGCCAGCTGGTTGTTGGCGGAGAAATTCAGGCGGAGGGGAATCGCGTCGGGATTGTCAATGATGGTGTTGAAGCTGTATTCGCGCCAGGTGTTGCCGACCAGGTAGGTAGCGCTGCCGCCGGCGTTCTGCCACGGATTGCGTTGCATCATAAGGCGAATGGCGAGATTTTTTGGCGTGGGGTCTGGACAACGTGCCTTGAAAGTCAAAGCATACCTCTTGCCATGTTCCACAGGCAGGTTGCTGTTGTAGAACTGCAAATGCCAGTCGGCATTGCCCCGCTTGGTCACCGTCCAATGCAGGTAACGACCCAATTTGGCGTCCTCAACGACCGTCGCCGTCGCCTCGCCGGGCTTGACGTGTTCAAAGTGCCAGATGTCGGTGCCCTTGCTGAAATCGCCATTGCCCAGCAATTCGGGACCGCGTTCGCCGACAGTCTCGCTATTCCATGCCTGGCGAAGTTTGTCGCTCGTACCGTATTTTTTGACGAGCCATCTGTTCCAGCGTTCTTGGATCGGCTTGCTGAATTCCTCCGGCAACGTCGCCAATCGCGTCCAGATGGAAAACACCGTATTCTCGTTGTTGATTTCGATAAGGGCAATCGCCGGATCTTCTGCGTAGGTCATGCCAGTGTAGGGATTGCGATGACCGATAAGGTCACGCGCATAGCGCTTTTGCGACTCGATGTAGGGTTGATGGATGAAGTCAATACTCTTGCCGAACTGATGTATGCCCTCGGGCATATTTGGATAGGGGCGGCACACATGCAGGTTGATATCAACGTAAATGCCATTTTCCTTCAAGTTGGCGATGAGCCAATCGAATTGGTCGAGCTTCTCGGGGTTAAGCGTCTGCATGTCCGCATTGAGAATGCCCGCAGGCGCCTTGGCAAAATCAAAGTAATGCAGGCGGATGAAGTTGATGCCGAATTGCTTCAGGCGACGGGCGACCCGTGGCGCGTCCTCCTTTGGCGGCATCGGATGATAATCGCAGATGTTGCTGCCGTAGAGTCGCACGACCTGGCCGCGACCGTCAACGATGCGTTCGCCGTCAACCCGCAAATAGCCATTTGCGCCGGCGGGGCGGGGATTGAGGTAGGACAGATCAATGGGCGTGCCGGCCGTCTCCTCGTCCGCAACGTCGGTAATGACAAAGGGGAACCAGGTATCACGGTAGCTCTCCTGCGCAAAGACCAGACCACCGAAACAAACGGCAAGAAACAAGCAGCAACGAAGAAAACGCCAATGAATCATATTGCACCTCGAATTAGGGATGAAAACTGAAACAAAGAAAAAACGAATCTAGTATAAATAATCCTAAAAAAACTTTTGATGCCATATAACGCCAACAAGTCCGAACTATCGTCCGTGTCTGGCCATGTCCCGCTTGTGCGGATTGCAGACGGCTGGTCCGCGCCAAAGACTTTGCGCCGTAGGCGCCTGACCATGCTTAACCCCGGGCTTCAGCCCGGGGATAGGATGCCCCCATGCAGGGCGCCTTGTAAAGGCGCTACAGAAGACCGACGCATTTCAATTCACCAACATGGTGAAATAAATAAACTTTTTAACCACTTGACAATCAATTAATTAGGAATAAAATCCAGCTTCAACTGCTTTTTTAGGGTTATCCCCAAGCCTGGGAAGTTGGGCTAAACATCCCCTCAGGTCATCACCCCGTACACAAACGATGTCAATGCCATCGATATCAAAAATAATTGGTGTTTATTTGAGTCCATTCGTGGTTCCCCCAAAAACGCCATGCAAAAGTCAATCGGCATCCCACTTGAGGATTTGCGCCACATGATTTTCGACATCGGTTCCTGTCCCCAGATAATTGAACAAGTAGAATCTCTTTTGCGGCACGTATATGGAATTTTCCGGCACAGGTTCCTCAAGTTTTCTGAACGAATCAGGGTGCTTGCCATTGTTCTTATCAATCCAATATCGGCTTCGAATCTGCATCCATTGCCTAGCGCATACACCGACGTAGGCTTTTCCATCCTTCGCCATCCAGGCTTGGATCAAGGGTGCTCCCCACAGGTTGGGCACATTGTTTTTCAGTGCCAGCGGTTCCGATTCGAACCCTGGGAACAAGCGGAAGAACAGGCCACGGAGTACCATCGTCTTCTCGCTCGTATTCTTCGCCTCAAGGATTTCGGAGCAAAACCAATCGGCATTGGGTACGATCGTCAACCGATACTTCACCTCGAAGGACGTCAAGTCGCTTGCCAGTTCCACCGATGCGCCACGCTTCTCAACGTGGAATTCCATCAGCAAACGCTCGCCATCGGCGCCGCATTGGGCCGATAGCACACGAGTTGCGTCAGAATAGACTTGCTTTATGCCATCGTCGGCCATGTAGTTGAGCATCACATTGAAGCGAGCCAGCTTATTGCCGTCAAGCAACACATCCAGAAAGCCGCTGTTAGCCTGGCTCCTGATCGTCAACCGACCATTGCCGCCTTCGACCGTCCCGTCCGCATTCCGACGATGCCACAAGCCATTTTCACCCTTGCCAAGCTTTGCAACAGGCACGGAATGCCGGGGCAAAAAGCTGCCGACCGACCGATCGGGTCGCTCTTTGGCCGCCGGTGGCTTCGCATCCCGGAGCGTCTTGACTTCCCTATGCAAACGAGCAAACATCGAGGTCAGTTCCGTATAGGGCTTGTTGTCGATGGTGACCAAGCCGTAGTTCGAGTCCTCGGGAGCCGTTGAGCGCACGCCCAAAGCCGGTTGATCGACCCATTTGAAATAGACATAGCCAACCATAAAGGGCATCGACAAGATTGTCCTGGCATAGATTTCAGAAGCGATTGTCCGTTCCCTTTGCGTCTGGAATCTCTGCCCTGCCCCCTTGGTGCACGGCAACCCGCTGTCCAAGGCGGGGAACGACCATTCTGTCATGATGATCGGCAGGCCAACTTTCTCATGGACCTCCTCGAAAGCCACCGTCAATGGCTTGCCATACTCCCTCAAGGATGTATGGGCCGTGCCTGCATCCAAATCGACCGAGCCGTACATATTGATGGTGATGCAGTCATTGTATTTGCCAATGGTCTGCCAAACCACGTCATGGGTATTCCCAATGCCCGCGAATCGGCATCCCATCAGCAAGTGGTTCTTGTCAACCAGCCTGAAGGCACGCTGGCTCTCGCCAAAGTAGATGTCAGCGATCAAGGCCAGGAAATCCACCTTCGCCTGCACCTGCTCAGCAGTTTCTTCAGGCAACTCGGCCAAATCTAAGATTCCATCGAAATCTTTCAACTCGGTTTTCCACAGGCGATTGAAATCAGCGATATTATCGGCGACTCGACGTTTGAGGAAATCCCGCAACGCCAGCTTGGCGGTATGCTTGGCATTCTTTTGCATCACCGCATTGAACAGGCCTGTTGCCGGCTTGCCGCGTCCCCACCATGCAAGTTCATTGTCGATGAAATAGCCAACCAACCAGGAATCATTGACATACGGTTCGCAAACTAGTCTTGCTCGATATTCGCACCAATCCCGGAAGCGTGGATGGAACACGTTTGGGAATGCGGTGCACGGCGCGTTATTATTGGGCGTAATGTCAAACTCGTCTCCATAGGAAGCCATGGCGCCGCCGATATTTATAAAACGAGCATAGGCGAAGCCTCGCTGTATGACTTCGGGATCGCCACCGCCAACAAAGTTGAAGCCCCAAGCCTTGAGCCGATTCGACACCTCTTCCCCCCATGCGTCACGGCTGGCATATTGCTTGTCGTTATTGACCTTGTACGGATGGCAACCCAGCTTTTCGCATTCGGGTCCCATGTAGTTGACGGATCCGCACCCCAGGACGACGAATCCCCGCCCCAATGGATCAATCATCCAGTCCTTGCCATCTGCCGTCTTCGTCAAATGGAAAAATCCCGTTGCCTTTCCCTGCACGGTTGGCACGAAGTTATCGCTTTCATAGTTTTTTGCCTCGATGAGCTTGGCGGGCGCTTTTTCTGTCCGGCTATTTCCAGGGATCCATCGTCCCTTCAGTTCCCGGTACTCGGCTTCCATCTTTGTGGACGTCAACGCCGGACGGACGAGATATTCCGGAACCCCCTCCTTGAATTTCGCATGCCGCTTGTAGATTTGCTGACCATCCAACGACGTCACGGTTCCGATGATTTCGCCATTCTTCAGCTTCAGGTTCAACCGATACCCGGTGCCGTACTCCCAAGCAAAGCGGCCATCCTGCCAATGGATGAGATCGATGTTCCCTGTAAAGGTCCAGCGACCTTCATGCATTTGATGCATCTCGATATGATGGCTGCCAGAAGGGGATTCCGACAATGCCAGATGCCAGTAGTTGCCCCCTGTCGACTCCAACTTCACACCGCCCAACGCCCAACCCTTGCTACTGCTCAAGCCACCGCTGCGACCTCGCAGGGTGACCACCGCCTCGATCTCACAATCGTCAGAAAACAAGGCGTCTCCGTATCCAATTTCAGCGCGTCCGCTTGCCGTCCGAACAACATCATCCTTGAATTCGTATCCAGCCAACGGATGAGAATCCCTTAAATCCCACGAATTAGGTTCCATTGATAACGGATTCAATTGACCAAACGCCAATATCGCAAACGATATCAAGCAAACGATCGTTCTCATAGAAAATTCCCCTGCCAAATCTTGATATGAAACAACCTTGAATCAATCTTAGTAATATACCCAAAAAGTCACAAAAATCCCATTCAACAATAGATCCATGTAGTGACGGCACCTATTGACTAGCCCCGGCCTAGCGTAACATGGCGGCCAAAGATGCCGCTACGGGACTTGCACCCCGCCAATTGACATACTAGATTTAAGCATGGGACGCATCCCCTGTCGGAACAGTAAAGCAACCGTCACTTCTCATTTAAGGGGAAGCCGCCGAGGACAGAAGCCTTAATCGCAATTGCTCACGACATGCGCAAAAAGTCAACCATCAAATTTAGCATAATCTGCTTATTGGCAATCGTTTCATATTCTTATGCCTATTATAATTTCGACGACATAAGATTTTTTCTGAGACCCACTATGTCAGGGGATGTCATGTTATTGAAACTGATATGCTCAAAGGGTAAAATCTATCTTCAGAACCCGGTTACCTTGCAAGAACCCTATTATGAGGCAATCGAAAAGGAATACGAGCAGATCGACTACAAGGTAATAGTCAAGTCCAGGAACAGAGCCTATAGAGATTCAGGGTGGTCAGAATATTTTATAGGCTATATGGCATTCAGCCAAAACAACATGGTCCTCTTCATTCCAGCAGACCATTTTTCCATAACTAGCAATGTCATGCAATGGCAAAATACTAGAGGATATGCGGCCTACATGGAAAAATCCGACATTGTCTTCTGGTTCGACCAGGAATCAAGCCAGGACAATTCAACATTGAAGCTAAGCAAGCATCATGCGCTGGTCTGGGATTTCCCTCTATTGAAAAGCAAGTATGCCCAAATGGATATTCACTGGGAATCTGAAAGCGCAAGAAACTATGCAATGTCCTTTTTCAAAAAAATATCATCCGCCAGCGCCGAAGAAGTCTCCTGGAGACTTTATAGCATATTTGATGAAACCCAGAGAAAAGAATGATAAAGGATTTGTCATCCAGATATTTCCTGATGTTGCTTCCGGTGCTCCTGTGCACAATTATTGCAACTGGATGCGTGCCAAAAGCCGGAATCAATTTTTGGCCTGTTCCAGCCGGTTACAAGCCATACCTTCCACCTGATGAAAAAGAGGATGTCCTCCTAATATGCATATATGATTATGAAAACAAGAAAGGCTTAAAGGCTGGAGATGCCCAAATCCTAAGCTATCCATACGACAAAGCACGCCTTGGAACAACAGGATATCTTGGATTGGTAAGTGTGGCTTGGAAAATTGGAATCGGTCGCGATAGACATGCAATATTGCTTTTCACCAAAGAAAGCCAACTAATTTACATTCCACTTTGGCAGCATGAAGCAAATGATTATGCTTTAAGTTATTTCTATGTCATGGACAATCCGCCATTGGGGAATGATGATTTTTATAGCTATGGGGATAATGGTTCAGCACTTGTTTTCAATTGCTTATCGCCTGGTTACTACTACTATAAAATACATACGGCACCAGACGTTAAATATCTTTGGATTTCATTGGAAGATGCTCGGCTTGCAAGAAAATTTTGGGAAGGCAGAAATGCCTCTCAGCCCACTTCATCAGGCTCAACCTGGAAATTGCACAGTATATTTGGAGCATTTGATGAAGTCCTACTTTCCAGGCCTGTTCCAAAAACTCATCCAAAGGAGCAATGACCGAGACCCTGAAAAAGGAAGGGCATGGCCATGATAGGACATTCAGCCCCATGACCTATCAGCACAAGGCAACGCCTGTACGGCCGAATAACCTTTCGCCCTTGCTGCACACCAGCGTACTCCACGATACGGGATTAATGTCCTCACCGCCTAGCACTAAAACTCATTAGCAAATCTGACCATGACAAGTAAACGCACTGCACAACACCGGAAAATTATTGATTGTCATGCCAAGCATACTCTTGCAACGCTGGATGCTTGCCACAAGGATGAGCTAAAGGTCTATGATCGCTTGATTATACCAAACGCAGATTTTTCCTTTAGGAACCTCGAGGGAGCTTGCTTCATAGGGACAGTTGCAAATTATGCTGATTTTACAAAAGCAGATTTATACTGGGCCCATATCGATTCCAGCAATTTCTCATATGCATCATTTTGCGATGCGGACCTGCGCACCGGAATTATCAATGATACGATATTTCATTGTGCGGATTTTCGTGGATGCAATTTCTCCTTCGATAACCTCGGCGGCAACACAATTATACGAGGATGCGACTTGACAGGGATTGTTTATGACAAGAAAACAAATTTCAATGGCTTATTATATGATGAAAACTGCTTGTTCCCAATAGGTTTTTCCCAAGAACAGCATGGGATGCGAAAAGAACCCAATAATACAGAAAAATCACCTAGAATAATTGAACGGAACAAGGTATTTGCAACAGATAAATTGTATCAATTGAATTTTCATGAGTCAGTAATCGCAAATAGCCATTTCGAGAATCTTGCAATCGAACATTGCACAATGTCTTTCGCTGATTTCTCTCATTCATCATTTAAAAACTCAACAATTGAAAACACTCAAATGAATCATTCTTTTTTCCATAAAGCAGATTTCCGAGGCTGCGTTCTTTGTGGAGGATGCAACCTTTCTTCTGCCTATATGGGAAATATATTGTTCGATGAAAAAACATTGTTCGATGAAATCATTGTTAACGAAAGAACGATGATTCCAAAAGGCCTGAATGTTAAGAATTATATGGTTGATAAAATTGATACAGACCTCGAAGGACACTGGCAATATATTATTCCTACAGAGTGTTATTCTTTCTCGCCTGACACAATAACGTAGGCCGGACTGACCGTCCGACCCCGCCCGTCCCCGTCCGACCCCGTCCGTCCCCGTCCGACCCCGTCCGACTAGGGTTGTGCCGTTTTTAGCCTCTTGAGTTGGATTGTAGGTTCCCCCCGCAAAAAAAATAGGGGCGAAAGATTTTTAACCCCTAGCCCCTAAATTAGTCTTTTATCATCTTGTTAACATTAAATACCGGTAAAACAACGCTTTCCGTGCCTGGTTGTGCGGTTAACAATGAAATTTGACTTCTCAAATAGGGCATCATAATTGCCACCGTATTCTTCTTAATGAGACTTTGTTTTAAGTCATCAGGCAAATCTTCGGCATTTTCTAAAATGAAAAAGCCAGAAAGGCTAATTTCAAATTCATATTCTTTTTCCTTAATTCCATTTATAACCAAGGTAACTTTATATTTTTCGTCTTCGGTATTCCCTATCAAAATTTTCAATCGATAGCTTAATTCGCTGTCAGTCTTAAAGCCTTTTCTATTAAACTCAATTTTATCAAAGACGATTTCCTGCATTTTTAAAACGCTATTATAATTCCCCATAATAATCCCCTCTATGATGCCACCTTAAAAGAATTGCCGCAAGCATCATCATCTAGCTTTTAAATAGATTTCATTCCCTTTCATAGAAACTTCATCTAGCCCTATGCAAATCTCATCCCTTATCATTCTTGTGATTGCTCTATCAATTAACTCCTTCTTTATTTCAGTTGAAATATGAAAATCAATATGATGATAGAGTTCTGTATAGTCCATCGGTTTTACCGAGTCCTTGTTGGCCAATTGTTCTACATTATCCAACAGTTCTACGATAGGCTCTCTCGTGAACTTCGGCTTATATTGTATCCTTTCCTTCTTGTAATACGAAATATCCTCATCAAACTCTCCAGGGTCAGCATCCATATAGGAATCTATTTTAGGAAGATAAATACTGCCATCATTCCAATCATCATTGTTATAAGCTAAACTAAATTTACCTTCTTTATAATCAATAGATATTTTTGTTTCGGTATGTTTCAACAATAAATCGCGAAGACTAATATCGCCTTCTAAAAGACTAATAATATTGTTTACATCAGTCTTTCCGACCAGCCATTTAATCCCGCTATTGTTATTTTGACAGCACACACAAATGTAATGCTCATCAACATCACTTTTACAGGAAAATATAATTGGCCAATATGATTCGAATAATATTCGATCATAATATAGGGTTAAGCCATTAATATTTATAAATTCATTGGTTTTCATCTTTTTTCTTCTTATAGTTTTCTAAATAATCTTTAAAATCTTCTATCATTGTAAATTCTTCATATGGTCTTGCATCCTGATAAAGCCACCAATCCACATGAGATTTACTTTTTGCTTTTCTTTCTTTTGTCCGTTGAACCAAACCATGCTTCGAATCAGTCAAGCCTTTGGCGATGAGATATGGAGGACGTATATCGGAATTTGTAAAAGCAAGCCACCTAACATGGTTGGGATTTTCAAAAAATTATTTTCTTCAAAAGTAGGTAAAAACGACTCCCTATCACATTTTCCGCTTTTGCAAGCCCTGTAAACTGGTATACACTCTTCTCTTGCTCCTTCGGGCAACACAAACCTATTAAAATAATCCGGAAAAATCTTTTCAATCCTCTCATCTTTTCTTGATGACTGCATATATTATCCCCCTTTTCAGTAAAAATAAAAAATAGCATGTTATATTACTAAAATCAAGTTTTCCCTGTTTTAAGTTGGAGGATTCCACCCTTCCCCGCAAAAAAATAGGGGCGAAAGATTTTTCGCCCCTACTGCATGGTCAGAATTTTCTTGGATCTTCTCTTACCTGACGTTAACCATCACATTGACGACCTTAATCGGTCGTTCTGCTTTTCCTCGTCTGACTCGACGGTATTCCAGAATGACTCGTCCTTGGTAGCGGTCGCGTCCCGTGATCTCGATTTCGGTGCATCTCATCGAACGCTTGTTCTTGTGTCCGTGGAGATATACCTTTTCATCGTACTCGTTGTCAATCTGGACATAGAGCTTGTCGTCATCGTACAGCGCATGCCATTCGTAGCCATCGCGTGCCTTGCTTTCCAGGTAGAACTTGATCTCGCCACCATCGCGACGAACCCTGACAAAGCAATCGTTCGGCAAACCTTCCAACGAATAGAAATACTCGTGCTCCAGTTCCATCGGACGGGGAGGCGGTGGCGGCAGCGGGGCAACAACCACAGCAGGCTGGGCGGGGGGAGTGACAACCACAGGCTGGGCTTCGGGTGCGACAACAATGGGCTGCTGGGGAACAGGCTGGGGAGCGGGGGCGGGAGCGACAACCACAGGCTGGGGAACAGTAGGCGTGACAAGTATCGGCTGGGGAGCGACAATGGCAGTACCGGCGACCAATACTTGGCAACGAATCGTTGCTTGAGGGGCGGATTCCTTGTCGCCGGCACGGCACAACACGAAATCAACGATTGTTTCGCCAGGGACATTGCCGATGATTTGCGCGGTCATCGCGCCGACCATTGTGGGAGCACCACCGGTCGTTTCCTGCAGTTGGTGGGTCATGATCACTTGGAGAGCAGGATTTGACAACCGTGCCGTCCACAAATATCCGCTCAAGAGATTTTCCTCCAGGGTCAGAGTTTTGTTCTCGCCTTGGTTCATCGCTACTTGAAGTTGGACAGGCAACGCCGCCAAGGCAAAACTTTCGCCGCCCTGCAAGGCGATGATCTGCGAAAACAGGGATACAACACTGCACATCAGCATCATTACAATCAACTTCTTCATCAATTCAACTCCTCTTGCTTATGATTTAATCCTCGACCTGCAAAACTGGTCCTAATGCCAAACGAAAACCTATGTAGTCCCGATGCAACGTGGGGGTCACGAAATTCCTGCACGCCGAACGGCAATTCTTCGCAGGCTCGTTCCAGGCGCCACCGCGACGAACGCGGCGCGACCCCGTCTCCGGACCAATAGGATCAACGACTTTCTTGCTGCCCTTAGGATACTCTCCGAACTTGTCATGGCACCATTCCCATACATTGCCATGCATATCGTAGAATCCCCAGGCATTCGGCTTCATCAACCCAACGGGATGAGTAGCGCCATTGCTGTTGTCGCCATACCATCCCAATGCCGCCAAGTTCGGGCAAGCCCTTTCTTCCGCCTCCAGGTTCGTACCATCATTGAATGCGGTTTCTGTTCCTGCGCGGCAGGCATATTCCCACTCGGCCTCGGTAGGCAACCTATAGACATATCCATCGGGAAGCCGTCCTGCATGGCGTTCACGGCGGGTCAACGCCTTGCACCACGCCACGGCTTCATCCCAATTGACGTTCTCGACGGGATGGCGACCGCCCCGGAATCGACTGGGATGGCAGGGCAAACCGCATTTGGAAGCCAGTTGGGCAAACGCCGATTGGTGCAACGGGTACTTGCACAACCAGAATCCATTGCTCAAGGAGACCAAATGCTGGACTTCCGTCTCCGAACGCCCCTTCTCGGCACCGCCGACCACCGGCCAGCCCTTCGGGCTACCCATCTGAAATTCGCCTGGGCGGCACCAAATCATCTCCAACCCCAATTCATCAAGCGCATAATTGTCCAATTCAGAGACGCCAGCGCCAGGCAAAACGAACTCATATCTCTGAAGGCATATCTTCGCTCGTGGATTCCCACCATCTGCCGCCTTGCGATAGCATTCCGCCGCACGCTCCGAATCCTCAGTGCAGCCGATTCCAGACTCATAGCAACGTCCCAAAGCGCACAGCCCTGACATGCTGCCGGCCGAGGCTGAACGTTTGTACGCCTTGAAAGCATCCGCAGCACTCGCCTCGCACCCAACTCCGTTCAGCAGGCAATCGCCAAGCAAGAACATCGCTTCGGCGTGACCGCCAGAAGAGGCCTTGTACAACAGTTCAACACCATACTCCAAATGCTCGCTGTCGGTTATCAACTCCCGACCCAATGAGTAGCATGATTGCACATCACCGATCCTTGCCGCACGATCAAGCCAAATATAACCGGATTCCCGTTCCGAAGGAACACCTAAACCATGCAGCAAAATCTCGCCATAACGACGTCGGGACGGCACATCGCCAAGCTCGGACAGGCGATGATAAGCCCGCAATGGCAATTCCAAAGAACCGGCATTGGCAAACAAGTCGTCAAATTCCCCCGCTATCTGATGCAATGCCAGCACGCAATCCTTCCGAGCTGACACCTCCAGCAACTCGCGGCTACGATCCTTGTCAACCTCGCAGCCCAATCCTGCTTCCAGGCATCGTGACAACTCGTACTTGCAATCACCATCGCCACGGCAAGCTCCGCTTTCGTAATAGGACACTACCTCGGACCATTCCGGGGAATCGGCGGACAAGCCAGCGCTCTTCAAACGCCCCAAGCGTGCATAGCCTTGAATACATCCTGAACTGACCGCTGACTCGTAGTACTTGCGAGCGGCTTCAACATCGCATTCCACCCCGATCCCGTCACGATGGCAGTCTCCAAGCAACAATAGCGATTCAGTCTTCGAGGACGCATGGCGCAAATACTCCAAACCTTGACGCGCCTTTTCTTCGTCGCCGGATTGAATCAAATCTCGACCAATGCGGAAACATGCCTCCGCACTACCCGACTCACGAGCGCGCTCAAGCCAATGACGTGCCTGTTCTTCATCAACTCCAACCCCTATCCCCTTCTCGTAGCATTGGGAAACGGCATATTGGCTGTCAGGATCTCCAGACTCGGCTGCAATCAAATGGTGCTTGAAGGACAAAACCGGGTCTGCACCATCCCAATCAACGCGACCAAACAATACACCAAGGCGAGCATCGGCACGAGTATCGCCTGCCTTTGCCGCTATCTCGTACCAGCGAACCGCCTGGTCGTCATCGCAGGTGACCAGCTCCCCTGCCTCGTAAAGCGATCCCAGCCGATAGGCCGCAACGGCATTGCCTGCCTCTGCCGCCGACTCGAGACCCTCAAGATCCGTCGAATCAGACCAATCAACCAGCTCTTCTTCCGGAGCGACTTCCGGGATTTCCTCGGGTTCTTCCTCCGCAACCTCGACCGGCTCGTCAACAACCGGCTCGTCAACAACCGGCTCGTCAACCACCGGCTCGTCGACTTCCTCGGGCTTGGGTTCTTCGATCGGCGCCAGTTGCTCCTCGATTTGCACATCGTCCTTGCTCCCAGCCACAGCCAAGATGTCAAGCAACGTCAACCCCTCCAGGGCAGCCGAACTTCCCAAAGTGCCTGCCTTCCTAAAACATGCGCTCGCCTCGTACAAATTCCGCTCGCATCCCAAGCCGGACAAGTAGCAACGACCAAGCCCTAGCTGGGCATCGGGATGACCCTGCATCGAAGAACGACGCCACCATATGAATCGACGGTCGTAGTCTTGTTCGACCCCGAAACCCAATCCATAGCAGCGACCGACTAGAAAACCGCTCTCGGCATCGCCTTGCTCGGCAGCGCGCAACAACCACTTGAATCCTATCGAAGCATCCCGGGGAACACCAATGCCACGCAAGTACATCTCGCCTAGGCGACGCTGGGATTCAACATTGCCCTGCTCGCCCGACAACCGATACCAACGCAAGGCCAAATCGATGTTCGAATCAAGGCCAATACCATGCTCGTAGCAACGACCAAGACGATGCATCGCACCGGAATGACCATGGGAAGCAGCACTGCGGTACATCGACAAGGCACGATCCAAATCCCGATCGCAACCAATGCCGTCCTCAAAACAAAGACCGGATTTGTACAGGCCGACGACGGAACCCGCTTCGCCTGCACGATATAGCCAAGTCAACGCCCCCTCCAAGTCACGTTCGCAACCAATCCCCTCCAGCAAGCATTCCCCATACCTAAGTTGAGCGGACGAAACACCGCTCTCAGATGCCTGCCGGTAACAATCCAACGCACCAGCCAGATCCGGAACACAGCCAATCCCATGCTCAAGGCAACGGCCCCGCTCGTACATTCCGTTCATGTCCCCCGATGACGCGGCGCGACCATACCATTCCAATGCAGATTCAAAATCGCATTCGACGCCAATTCCGTACTCCAGGCAACGACCCAACTCGATCATCGCCAAGGTATGGCCGCCTTCAGCGGCAAGACGAAACTCGGACACGGCGGCAGGAAAGTCAAGCTCGCCGCCGCCATAACCATAAAGCAAGCGGCATCCTGACAGATAATGCTCCTGTGATTCGTTTCGTTCCTGTACCATTGCAACCACGCTCCACTTCAACCCTCAACATCAACCAAGGCGATGAAACATCATTCGTCCATATCGCCCAAATCGTAGCTGATGTTGAAGGTGCTGGTGATTCGCTGAATCTCGTCAACGCTCGTCGCACCATCCTGGACCTTCTCCCAGCCATCCTGACGCAACGTACGCATCCCCCGCTCCATTGCAGCCTTGCGCAAATCACTCGTGCCGACGTGCGCGGAAACCATGTCCTGCAACTCATCGTCAAGAAGGAAAAATTCGTAGATGGCCACGCGCCCACGGTACCCGCTGTGATCGCATTCCAAACACCCCTTGCCCTTCCAGGCACGAACTTCGTCAGGCTGAATCCCCAAGGTGTCGGCGATTTCAGCACGAACTCGACGGCTGATCGACGTGTCCTCAACCTTGCAGTGCTTGCAGATGCGACGGGTCAGGCGCTGTGCCAACGCGGCAACCAAGGACGCCGCGACCAAGTAAGGCTCAATGCCCATGTTCACAAGACGGTTGACTGCGCCAACAGAGTCGTTCGTGTGCAAGGTCGACAAGACCAAGTGACCGGTCAAGGCAGATTGAATCGCAATCTCGGCAGTCTCGTTGTCACGGATTTCGCCGACAAGGATGATGTCGGGGTCGTGACGCAGGATCGACCGGAGCGCGGAGGCAAACGTCAACCCGATTTCAGCATGCATCTGAATCTGGCTCGTTCCTACCAGTTCGTATTCGACTGGGTTTTCGACGGTGATGATCTTGCGTTCTGGGTTCTTGTCCCGCACGTGCGCAAGTGCCGCATACAGGGTCGTGGTCTTACCGCTACCGGTCGGTCCTGTGACCAACACGATTCCATGTGGCAGGGAGACCAATCGGCTCAGAATCGCGGTCTGGTACTTGTTCAAGCCCAGCTTGCTCATTTCGATGAAGATCGAGCTGCTGTGCAGCACGCGCAAGCAGATCGTTTCGCCGAAACGCGTCGGCATGATCGACACACGCAAGTCCGATGCCTCTCCGCCAATCATCAATCGGATACGACCGTCATGCGGCAGGCGTTTTTCGGCAATATTCAAGCGCGCCATAATCTTGAGTCGCGATACGATCGCTTCGTGCAGATCGACCATTCCAGGCGGCGTCGGGATTTCACGGAGCATGCCGTCGATTCTGTATCTGAGCTTGACCTTGTCTCGGAACGGTTCGATATGGATATCGGTGGCGTGCATCTTGATGGCTTCTGAGATGAACTCATTGACCAGCTTGATAATCGACGCGTCATCCGTCGCCGCCGTGGCGTCGAGATTTTCCACCTCCATGTTGTCAAACGTCCCATCGGGTGCGCTTTCGGCCGCCATCCGGCGTTCCTTCGCCAACTGCAGCACCTGCCCGGCGCCGATTCCGTACACCTTCTTCAGCATCACGTCAATCTCATTCGGCGTCGCCAATACAGGCTCTAGGCGGACGCCCAGGACCAGGCGAAGATTCTCGCGGTCGCGCATCGTCGGCGGATTCGCAAACGCGGCCTTCATCGTGCCACGCTCAAGACATATCGGAACAAACTGAAAATGCAAGGCGACCTTCGCAGGAACCTTGTTGATCGCCTCCTCGCTCAATTCAGTCTCGCCCAAAATCACAAAAGGCAGGCCGGTCGTCATGCTCAAGGCGCGATAGACGACTTCCTGACCTGCAAAGCCCAGTTCGAATATGGCTTGCTGCAACGTGCATTTCGCACGTTGTTGACGACGGCGGACCTGATCCGCCTGTTCGCTGTTCAATACTTCCTGTTCAAGAAGCACTGACAGCAGGTCCATGCCCAAATATTGATCATTCGAGGTAGACTCGCTCATTGTATCGTAAGTTCCTGTTCGTTTTTCTTGCCCTTGTGAATCGTCGCCTTCTTCCCGCCCGAATGGATCAGGACAATCTTGTCAGCGTCAAACGATTCGATCTTCACTGCATCCAGCAATTGAGCGCCTACTTCGAAGCGTCCCGATGCGCGTTTATTCTCCTTCTCTTCCACGACCCTCAACCATGCCTTCCTGGTACCGCCTTCGACATCCGAGTACCCGGAGTACATCACCTTGAGCTTGCGTGGCGGTGGCTTTGGCTTCGGCGGCGGCGGCTTGGGTTTTGGCTGCTCCACAGGCTTTGGCGTCACGGGCTTTTCTGCCCCAGGCTTCGGAGGCTGGGGCGTCGGCTTGGTATTCGCAACCGGAGGCTTCGGCTGGGGCGTTTTCTGATCGTTTTTCGGCTCAGTCTTCGGAGGCGGCGGCTGGGGCGGTGCAGGACGACGGCGAAGGCTGTGCGTGAACGCCAATGGATTCATCACGTCAGGCAACTTCGCCGGTTCCAGGTACGAATACGATGTCACGTCAAAATAACGCGGACTCGTCGGACGCTTCTCCCTCGTGCTGACTCCGCCATCTTCCATCGTCAACAGGCGATAGGTAATCAAGCCGGCGCCAATGGCTATCAACAGGAAGACACTCAGAAGCAATGTCCGCTCCCATTCCGTCTTCATTTTTTCAAATATGTTCATCCGTCGTCTCCAACAAGGTCCATAAAGGAAACCCTAGACTCAAATCATATCCCAACCGGCTTCTCGGAACGCTCATCCTTGGACGCCTTAGGCGCCTTCGGAGCAGATTCGCCCTCCAAATTGAAAAATGAAGAACACACGATCGTAGCACGTATGTTCTGTATCAATATGTGACCATTCGCGTCAGGCTTCGAAAAAATCCCCTGCCCACGAAAACGCTGCAACGGATCCTCGGTCGTCAACTCCATCTGAACCATCGGCAAAAAGTCATTGCCACTCTGCAAATCGGCGACAAAGGCCGCGAAGTCGTCCATGCGGCCGCGAACCTCGATCTTAATCGGTATCTCCATCAGGTAAGCAGTCTTGTCATCCTTGCTCAAGGTGTAGCTCCTGACGGGCAAGGCGACGATGTTCGCAGCGCGAATCCCGCCGCTCCGGGCAAATTCCTGGTCGATCTCCACATCCAGGTTGTTTCCGTAAACCAACTGGACCAACCGCTGGGTCGTCCACAGCTTCAGCATCATCACATAGACGCTTCCGACCGTCGAAACATCCAATCCATATACAGCCGGCTCCAAGCTTACACGCCATTGCTGGTTCGGATAGGTGATCCGCAGATAATTATTGACTTCCTGCGATACCTCTTCGTAGCAGCTCTTGTACTCCGTGTTGTTCGCCATGCTGATGAACTTCGACGATGTTCCGTACTCGTCCTCGATTTTCTTCTTGAACATCGACGTAGCGCGCAGGCTTACGTCCTTCTCCATCGCCTTCAAGCCGCCGCCGTCCTTCTTGCTGCCATCAATCTCCTTCTTGTACTCGGTCAGCATCTGTGCCAGGCGATCGGGATCGCCAGGCCACTGGGACTCGGCAACCTTGCTCTCGTCACTTTCGTAACTCGACTTCTCCTCGACGTACTCGTTCCATAACGGCCAAAGGAAAAAATACCCGACTATCAGGCACGCTATCGTCAAGAATATCGTCACGGCCACCAAGTTTCGGTGCGACGAAGGCCATTTTGTCATAAATCCAGACATCTTCATGTCTCCATTTCAAGCGGAACCAACTTCACGCAGACCTGCGATTCCCCGCACGGTTCAATCACTTCTTTTCACTGCCCCTCTTCTTCGAGTCCTTCTCGGGAGGCGGTTGGGGCTTGTTCACATCAGTCGTCCTAAAGGGCAACTTCAAGATGAAATGGCTGTTGTACCGGGAACCAAGCAGGTAGGGCTGCTCGCCAGGATGCTCAATCATCGTGTTGTCCAAATAGCGCAACCAAGGCTCCAATATGACTTCCTCAAGACCGCTGTACTCCAACGAGGTCATCGAGTCAACACCGGCAAAGTACGCGTCAGCATCAGGAGTCGCAGCTACGTCAACCTTGCGGTTCAAACGATTCTGCAAGGCCAGAATCGTCTCGTAGTTGTTGATGGGACGACGTGTCTTCGGATCGTATTGCTTCTTCGTAAAGCCAATCGCGACCATCGTCGTCAACGGCTCGATGCTCATCACATCCGTAAACTTCAATTCCTCGCGCTCAGGTTCGGTCGCGACTGGGGACTTTGTCGAGGTACGAAGCGAAGTAAGACGATTCCCCAAGCCACGGCGACTCTCGCGCTCGCGCTCGCGAAGCCGGTCGTTCCCCGACGCGACGTCCTTCTGCTTGTCACGAATTTCCCTGTACGCATCGTAGCTCTCCAGGTCGCCGACGTAAACGCACCAGTCGCCTTCCTCCATGCAACTCTGAAGCTCGGTCAAGGTCCCCATGAAGCGACCTGAACGGCTGCCACGCTCGACAAAGGGCAGCATCCTGGTCTGGTAGTATGCCATCACGTTCAAGGCGCTGTCCAATTCGGTTATCTTCGACAGGCATCTGCTGATGTTCTCCTTCCGCTCCCGAATCGTCTCCAATTCGCTGCCAAGCCAGAAGTACGAAAAGGCCATCCCACCAATCAGGCAGGCGAAAAACATCAGGAACGCCAACAGCAAGAATGGGAATCGAGCCTCTTTTCGATGATACCAGCGCAACCATTGCGGAGCCAATGAAATCGGAAGACTCGCACAACCAATCCCTTGCAACGCCAAACCGTAGGAGGCAACAAATTCAGGTCGAACCGGACCGCCCTTCTCAACAACGGGTCCGTAGCACTCCGCAGGACAGGACTGCACATGGGACAAAAACTCGCCCAGGATCGCCAGGTTGCTTCCGCCGCCGCTAAGCCAAATCTTCGAGATCGGCGTCGCATTCAAGGGTTCCTGCTCGCCGGATTGCCAGTGCTCAATGTTGTTGGCGAACTCGTTCTTGAAGCTCCTGAAGCACAATAGTTCGCCAAGGCGCTCCATCCGCTCCGATGCCTCGTCCCGGACAACAGGAACCTTGATCCCAGTCAACTTGGGTACCGTCAAGCCGCCGTCGACTCGCAATGGCGCAACATCGTCGCCGGTGGCGTCAGGATCCAGGTTGATCACCGGCAAATCTTCGTCAGCATCCAAGTTGATCACCGGCATGTCGTCCCCATCGCCCAAGCCAACGACGGGCAATGTGGAATCGCCATCGCCAAAGCTTGGCAAGGGTTCCGAAGACGGCTCGGGATCCTTCAACAACGACACCCAGTCAAACGTCCCGGATACCTTGGCCTTCTCAGCCTCGTCCTCAGTCATCCCCAACTCGCGCATGATCGACTGCGTAAAGGTCTGACCGCCGCACATCAAGCCACCGACGTACAATACTTGGCCGCCGGCAACAACAACCATCGTCGAGCTATCGACGCCAACGTCAAGCAATACCTGGGGCGCCATCTCCTCCAACGCTTCCGGCCGCAAATCGAAAAAAGCGTTCGCAATCGCCATCCCCGTCATCACAATGTCGTCAACCGGTATCCCCGCACTCGTGGCGCGATCGCTGTAATCCTCAAGGTTCGTCTCCCGTGCAATCCCGATCATAACGGGATTCTGACGTCCATTGCCCGGAGGCATCGGATGGTAGTCGTACAAAAAACGCTCGTCAGACAAGCCTGACAACTGCATCGTCTCGAAACCGACCATCTTCTCAAGGTCTTCGCCCTTCGCACCAGCCGTGAAATCGCTGACCTGAGTCGTCGCCATGTACTGGGGCATGCCCAAATACACATGAGGAACGCCAAGCTTCAATTCCTTAAGCCAACCGCCGACAGCGTTGAACAACTCAAGCTCGTCATCGCCACGAATACCCTCGGCGCGACTGGAAAATACCTCGGCGCGCTTCAAGACGGCCTTCTTGCCGAAACGCGACAGCACGACCAGCTTCGCACTCGTCTGGCCTATGTCCAATCCTATTGCTTTTTTTCGCTTCGTTGATTGCATAGTTCACCACTTACATTCGACGATATCGACCCTCGCAGGCCGCAAGGTGAAAGCCAAACACAACGATCACCCCAAACAAATGACCTTATTTCCCTTCTTTCGCAGGCGCAGGAGCCTTGGCAGGGTCGGCCGGCTTCGCGGGAGCAGGAGCAGGAGCAGGAGCCTTGGCAGGGGCAGCCTTCGCAGGAGTGCCAGCCTTCGCGGGAATCGCGGCGGCGGCCTCGGCTTCCTCCTTGTCAATCACCTTCACATACTCGCCACGCTCGTTGATGACACGAGCAGTGACGAATATCAATAAATTCGTGGGTTCGACGTTGCGGATCGTACGGCGGAACAGGAAACCGACCAATGGCAAATCGCCAAGGATCGGAATCTTGCGAACTTCCTTCGACTTCGAATTCTCAAGCAAGCCGCCAAGCACGACCGTCTCGCCGCTCTCGACGCCAACCGTCGTCGCGACCATCTGCTCGTGGGTCCTGGGCAACTTGATCTGCGCCATTGTGTTGTCACCATCATCGTCATCATCGTCGCTGTTCACGTAGCTGTAGCTTTCCCATTGGATGAAGTTGACGACTTCCGGCTTCAAACCCATCAGGATTGACTTCCCGTTGTTGCCGATGTTGACGCGGACATCCAGGGTGATGCCGACCGGCAGTTCCGTGGGGCTCCCCGTCGGCACCAGGGTTTGCTGTTCGCCCTGGTCGCCCCTGTCAATGGTTGCCGTATCGTATTCTTCGAAGTAGTACAGCTTGTCACCCTTGCGGATACGCGCCGTCCTATTGTTCATCACGGTAACCCTGGGCACGCTCAGGCTGACGGCCGACCTCTTGGTCTCGATCATCCTGATGACCACGTCGAAAATTCTGTTGCCCAGCACGCCGTTCAAGGTCACCTGCCCCATGCCGCTTTCTGTTTCCACGTCGCCGAACGTCGCCCCCGAACTCAAGGCGCGAATGCCTTCTGCTGCGAAGCGGTTCGTGTAGTTCGGAACGTTCGCCAAAGGACCAAGGGCATTGCCGGCGGCGTCAACAGGAATTTGCATCTGGCTCAACTCGACACCGACGTCCTTCAGGTCCTTCTGGCTGACCGTGATGAAACGAGCCTCGATCGCAACCTGCATCGGCGGCTTGTCAAACTCGCGAATCAATTCCTCGACAAAACGGAGGTTCTCCCGTGTGTCCCTGACGACGATGATGTTCCTGTTGCGGAAAATCTTGAAGCCGGCGCCCTCGGGACTATCGTTCAGGAATGACGTCAGAACATCCTCCAGGTCGTTGTCCTCCTCGGCAGGTATGTTGCCACCACTGCCCATCTTCGCCCCGGGGGCACCGCCGCCGCCCTGGGGAACCTCGGGAACAAAGCCGTGCGGCAGGCGGATGATGCGGGTCTCAAGCTTCGGACCGCCGCCGGTCTCGCCTTCAGTAACCCAAACCATGTTCTCGCCGACATAGAACGCAACCCCCATGTTGCGGGCAATGTAGGCGAACAATTCCTTGATCGGAACATCCTTGAACTTGACCGTCAAGGTCTTGTCCGACTGCAAGGCGTCGTCGGCAATCACATTCAATCCATTGGCGTTCAATTCCTCGACCAATTGAGCCACGTCAGCGCTCTCCAGGCTCAGGCTGATCTTCTTGTTGATCAAATCTTCCTGGGAACCCTTGGGCAATTCGATGGGGCTCAGCTGGGAATCGATCATCACCGTCGTCCCATAGGTCGAAGGCAACGCCAATTCCGTTTCCGACTGGGTCACCATCGACACCTCGGTATGCTTCTCGCCGATCGCACGGGCGCCCTTGCGGCTCATGATCTCAATGGTCTTCTCCAAGGCGAGCACTTCCGTGCGGCAGAAATCGAAACGCTTCAGCGGATCCAGCAAGCCAAGGGCATCGTCATATTCGCCCTTGTCAATCAACCCCTGCACCAGATCAAGGCGCTTCCGTACGCCAGTCTCAAACTCACGCTGTTCGTCTCGCTTGATGGCCTCAAGCGCCGCTTCCTCGCTCTCGTAAAACTCATATTCCTGCACGGGAGTAGTCTTGCAAGACGACAACACCAGCATAAACATGACAACCGCAGCAAATGATGAAAAAAATCTCATTCTGTGACCTTTGATATATGATGATTTTAGTTCAATGCAAAAAAGTTACTTGACTAAAAATTAACGCACCGCAAACTTCCATTATTGGTTGTTTTACCATTCAAACCGAAAGAAAATCACTGCTCGACAAAATCACAAGCGGCTTTCAATGCCCCAAGACGGCTTTTTGCCAACAACTTCGAGCTCATTCTCTAAACTCGTGAACCTCAAATACAGATACCTCGGTCGTACCCTCGGACAACACTTCCTCGCCTACGCCGCAACGCTGACACAAGGCAAGCATAAACGCACGGGGTTCCTTGATCTCTTTCCAGACCAGGGGGATGAAGCCAACCGGCTTCTTCCCGGCGACACGCAAAACCACACCGTCGCGACCAGGACGCAACTTCGAATATAATTCCTCGCGGGTCTTGTAGTTGAGGCGACGGGACGGGGTAATCACGCCAATGACAATCGTCGAATCACGCAATTCATCCTGGGTAATCGGACGAGACTCGTTCGTGCATAGCTTTGTCGCTGTCACGACCAACAGCACCGACAGGGGATGCTTGCCTGGCTGCTGCGCCAGCGTGCCAAGCGCCTTCCCGTCCTTAACCAACGATATCGTGCAACCGTAAGGCTCCAGCAATGTCCGGGAGTATTGCGGCAGATCCGGCGCCTTCGTCTTGGCGATGCTGCATGACATCACGCGACGCACCAAATCCAACAGGATCAATTCCTCCTCGCGATTCAGCAGCGCGCCCTCGTAGCTCCCGCTAACTTGACCTTGACGAGAGCGCAAGAACGCCAGCGCATCCCCAGGGGCAGGACGAGATTGCCGTACAACATCCATCAATTCGCGAGTCCCGACGGTCTCCAGCAACAACAGGCTCTCAAAACGACCGCGTACCGGCGCCGGATTCGACTTCGCTGGTCTAAGTGGAGCAGGACGCGGATACCGTTGCAAATCGAAAACACTCAACTTGTACCCAATCGCCTGCGCGCACAACGCCCCTGCGACCTTTGGAAGCTCCCGGTAGCCAGCAGCTCCCTCAACGGCTTTCCGTACATCATCCCGCCAAGTCCCCCCCAAGGCGCAATAGCCCTCGGGCATCACGCCGAACATCACGGCCCCAGGCTCAGACAAGCACAACGCCAATGAACCGAAAAAGCCACTCAGCTTCCCATCGCCGACATTGCCCTCGCCGATGAACATCGGAACAACCTCAACTTCGCCCAATTTCACCAACAACAAGGACAGCACAAGCTCGAAACGCGACAACTGAACCTCGCTCAAATTGCCGGAATAACACAATTCGCACTCGGACAAAATCCGCTTGCGGCTACGGTCGTGAACCTTGACGCGCCCCAAGGGACAACGGTAATCGCTATCAGAACCAATCAGAATCCGATCGCCGGAAACCTCCGAAGAGGTGAAGATGACATACGCAATCCGGCAATCGTTCGGCAAATGCCCGATCGCCAACCCCCAATCCTCAAGGTTGGTGTCCATGTCACCCTGACCAACCAATATCCCCTTGACGGGACGCGCGGGAACAGTTTGCGGCAATGCGCCCAAACTCTCCTCAAGGCGACCTAAGTACGATACGCCTCCGCCCGTCGTCGCATCCTCGCCAGAAGCCGGCGATGACGTCGACGCTTTACCGCCACCACGGCTGGCGCAACCGCTCAAAAACACCGCAAACAACAACAGCAAGAGCGCTGAACATCGCCTTGTCACATCAACCACCTTTCCGTCTTGCATTCAAAAATCCCTCCCGAAGATCAAAACGTCACAGCCGCATAACTCCCGCAAGGAAGTGTTATCCCCTCGCCAACGATCGCCATCTCGCCACTCGTAATCTCGCCACGACCAACCGTCTGACCCAAAACGTTGGACAAAACCAAGGGAGTGTACCCTGGAGTGTGACACGAAAGAAATAAAAATGTTGCGTCAGGAGATAATACCTTAACACACAACTCCAACAACTCCAACAAGTTGTTGTCTATCTTGAATAATTCCTGATTCGTACCGCGACCAAAACTCGGAGGATCAAGCAAGATACCGTCGTAGCGACGACCGCGGCGAACCTCGCGATTCAAAAACTTGTTGACGTCATCGACGATCCAACGAATCGGAGACTCCGTCAACCCGTTCAACTCCGCGTTCCGGCAAGCCCAGTCAACCATTTTCTTCGAGGCGTCCAAATGGCAAACCTGACACCCATCCTTCGCCAAGGACAAGCTCGCGCCGCCAGTATAGGCAAATAAATTCAATACCGATAGCTGACGACTAGACCCGCGAATCAACTTGGACATCCAGTTCCAAACCAGCAAATGCTCCGGAAATACGCCGACATGACCGAAATCCGTCGGAGAAATCTTGAAGGACACATGACCGACGCGACAGGTCCAGCTCTTGGGCAAGCGCGTCCTAAAAGTCCACTTGTTGCCATCTTCGCGAGTAAAGTAACCATCCGCACGAGACCAAACATCGCTACCCAAACAAGGACGCCATACCGCCTGGGAACAAGGACGATCAAGAACATACTGTCCAAATCGCTCCAACTTGCGACCGCCGCCGCAATCCAATAACGAATATGTCTCTTCCATACAAAAAAACCTGCTCAATCCCCCGTTGTCACCAATGTCAAACGACTGTCCTTGATCTCAACGAACTTCAAGCGACCACGCCATTTCAAAGACGAAAATCGACGCTTCACCTCACCCTCAACCACAGACTCGTTAAGACGACTCAACATCCAATCAGGCACAGACATGCCCTTGACCTGACCGTCCAACAAACGCAAATTCAACTCGCCATCCAACACACCGGCCTCAAACGTAAACTCGCCCTGCAAATAGCGACCGGAAAACTGGGGAACATTGCTTAAGCTGACGTTGACCGTCGCAACGACCTTGTCATCGGACAAATGAAACCTAACCTTGTCGCGATAATTCCGACCCTCAGGAAGACTCGCAAGAAGCTTGTTCAAGTCGTCACTGTCCAAGGTCACCGTCGTCTCGCCGCGAGACTGCCCTGACAAGGAACGCTGAACACGCTGGTACACAGGCTCCAAACGACGCCGGTCGGAAGCAGTAACCTCAACCGCTGGCAACTCGGCTGGCGTATCGGATGTCCAACGAGCGCGGAAACTCCGAAACCAAAGCCAGACGCCTAGCACACAGCACAGCGAAATAACGACAAGAATACCCCCAATCCAAGCCGCTATGCGCAACCAAGATCGTTTACCCGGTGATTCCTTTCCTTTTTGCCCTGATCTTGCCGTCATTTCACAATGCACCGAACTTGCACGTCTGAACACACATCCCGCAACCTACGCACAACGCGGAATTCACGCTGGGGCAACCTGCGGAATCCTTCAACTCCAACGCCGGACAACCGAGCTTCAAACAAGCCTTGCAACGCTTGCACTTCGACTCGTCAACCACAGGCTTCTCGCCCAACAGACGACGCTCCTTCAACACGCATGGCGCACGGGAAATCACCAGCGTCATCTCCTCGGCACCCAAAGATTCCTTCAGCACCCGGTCAACCGCCGCCAAATCGTAGGGATTGACGACCTTGATCCGCTTGACACCGCACGCCGAGGCGATCGCCTCGATCGACGCCTCGCTCGTCGCCTCGCCCATCAACGTCCGCCCAGTTCCCGGATGCTCCTGGTGCCCAGTCATCGCCGTCGTCCTGTTGTCCACGACGATCAGCACCGCCTTCCCGCGATTGTACACCATGTTCAGCAAGCCCGTTATGCCCGAATGGAAAAACGTGGAGTCGCCGACGATTCCGACCACGGGACGCTTCTCGCCCGCCTGGGACAATCCATGGGCCAGCGTGAAGCCGCCACCCATGCACAAAAGCGCATCCGTGCGTGATAGCGGGGGGAACACGCCGAGGCTGTAGCAGCCGATGTCACCGGTCACCACCACGTCGTATTTCGTCAATCCGTAGAAGATTCCACGATGGGGGCATCCGGCGCAAAGCATCGGCGGTCTTCCGGGCAGGTCCGCCGCATCGGCGACCGGCGCCACAACCTCAGGTTCCTTTCCTTCCAAACGAGCCTTGACTCCGCGCAAAACCGTCGGCGTCAACTCGCCGCAACGAGGCACAACCTCCTTGCCGACGCATGGGATTCCCAGCGACTTCACGTGCTCCTCCAAAATCGGATCGCCTTCCTCAATCACGACAACCCGATCCATGCGAGACGCAAAATCCTTCAGCAATTGATCGGGAAATGGCCAGGACCAACCCAACTTCAAAACCGAAGCCTCGGGGAAAATATCCAAACAGTGCAAGCCGCAAACGCTCGCCGTGATGATACCCAAGCCAGTTCCGCGCACATACTCCTTGTTCAAGGAACTCGTGTCAGCCGCTTGAGACTGGCGAACCATGCGGTCCTCGACATCACGACGCAACTTACGACCCCAGATCGGCAAGGGACAAAAACGAGACGGATTCCGCTCGAAATTCGCATCCTTCGCAATGCCGCGCTCGCCCAGGGAACACAGAAAACGCGAATGGCTGACGCAGGTCGTCGTCCGCAAGATCACCGGACAACCATACTCCTCGGACAACTCGAAGCCGCGCTTGATAAACTCAAGGCACTCGACGGCGTTGGCAGGCTCCAATACTGGCACCTTTGCCAAACGAGCATAATGACGAGTGTCCTGCTCGGTCTGAGACGAATACTGGCCGGGATCGTCAGCGACGACAATGACCATGCCGCCGACAACACCTATGTACGACAAGGTCATCAGAGGATCCGCGGCGACATTCAGGCCCACAAGCTTCATCGTCACCAAACTTCGGGCGCCGCCCATCGAAGCGCCTGCCGCGGCCTCCATGGCGACCTTCTCGTTCGGAGACCACTCGCAATAAACATCGCCGTATTTGGCCAGATTCTCCAGAATCTCCGTCGAAGGAGTCCCGGGATATCCAAATGCAACCCGTACTCCACCCTCCCAAGCACCTTGGGCCAACGCCTCGTTCCCTGACAACAATCGCCTTTCCATTTCGCCTTCTAGTCTCTAGGTTTCAGTTCCGCACCGCGGCTCTCATTTTATCGCAACCCCGTCACGCTGGTAGAACACACGCTTTGCCTTCCCTTCCTGGGGCGGCAACGTGCCGGGAGCATAGACGTCACCATCCGGCGAAAAGCCCAATGTCTCCTTCAGCTGTTTCTCAACCATGTAACCCGTAACGCCTTCGACAGCCTCGACCTCGACACGCAAATTCTTCACGCCGTCCACTTCGTTGATGATCATCCGGTAGTTCGGCAACACGCCCTTGATCTTCAACAAAGCCTGCTCGACCTGCGATGGGAAGAAGTTGACGCCCTTGATGATCAGCATGTCGTCAATGCGCCCGCGAATCGCCTCCAGCCTCACGTGGGTCCGGCCGCATTCGCAGCAGTCGCTGGAGATGATGCGCGTCAAGTCGCCGGTCCTGAAACGAATCACCGGGACCGCCTCGCGATTGATTGATGTCACGACCAACTCTCCAACCTCGCCTTCCGGAACGCGCTTCAACGTCGTCGGATCGATGACTTCCACAATGTACTGGTCTTCCCAAACGTGGATGCCGTTGTGGTATTGGCAATCTTGCCCCAGCGTTCCGATCCCACCCGTCTCAGTCATCCCATAGACATCATACGGATCGATCCCGAGACCATCGCGCAAACGAGCCTTCATCTCGGAAGTAAATGTCTCCGCACCAAATATCCCGACTTTCAGGTCCGGCAAGGTCTCGCCCAGCTTTTCCATCACATCCATGATCCTGGCGCCGTAGGAAACAACCGCCACAAGCCCCGTCGAGCGCATGTCACGCGCCAACCGCACCTGCCGCTCCGTATTCCCGGGACCTGCAGGAACGATGAACATCCCCGCCTTGCGGGCGCCGTGATAGCACCCGAAGCCGCCGTTGAACAAACCGAATCCAGGCGTAATCTGAACAACGTCAGTCGCCTTCAAGCCGGCCATCACATAGCAGCGAGCCATGCACTCCGCCCACTGATCCAAGTCATGCTGGGTATACAACATCACAATTGGAGTGCCGCTCGTGCCGCTTGACATGTGCATCTCGATAATGCGACGACGGTCAACGCAACTCATCCCCTCGGGATACTGATCGCGGAAATCGTTCTTCGACATGAGCGGAAGAAGCTCCAAATCCTCAAGCCCCTTGAACGTCGAAGCATCAATCCCAGCATCGCGATAGCGCTTCGCAAAATACGGACTGTGTGCCTGCGTATGACGGATTGTCTTGCGCAAACGCAGCTGCTGGATCTCTTCCAACTGACTGCGATTGTAAGTCTCTTCCGAATGATTGAAAAACGTGCTCTCGCGTACATCCATAACGCAATCATGCCTCCTGGCCCGCCAAAAAGGCGGCTATGTTCTTTTCTACTAATCCAGACTTGACTATGCGCTCAAAGGCGCCGCGCCAACTCGACATCGGCAACCCGAGCCAACTCGACAATGCGCCGACCATCACCGTGTTCGCCAAGCGCAAATCGCCTAGCTTGGATGCCATCCCGGCGCAATCCAATAACTTGGGAGAACTGAACGAACGCAACAGACGCTCCTCCAAATCCGAAGGATAGGACGCTCGACCAGTCGAAACAGTAACAGGAATCAAACGCTGCAATGAAATCGCAGCATGACCGCCAGGACGCAACCAATGGGCGCAACGCAAACCCTCGACAGGCTCCAATCCACATAAAACATCGGCGTCACCCTCGCCAAACAACGGAGAATGAACCTCGGAACCAAAGCGTACCTGAGCAGTCACAGAACCACCACGCTGAGCCATCCCGTGCAACTCGTTTGTCGTTACCTCATATCCCGACAACTCGGCAGCACAAGCTATCACCTTCGCGGCAAACAAGATACCTTGCCCCCCAACGCCGCATAACATCACATTTGTTGACATGATTACCTGAATAAAAAGACCAATTAAATCAATTTATACTAAAAAACAATAAGCGGATAACATATATCCCACAACCCAGTTTTGCCAAACAATTCCGAGCTTGACACGAAAAAAATCTTGCCTTCCATTGACCGACGGGACAAAAACAAAAAGGGACCGCCGGCATTGACCGGCGATCCCCCGATAAAATCAAGCTATGCAAACGAATCAGCGTTTGTTCGTCACGCTGTACCAGCTGTCAACATCGTTATAGGTGGATTTGACCTTGCGCAGATCGACGTGACCATCCGAATAGGCGAAGTTGCACAGATCGTTATGGCGTTCGAAGGGAGGATAGAAGCCATAGTTGCCGGTCGTCGTCCATGGCACGTGCATCGGCCAATCGGTGATCAGCGCGTTGTTCAGCTCATAAGGGTGATTGAACGGTACGCAATTGGCAACGTCAGCCCATGTGATCGTCGTCGAGGGGAACTTGATCTGCGCCAATTTGGCCGAGGAACTCCAATTCGAGATGACACTATTGCAAAGGTAGCTAGGATAGTCGATCTTCACGTATGCATCAGAGGGGCACATGTACACTTTCTTGTCTCCCACATACGGATATACCAGCCCTGTCGCATGGGTTGTGAATGTATCGGGAACACCCAGGTGCGGCATGTTGATCATAAACCATTCTTCGTAGTCAGACAAATACATGGATGTCCCCAGCGAAATCTGCTTCACATTGGACGTGCAGCTAATCGTACGGGCCTTCTCCCGCGCCTTCGACAATGCCGGCAACAGCATTGCCGCCAAAATCGCAATGATTGCGATAACAACCAACAACTCAATCAATGTAAATAACTTTCGCATAACTACTTACACTCCTTTTTCCTTCAACTTTCCTTTTGCTTAAACAGGATATTTTTATGAAAATGGCACACCACTTTTCATAGTGTATGATAATTCTATTAATTTTTCAAGCGTTGGCTAATTTTTTTTGTTTTGCAGCCAAACATATTTTGAAAGGCATCTTTTTAGGGGTGAGTTTTTGGATTTCCCCAAGACTCATCAATTTATAATTAGCTCAAATAACTTGTTTTCAGCACTTGTTGTGGTAACTTTTGTGCTTGCCAATTTTCAGTAGCAGTCTTCTTTTGTTTTGTTATCCCCATGAAGTTTCATTCCACTTCGCTGTACAAGCGTCATTTTGCAGGTCCCGGAGGCATTTCCGCTCTGTTGCCGATTGCGATACCGATGATTTTATCATCGATTTTCGACACTGCAATGATGTTCATCGACCGTTTGTTTCTCGCCCACGTCGGCAAGCTCGAGCAAGCTGCCGCAATGAGTGGCGGCACAACATCATGGATGGCTATCACAATGTTTGCCGGGATTGTGAGTTATTCGTCCACCATTGTCGCACATCATTATGGTGCTGATCAAAAGACGGAGTGTCCCAAGGTAGTTTACCAGGCCCTTCGAATCGCGCTTTTCAGCTTTCCTTTGGTTTTGGTGATATCCTGGCTCGCGTCCCATACGTTTTCGTGGGCACGTCACGCTCCTGAACAGCAGTCATTGGAACTCACGTATTTTTGGTACATGGCATTTGCCGGAATATGTCCGTTGATCCGTTCTGCCTTTGCATCGTTCTTTTCCGGAATCGGCAAGACGCGCATCATCATGGTTGCGTCAGCCATTGCGTGCATGGTCAACATCATCGCCAACTACGTGTTGATCTTCGGAAAGTTTGGTTTCCCTGCAATGGGGCTGGTCGGCGCCGCGATTGGCACGGTTCTTTCATCGATTTCTATGGCCGCGATCATTGGAATCGAGTTCTTCCGGTTGTCTCGCAAGGCGCCTTTCGCATCACCAAAGCCATATGTATTCAACCTGGGCGGTATCAAAAGAATCATCCGGTATGGTTTTGCCAACGGACTCGAAAACCTGCTGGGGATGGTATCATTCGTGGTCATCACCGTAACATTCCACAGTTTCGGAGAGGACATCGCGGCGGCAACTACAATTACTTTCAATTGGGATGGAGTCGCCTTCTTCCCATTGCTGGGCATACAAATCGGAGTCTCAACACTAGTCGGACAAAACATGGGAGCCAAAAATCCCGATGGTGCCGAACAGGCAGCATACTCAGGATTCAAGCTGGCACTCCTCTACTCTGGAGCTGTAGTCATCTTGTTCTGCACGGCGACAAAGTTCCTCGTTGGACTCTTCACTCCAGATGTCCCCGGAATCGATTACACGGTCGTCAAGGACATCGCCTTCAAGATGCTCAGATTGGCGGCGTTCTACATCATGTCCGACTCCATATATGTGGTTGCTGCGGGAGCACTTAGAGGCGCAGGAGACACCTTCAAGGTCATGCTGATCTCAACGATTTTCCATTGGATCAATGCGTCAGCCATCTGCCTGTCGGTTTACTACTTCAAATTCTCCCATCTCACCACCTGGGCGATCTGCGTCGTTGGAGCGGTAATCGGGGGATTCATCATTCTCGCACGCTTCAAGCTCGGACACTGGAAAGAACTCAACCTGCTCGAAGACTAATACACCGCGACAAGACAACACTTAATTGATTTTCCACGTGGAATTTTCAAGCCAACAGCCTATATTGAAATCATGTCGCCACAAGAATGACGACTCGGATGCACACGTCATCACATAACCACCAAGGAGCAGAAAACAATGAAACCGCTTGGAGTACAACTCTATTCCGTACGTGACTACTGCAAAAAAGATTTCCCAGGAACCCTCAAGAAAATCGCCGATATCGGATTCAAAGGCGTCGAATTCGCAGGGTTCCACGACTACAACGTCAAGGAACTGAAGAAAATCGTCGACGACCTCGGCCTCAAAGTCTGCTCCTGCCACGTCGGCATGCCCAATGCGGACAATACGGCGGAAATCATTGACAACATGCTGACATTGGATTGCAAGTACGCGATCAGCGGACCGGGTGGACCGATGAAAACAGCGGCACAAGTCCTCGAATGCGCCGTCCGGCAGCAGAAGGCCATCGACCTGCTCAACCCCCACGGAATCGAATTCGGACTCCACAACCACGACCAGGAATTCGCACCAGTCCCGGACGGTCGCCTCCCGCAGTTCATGATGGTCGATGCCGTACCGGCACTCTTCTGCGAACTGGACATCTACTGGGTCAAGGTCGGCGGACAATGCCCCGCTGAAATCATGGATGCGCTAAGCACCCGCGTCACGCACGTCCACGTCAAGGACGGGATGGTCGAACCGAGACAGCCGATGAAACCTATCGGACAAGGCGTCATCGACGTACCCGAAGCCCTCGCGGAAATCGACCCGGTCGTCTGCCAGTGGCTAATCGTCGAACTCGACTCCTGCGAAAAGGAGATGTTCCAGGCCCTGACCGAAAGCTACGAGTACCTGACCTCCAACAAACTCGCGCTCGGAAACAAGTAAGGCGCAAGCTGGATAACAACTCTTCGACGCGGCGGGACTCAATGCGAGTTTCGCCGCGTTGTTTTTTGCCCAGATCCCATAGCTACTGGAGCCTTTGGATCAACCCCGTTTCGCGAAGCATCGGCTTGTCGTTCCGCAATGCGATGCCCAGGGCGCGTCGCGTCCCCAGCAGGATCAGGAGTTTCTTGGATCGAGTCATCCCGGTGTAGATCAGGTTTCGCTGCAGCATCATATAGTGCTGGGTCAAGACAGGCATCAGCACCACGGGATATTCGCTGCCTTGGGATTTGTGGACGGTCACAGCATAGGCGAGGCTCAATTGGTCGCACTCGTCATGCTTGTACTCAACAACCCCGATGTCAAACTGAACCGTAAAGCACCGGGAGCTATTGTCGACAAAGAGGATCCGTCCCATTTCGCCGTTGAACACCTTCTTGTCGTAGTTGTTTCTCGTTTGCATCACCCTGTCGCCAGTACGGAACATCCTATTGCCAGCCTGGAACGATTCCTTGCCTTCGCCTGCAGGGTTCAGCTCGGCCTGCAGGCGACGGTTCATCTCGTACGTCCCGCAATCGCCCCGGCGCATCGGCGTCAAAACCTGAACGTCTGCCATCGGATCGAACCCGAACGCCTTCGGTATCCGATCCGTCACCAAACGGCAGATCATCTCGGCAACCTTGACCCCGTCCCCCTGCTCAACCCAATAGAAATCACCCAAAACAGAGGGTGGCAACGGACGAAGGTCAGGCATCATCCCGCGATTCACCAAATGGGAATTCGCAACGATCCGACTGCCTTTGGACTGACGGTAGATCTCAGTCAACTCGGTCACTGGAATGCGCCTCGACTGGATCAAGTCCTGCAACACCGCGCCAGGTCCAACGCTGGGCAATTGATCCTTGTCACCAATCAACACAACGCTGGTTCCTACACGAACCGCCTGGAACAAGCTGCATGCCAGCGATGTGTCAAGCATCGACGCCTCGTCGACAATCAGCATGTCGCAATCCAATGGATTGTCTGCGTTGTGCTGGAACTGGCGCGTCTTGAAATCCCACTTCAGCAACCGGTGAATCGTCGAAGCCTTCAACCCAGTCGCCTCGCTCAAGCGTTTCGAGGCCCGTCCAGTAGGCGCCGCAAGCAGCAACGTGCGTCCCAGCAACTGGGCGCAAGCCACAATCTGACCAACAACAGTCGTCTTCCCAACACCGGGACCACCTGTCACAATGCTGAATCCAAAATGAAATGCACGCCCGACGGCCTCGCGCTGAGCAGCATTCAATCGACGATACCCTGCCCCCAAACGATCATACTGCAACGGCACCCCCGACTGGGGCGTGCCATTCTTCAGCAAAACCCTTATAGCCTCAGCCAGGCCAGTCTCGCAAGCATATAGCCAACGCAAATAAACCCGAGGCTCGCAAGCCTGGCCGCGATTGTCAAGCCAAGGAACCTGAATCACCTTCCCCTCCGACAACGCAATCGCCAAGCCATTCTCGGCAAAAGGCAACGAAACACGTAAAACCTCAGTTGCCGATTCAAGCAATTTTCCACGCGTAACGCAGACGTGGCCATCCAGGGACATCTTGTCAAGGACATACAAAATCCCCGAGCACAAACGCAGCGGATCCTCCTTCGATATCCCAAGCTTCGACGCAATCCGGTCAGAGGTCAAAAAACCAAACCCATCAACCTCTTCGGCCAAGCGATACGGATTGCGACGAACCACCTCGGCAGCCGAACCAATCCCATACTTCTCAATCAAACGTCCGCAGTACGCGCTCGATATCCCCAAGCCCTGCAAGAACACACGAGTCTCACGATCCTCAGTCTGACCACGCCACGCCTCGCGAATCTCTTGAATCCGCTTCTTCCCAATCCCAGGAACTTCACGCAAACGCTCCGTGTAGTGATCAAGAATCTCAAGAGTCTTGACCCCGAACTTATCGACGATTCGATCGGCAAACACATCGCCGATGCCAGGCAACACGCCGCTCGCCAAGTACTTGCGAATCCCCGCCTCGCTGGTCGGCAAGACCGCCTTGTAATTCGTCACGTAAAACTGCCGCCCGTGATCCTGATGCTGTTCCCAGCGCCCTTCCGCCTCGATTTCCTGCCCATCGAACAAGCCCGGCATATTTCCGACCACGGTCTGCTGGTTCCCTTTGCTGTCGGTCAAACGATATACGAAGTAGTTTCCCTCTGGATTTTCGTACACGAATCGCTTGATTTCCCCCCTCAATCGATGGGAGGCAGCCGTGGTGTACTGTTGTTCTTCCTCGGCTTCCTGCCCATCATCGTTTTCTTCGCTTGCATTTGCGAACAGGGGCAATTTCAGGGTTGGGTTGAAATGTTCATCATCACTGGGCACCTTGTCAAGCCTCCGTATTTTCGGCCCGATGCTTCATTGCCCTTGCGAAATAGTCGTCCCATCGTTCGATTTCGAATTCATCGAGCATTTGGTCAATGGTCATATCGTCCTTTTCGCACGTGATGAGCACGGCTCCCAGATGGCCAGGGTCGAAGATCGTCACGCCTCGTCCGTACTTGTCCTTCATTGCTTTCATCTTGCCCCAATTGTAGTCCAAATGGCAGACCTTGCAATCAAGATTGACCCTTGCGCTGACAAAGTTGAAGTAGTTGGTGCTTCGCGCGATCACTTCCCCTACCGGGTTGATGATCGTGTTTTCATCGCCGCAGATGCATCCCACGAAATGCGTCCTGCACACGTATGCCCAGTAGCCTTGCATCAAGCCGCCGTGGTACATCGAGCAGAACGCCAGAACGTCGGGTTGCAGCGCCTCGTAACGCTTTCGGATTTCCTCGAAGTTCAGGTCGAAGCAGATTGCGCATCCCACTGTCCCGAAATCAGTTGTTGCCACCATGGCGTCCTTTCCGCAGAGGACGCCGCTCTTCGTCGTCTCCTCGATCACCAAATGGTTTTTGTCGTAGATTCCCAGGATCGCTCCGTCCCGTCCGATGATCTGGGTCGAGTTCCGCCACGTTCCATCCTCCAGCTGACGCGACGCCGAATACGCAACGCAAGTCCGGTGCTCAACCGCAATCCCGCGCCAAAAGTCAAGCAATTGCCCGCCTCGAACCAAATAGTACTCGTGACGCTCTTCCAGCGGCATCGATGAGTAGCGGTCGCTGGCCTCAGGCACAACGACCAAGTCAGGACGATCTGCCAAAACCTGCTTCAGTTGACCATGCCAAAACGACTTCATCGCCTCAACGTTTTCCTGATGGCTCTTACTGGAATCGTGATTCCGAACACGTGGACCACCCAAACTCGAAATCATACAATGACGTGCCATGTCAACCTCCTTGTTCGCCCTTTTTATAATCTCAACGACCACGCCCCAGCAATATCTCGCGAGGAGTCTTCAATATTATATACGCATCAAGCCACAATGACCAATGGGTGATGTAATAGACGTCAAGCTCGACGCGCTTCGGATAACTGACGTCAGAACGACCGGATACCTGCCACAAACCCGTCAAGCCTGGCTTGACAGAAACCAAGATCTTGTAGTATTCCCCATACTTGACAACCTCTTCAGCAACGATTGGACGAGGTCCAACCAATGCCATGTCACCCTTCAGGATATTCACCAACTGGGGCAATTCGTCCAAACTCGTCTTGCGCAGAAAACGCCCGACACGCGTAATCCGAGGATCGTCCTGCAACTTGAAATGGCTTTGCCATTCCGCCGCACGATCAGGATGCTCGGATAAAATTTGCTCCAAAACCTCATCTGCATCGGCGCGCATCGTCCTGAACTTGTACAAGTTGAAATCACGATCCCCTAGACCCTTGCGACGAGCCATGTAGAATATCGGTCCCGGACTCGTGCACTTCACCAAAATCGCCAATGCCACAAGCAACGGAAACAAGATGATGATCGCCACCAACGCAAGGAGCTTTCCAACACACGCCTTCACCAGCCTGGGAATCGGAAGCAACAACCCGTCGGGAACCTCCTCCAAGTTCAGCGTCGTCGGGAGGCTCGTGTCGATTGGCGTATAAGGAATTCCAACCAACTTGCCAACTGTCTGGCGCAATGCGGGCAGCAGCGGTATCAAAAACAGCCAGGACAGCGTCAGGACAGCCCGCGAGTATCGATAGTAATTCCGAGTGAATACCAGCGCCAGCGCCAGTGTAAGGAACGTCATCGTGATGGCGGATGTCTGCCCTTTCAGGGCCTGGACTGAATCCAAGGCACGTCGGGTCCGAGGCCATGTGCCACGATACAGCCCGAAGTGCGCCTCGTAAAAGATGAATATCGGCACCAACGGCCATAGTTTCAGGTACGTAGATATATCCAGGTTAGCGACTGCATGCCGGTATCCGAACACAAAAAACCACAACACGCCTGACAACGCAAGCGCATCCGTCAAGACCAACGCAATTAAATGACGTGGACGGAGCAACATTAAACCTAGACTCGAAAATGATTCAGTTCAGCCACTGCCTGGTATGCGATTCGCCTTACATCTGTTGGATTGTAGTCCTTCCAAATGAAATCGACCCTGAAATGCCTGGCGCCTTCGCCGATCAACTCGCCGGCACCTTGTATCCTATTGAACGGATCCCCATTTATAATAACGGTCTGGCAGTTGTTGTTGATGGCAATCAGGTTGTCATTATCAAAAGTATTTAGCTTCACGTACTGGAACTTGCAGGTGGATTTGCCTTGGCAAAACCCCTTGATCGACGCCTTGATGCACACATCCGAAATCGCAAGCGGAGTATCCTGGTAAAGCACGACTTGGGCACGAGACCCGATCTTCCCCAGCAAAGAACGCCAGTTCTCCGAAGTATCCTCTGGCGACAGCGTCACCTCCCGGAAACCTTGATCCAGCAACTGCTTCGCAGCAGCCGCATTCGTCACATACAACTGCCAATCAGCCGTAATGTGGAGGTTGTTCAGGGGAATCCCAGATTGGTCAAGCAAGCCCAACGAACCGATGTTCGTAACCATCCAGCGACGCCACCCCTGGCCGTACAACATGCGAATCAAGGAACGAAGCGGACCTGAATCGCCGCGCACAATCGTCGGCAACGCCAGACGAATCCGTGATTTGGCTCCAACCTTGCCAATCAACTCCTCAAGCGCATCCTCAACCTCGTCAACACCGATCCTGTCGAGGGAATACACGATCTCCTCAAAATCCTCCAACTCCTCGGGGCTGAACATGTTGAGGTAAAATGGACGATCGATCTTCATCGAACAGCGGATCCCGCCAGAAGCCTCGGGAACAACAAACCTGTCCAATGACCCCTTGACCTGATCGGAGTATTTCCGCAAATCCCGACCCATAGCAGCCTCAATTCCCTCGACCGACTGACGACGCAACTCGTTCAACAGGGAACTCGGCACAAAGTACCTGCCCGGATTGACGACATCGAGATTGCCAAGAGAAAAACGGCTGTCCCCAAGCCGACCAAAACAATCCCCTATCGTCTTCATCAATTTCTCAGGTTGCTTGGCCACTTCAAGGGGGGACTCCATCGCCATCCTGGTCGTCTCCGGACCAAATTGACGATCGCCAATCCTCGAAAGCGCACGCAATTCCAGGCTATCAGAATCGATTTTCAGCGTGAAATCCAATGGATCACGATGACGGCACTGAGCCGCACGAGGCAACTCCCATGAGTACGATTGCTTGACGCGCTGGGACGAAGAACAGGAAATCACAGAACCAACCGGAAGCGGAGGATGATCCTCAGGCAACGGAACCTCAATCGTCGAGCCGTCCTCGGCAACAAATACCGACGTCCAGGACTCCACGTTCTTCTGGGCATACAACCGAATCTCGGAAACAGAAAAACCATAGGGCCTGTCACGACTGGGCAAGTCAATCTGCAACCCGTCGTACTTCTCCAAAGCATGACCTTTCAACGTAAACCGCAACCGGTCGGGCATGCCCTTCACAATCTCAGTCACCACGCCAACAGGAACGCCTCGATGACCAACGATCTTCGTGTCCGTTACGCCTGCCTGACGACGGTTCTTCAAATGAAACGTCGTCCATGGACGGGAAAAAATCGACTTGATCTCCGATTCGCACTGCACCTGGTCGTCGCCACGCAAGCTCCCGTCCAACAAGCCACGGTAATATCGAGTCACGGCAGCTACGTACAACGGGGACTTCTTGCGACCCTCAATCTTCAAAGACGCAACGCCTGCTCGAACAAAGGAACCCAACAGGTCCGGGGTCGCCAAATCCTTCATCGACATCGGATTGCAAGCAGGATAAACTCCCTCGGGACCAGACAAGTTGCACTTCTTTCGGCATACATAGGTACACTCGCCACGATTGCCTGACAAACCGCGCATGACGCCGGACAATTGGCATAGGCCGCTGTATGAATAGCATAACGCGCCATGCACAAAAACCTCAACATCCAAGCCAGAGATCGACGCAATCTCGGCAATCTCCTGAATCGTCAACTCGCGAGCTACAATAACACGCTTGAAACCCAATTCCTTCGCTCGACGCGCGCCCTCGACATTGTGAATCGCCAACTGCGTTGACGCATGCAACTCAAACTCAGGATACCGAGACTTCACCAGCTCCGGCAAAGCCCAATCCTGAACAATCAAACCATCAGGACACAAATCGCGCAAGGCAGACAACGTATCGACCAACTCGCCCAGCTCGCCCTGGCGAACCAAGGTGTTGATGGCAACATAAACAGAACGGCGACGACCGCATCCCTCATGCGCATACCCCAGTAAAGTACATAAGTCGTCATAGGAAAAATTATCCGCATCACCACGGGCGGAAAATTGCCGCAAGCCCAAGTACACCGCATCTGCCCCGTAGGTAAATGCCGCTATTGCCGACTCCAAATTGCCCGCAGGCGCCAGAAGTTCCATAATCCAATACTCTTACTCAATCACAAGGATGCTTTCCCTGGAAGGCTTGCGAGATAAACGATCAATATGCCCCGTTCCAACCAGGATATGAAATTATTTAATGTAATCCCTAATCCATAGCGTGGCAAGAACAGGATTTTATCTTCAACAAGTTGAATTACCCATTCCCAAAGCCACATTATGGAGAATATCCATTTTCACGTAATCCATCTTCCCATGAACATACTGATTGCCATACATAAGTACTTTCCCTTCGGCGGCCTCCAATGCGACATGCTCAGGTTCGCCCAGCATGCAGCCGACCGAAACCACCAGGTGACTATCGCAACTACACAATGGGATGCGCCAAAACCATCAAAAAACATCAGCGTCACCATTATCCCGAAAAGAGGCTTCGCAAACCACACAAAACTAAAAAACTTCGCTAGCGACGTACAAAAACTTATCCCGAACTTCGATACAACAATTACCTTTGTCAGACTCCCGGGCTTCGACTGGTATTTTTCCGGCGATGATTGCTATGCAACGCTTTTTCCCCTGAAACACTCGAAACTCCTACTCAAATTCCACCCGCGATACAAAACATTCCTTAACCTCGAAGAACAAATCTTCAACCCCGATTCGAAGACAAGCATATTCATCGTCGCGCCACACCAGCAACAAGATTTCATCAATGCCTACAATACACAACCACAACGATTCCATCTCCTCCCGCCAGGAATGAACCCAAATTGCATTCGACCTTATGAAAACTCGGCTCAGGTTCGACGAAACAACGCCAGACGCCAACTCGGCATCCCGCAAGACGCAGTCGTTTCAATCACTGTCGGCGCAAACCTCAAACTCAAGGGAGCCGACCGTGTCATCCAGGCAATCAACACAATCAACCAAGAACGGGCAGCATCAAAAATTCACCATCTTCTGGTGGGCAAGCTCCCCGCAGACCTGCAGCAACTAGCAGCGCAATCCAAGGAAATTCACGCACTGGGATTGAGACAGGACATACCAGATCTTCTACTCGCTGCCGACATTATGCTCCATCCTGCTCGTCAGGAAGCCGCAGGCTCAGTCCTGATCGAAGCCATCGCATCAGGCATCCCCGTCATTTGTTCTGATGTTTGCGGCTTCAAGGATCACGTCCTCAGCACATCGAATCTCGTCACATCCGAGCCATTCAACCAGGAACAGTTCGTCCAATTGACACGAACCGCACTGGACAACCTCCCCAAACTCACACAAACCACACGCGACTACGCAGCCAAAAACGACTTCAATGCCCGATCAGACCAAATGCTTCAATTAATGGCTGGGGAACAGTGATGCCGTCGCGACAATCGTTTGTGCTTTGATCTTGCGGAGGAGAATTTTACTGCAACCGGATTCCAGGGGCAACCGCCAAACCGTACGCATAATCTTCTGGATTTCCAATCGCCACGTGCTTCCCTGCCCAGCCAACCAAACGCACCGACCGATTGTTGGAAAACTCATACACCAGATCTTCACCATCGACAATCGACTGAGGAACGACCAAATCCTCCGCAAACACCAACGTAATACCACCTTCCCCAAACTGATACACACAATCAGAACCGAAATCGTCCGCGAACAAAAATACGTCATTCCCGATGCCACCACCCACAAGAATATCGTCTCCGCTACCACCATTTATCAAGGTAGTTTCGACATTTCCGGCATAAATTACATCATTTCCATCACCGCCACGTATCAACATGGACTTGCCCGAGGCATCGGAATAGCGGTCGCTAGTCAAATCCAGCACATCGTCCCCTGCACCGAGGCGGATTTCATCAATTCCAGTCACTCGCGCTTCATCGCCAAGTATCGTGAAGACATCTTCGAGAAACAAGGCATCACCGCAGGCATCGTCCGTCAGGCAGAGCACCGACGCATCGGCGCTTCCTACGAATGTATCTTCGTAGCGGAGCTTGCCATCCAGCGACACGGCGCACAGGGTCTCGCCAAGCACGCTATGAAGCGCGACATACCCACAATCCCATGTCACATTCGACGATGCCAGGAACAGATCTCCAATCCCATCGCCATCCGATTCAACCTTGGTCGCCTGCCCATACTCGCTCCAGTTGCCGAAGGACATCGGATCAGACGACGCCTCGCCGGCAAGCAATCGGGCACGAACACTAGACCATGCCCGACCCGAATAAATATCGCATGCCGCAACATTGCTCTCGATCGTCATGGCATCAGCAAGGTCGTCCCGGCTAAACACTTGCACCGTAAAGCTTGTCGCTTCTGCGCCCGCGAATCCTCGTGCCACCTCACAGACCAGCTGATCATTCAGCGTCAGCGTATATGTCAGATCCTTGGTTACATCGAGCACAAATGCGCCGTTGTCCTGCCTAAGTTCATACACTGAAATCCCTACCACGTCACTCCGTTGCTCAAGTGCGCCCTCTGTCACCACGTATTCAAACTCGCGGTCTCCGAGCTTCAGCTGAACCTTGTCATCCAAATCCGCAATCACACCGGCATTTCCCGCCAGCGTATATCTCCCGAATTTCTGGGATGCAGCCGCCAATACGGACAATTCAGCATTATTCAAATGAGCCAAAGACTCCACGATCGAACCGGCCAACTCATCGGCATGGGGTTGATTATAAACGGTTTCGTCATTTCCACGACCAACAACCGAAAACGTAAAGTCTGTGCCGGCGCAATCGACGGCATAGTATCCGACGTTGCCCTCCTTGCTCATCACAATCCGCCCCGCCACCACGGCATCCTTCAACTCAATCCCATCGCCTTGCAAAATCACGCTTCCAAGACGATAGCCCAGGGATTCAACCTTCAAGTCCTCCAGAAGGGACCAGGCATGAACAATCAAGTGCCCTTCTTCACGAACCGTCATCCCAATCCCTTTCCAGTGGTCCGATTCAGTCGCCGTCTCGTCACCCAACGTGAACATGCGTTTAGGCAAAATCGTCAGCCCCTTAACATCCTTCCCATCGATGGAAAAATCGTTTCCGTCGCTGTCCTTGCCGCTCAGCGTAGTCTTCCCATCTGGAGGCAGATACAGCTTCGCGCCTGCACCGAGAACGACATTCGTAACAGTCGAACCCGACAACAAATTCAAGGTTCCGTTTGTTCCAACGATGATTTCATCCGCAGCGCATCCATCACCGACCGTCAAGCTGCTTCCTGCATTCACCACCAGTCCCATGCACTGATTCCCGGTGATCTCAAAGGAAACATCGCCACTGGCAGTACTCATCACGCCTTCCAGCGTCGTTTGACCGTCAACCAAAAAATTGACACGTGCCGACTCCGACAGCACGAGTCCTTCGGCAATCGAACCGCTCTCTATGCGCAAGCGACCATTGACTCCAAAGGTCACATTTGAGGCGCGAGCACCAGCAGTCAACCGAAGGTCGCTATCATTGCTAAACATTCCACCTTCGATTAGTCCACCGGAATAAACCGTGCAATCCCCGCCTGAAAACACAACATTGCGAACTGTCCCGCCTGAATACACATGAATCGCATCGAGCTGTACCAACACCTCGTCAGTCGTAAAAACTTCGCCTGAATTCACATAATAGGTCTTCGCCATCCAAAATCCTCCGAAACAGCCCAGTCCAATAAATAGCATTAAACCAGGGAAATTATTTAAACCAATCCTACAATCCAATGACTTCAAGACCCCAGCACGCGACGAATCGCACGCAAACGACGATTGCGCATCGACTCCTCAAACTCAAGCTTGGAGGCAATCATCGATTCCAGCGGCAGCGACAAGTCCCGCTGCCGCCCCAAGAATCTGCGCGCCTCCCCAGCGACCGCCTCCAGTTCCCAAACCCATTCCATCTCGCGAACCTGCTCCATCTGCTCCTTCCCCAGCACACGCGACAGATAGTCCTCGTGCAACAACCAACGCAACTTTCGGTACCGGCGCGTCGTCTCCGCCGCCAGCAATGCCGGTTGGCGATAGCTGGCATAGTAGGGAGCCAGCAACTCGATCACCTTCTCGCGCTGGTCGACCGAATCAAAGCGCTCGCTAACCAAATCAAGCTCGGCGTAGGCACGGAAATAGGCATGCTGATCACCAAACGTCAAACGCTCAATCGTCTCCAAAGGAGAGCGACCAGCACGCAAGTCGTACACAAATGTCCGACGGATGACACGACGGCAAAACTCCAGGATCCCATCGTCCCATTGAACCAAGCCCTGGCCTGCCAACCCCATCACGGCCATCGCCAACTGAACACACCCGTCAGGCAAGCTCAGCAACTGGTCCGAAACAAACAAAACAACGGGAAACAACTGGGACAAGCGACGCAACTCCGACATCAACGCCCCGCGATATCCCTCGATTTCCAGCTCATCACCATTTTCCGCAAGATCGCCCAAGCTCATAATCCTCAGCACGCACTCGCCTAAGGTACCGAGTGCCGTTCGAATCCAGTCGAGGAGCGCTTCGTCACCGTACTTTCCCAGATCGAACATCACCTTCAAGTGCGCAAGGCTTGTCGTCCTGGGCTTGTGTACGGCAAGCCACGACTTCACGGCATGGCGACACAGCAACCTGTCGCCCTTGTGGACCACGTTAGGCCACATCTCAAGCAACCCGAAGTCGCCACACCATCGCATCGCCCACTCCAGAAACTCCCGGCTGACTCCAGGCTGTTCCAGGGCAACGCTTATGGCATCGCGCAACACATCGGGATCCAAATGACCTTCGCAGCGACGGAAATATCCCACGAACCAGGCATCCGCACGCTCACGGTCAAGGCACCACAAAAGCCTAAAGCCAATCTCGACGACCGTGCTAACAACCTGATTCCGGCGCCGAAACGCGTCCGCCGCCTTTGACAGCAGTTGCGGCACCGTGCAACGGTTCAGCACAATACACCGATCCATCGCACCATACAGCTGCCTCGGAACCAATGCCGTGCTCCCGCCTCCCTCGGGGACAACAGGACCGCTCTCAAGTTCGCCTGCCGCCAATAGACGTTCCGCATCGCGATTCAAGTACCCAAAGTACTCCTCCAAGGTCTCGGCGCCTAGCTTCTTTGGAGGACTGCTCAAGTACAAGCCAATCAAATGCTCAACACGATCTGCAACCTCGTCAAACCCAGCCGAGCCAACCAAGCGGGCATACGACTCCGCTTCGCGCAAGCGTTGAAGGCTGACATCGGGATTCAAATCCTCGAGTTCAGCCAAAAATCTCATCAGCGATTCGCGTTCCTTCATCGGTCGACCCTGCCTTGCTTCGATTTCAGGGTGCTGTGAGGATATCTCCCACTCCGTTCAGCACTATGTTCGGACGATATCCGAACGTCTTCAGGTTGTTTTGGTTGGTGACGCCGCTAAGCACCAAAACAGTTTCCAGTTCGGATTCGATTCCCGCGATGATATCCGTATCCATCCTGTCTCCCACGATCACGGTTTCCTCGGGAGTCGTTCCCAGAAGTTTCAGGGCGTGCCGCATCATCAGCGGGTTGGGCTTGCCGAGGAAGTAGGCCGTCTTTCCGGTCGCCAGCTCGATCGGCTTCACCAATGCGCCTGTAGCGGGGACGATGCCGCGCTCCGTCGGGCCCGTCAAATCCGGATTTGTACCGATAAGCAACGCTCCTGCCCTCACCAATACCACGGCGTGCTCGATCTTCTCGTAGCTATAGGTACGCGTTTCGCCGACGACCACATAGTCCGGATCCACATTGTTCATGGTCAGCCCAGCTTGGTACAGAGCCTGGATCAATCCGGCTTCCCCGATGACGAATGCGCTTCCGCCAGGGCGCTGCTGCGACAGGAATGCCGCAGTCGACAACGCGCTGGTGTAAAAGTGGCTCTCGTCAACATCCATCCCGAGACGTGCCAGCTTCTGACTCAATTCCCTGGGAGAACGCTCGCTGCTATTCGTCAAAAACAAGAATTTCTTGCCTTTTTCCTTAAGCCATTCCACGAAATCCATCGCACCGGGAAGCAGATTGTTCCCATGGTAAATCACACCGTCCATATCGCAAATGAACGCTTTTTTCGAACGCAACCCTTCCATTTTCTTACCTCCTGTTTGTTTTTGCCGTAGATACTCTTTCCACGCCTATGTCATCAAATGCCTATTGACCACCACGATTCCGCTGAGCATCGAACCTACAATTCCCAGGAACCCCTGGTCGGTTCCGCAGATCAGCAAACCGGGTATATCCGTCACCCCGTCCTTCATCTTTACCGGGCTTCCGTAAACTGCGCCATTCAACCGTCCCGTATAGCGTTCGATCGTCCTCGGCGTGAATGCCTCGCTGGATACCACCGCCTGCGAAATCCCGGGATACTTGCTTTCCAGAATGTTTAACTCATCACGAAGGAAGGTCGTCTTCGCCTTTTTATAGTCCTCTCCAGACAACCCCTTCCAGTATTCGGGACTTGCCAGAGCCGTCATCCGTATCGAAGGAACCCCGCCGCTCTCGCGCACACCGGGAAAATTCCCAGGCACGCACAAAACATAACTCGACAACTCAACCCCCTCTGCGGGAACACCATACGAGAAACTAGACGAACCATTGTAAAAAACAATGCTGTCAGCCAACCCAAAGTCGCACGCAGGACGGGACAACTCAAACAGCGACTCGGTAAAACCAAGCTCGCCAACCATATCCCGAGCATACTGACGATGCAACAAATCTAATGTCTCAGGATACCCGGCGCAAGAAAGAACAACATCGCACCCGTGAAAACCGCCGGATGAATCAACGACCCCGGAAACACGACCGTCAGACAACTCTATCGACCGAACAGCACTGCCAAGGCTCAATTCACCGCCGTTCTCCGAAAAACGCCTCGTCAAAACGCCGATCAACGACTCCATCCCATCGGCAGGACGGCACAACCCCTCGAGAAACATGCTCGTGAACAAAACGCAATACTGGTGAAAATCCATGTCATCAGGCCATGAACTCCCGTAGTACATCACTGGACACAAAAGCATTTCCGACAGCTCGACAGATAACCCGGCATCGCGCATCACTGCGCGAGTCGACTCAAAGCCAAGCGCAGGGTTGAACGAATCGTCCTCGCGAATCCGGGCTACAAACCGGTCAAATGCGGCTAGGTCACCGGGAAACGAACGCGAAACAGAACCACGAAACGTCTCGAAATCATTGTCAAACTCAAGGTCGACGTCAACAAACAAAACCCTGGAATGGCGTTGCGGAACCAACTCCAACTCGTCACGACGAATGCGCAACTGGCGCAACATCACACTCAAGGGAGACGACCGCTCCAAGGAGTAGTTGGTCATCGCATGCAAACCGACATCGTAGACGCGATCCCCACGACGATAGTACGAATTCATCCCGCCAGCATAGCGCTGCTTGTCAAATATCCGGACGCGACTGCCAAACTGGCTCAGGCGAATTCCCGCAGCCAAGCCCGACAAGCCCGCTCCGATGATAATGACATCAACCTTCCCCATCGTCAATCGCGACCTGGGTGAGGATTGTCAATGCCTGTATCCGAAGCCACAGGGGGCTCGCAAAGTGGAATCTCTTCCTGCGGAGCTTCATCCTTCTGTTCGTCCTCCAATTCATCCTCGCTTATCTTCTTCTTCTCGGGCATTGGAATCTCAAGCAGTTCGTACACTTCCTCGGCGGTCATGGTTTCCTGCTCCAAAAGCGCCTCGGCCAGCTTGTGCAGCTTGTCCAGATTTGCCTCCAGCATCTCGCGGGCGCGCTGTGCGCCTTCCTCCACAATCGCCCTGATTTCAAGATCGATTTCCCGTGCCGTCTCGGGGCTGAAATCCTCGCTTCGAGTAATGTCGCGTCCCAGGAAGATATGCTCTTCGCGCCCGATGTAGTTGATCGGTCCCATCTTTCGGCTCATTCCGTACTGGCAAACCATCTTCTTGGCCGTCTGGGTCGCAGAACGGATATCGGCCGACGCGCCCGTCGAAATGTCATCCAGAACCAACTCCTCGGCGGCTCGTCCACCCAAAGCCACTGCGATGGCATCACGCAACTCGTTGTAAGTCAAGTGGTACTGATCTTCTTCGGGAAGGAACATCGTCATCCCGCCAGCCTGGCCACGTGGAATAATCGTCACCTTGTGCAATGGAATCGTGTACTCGCACAAAATGTTCACCAACGCATGGCCGCCTTCATGATAGGCCGTCAATCGACGCTCCGCCTCGGTGACTCTGCGGCTGCGACGCTCCTTGCCCCAGCAAACCTTGTCACGGGACTCCTCCAATTCCTCCAAGCCAACCATGTCCTTGCCGGTACGAGTCGCAAGCAATGCCGCCTCGTTGATCAAATTCGCCAAGTCGGCTCCGCTGAACCCAGTCGTCCCGCGAGCAATGATACTCAGGTCAACTGCAGGATCCAATTTTATCTTCTTCGCGTGAATCTTCAAGATTCCAAGGCGACCGCGCAAGTCAGGAAGGTCAATCACAACTTGACGGTCAAAACGACCGGGACGCAACAAGGCCGGATCCAGTACATCGGGACGGTTCGTGGCAGCAATCACAATCACACCTGAATTCGGCTCGAATCCATCCATTTCCACAAGCAATGCGTTCAATGTCTGCTCGCGCTCGTCATGACCGCCGCCAATCCCGCTGAAACGCGAACGACCAACTGCGTCAATCTCGTCAATGAATATCAGGCAAGGAGCGTTGCGCTTGCCTTCCTCAAACATGTCACGGACACGGCTCGCTCCAACGCCAACGAACATCTCGACGAAATCAGAGCCGCTGATCGAATAGAACGGAACATCAGCCTCGCCGGCAATGGCCTTCGCCAGCAACGTCTTGCCAGTTCCAGGAGGTCCAACCATCAAGACACCCCGGGGTATCTTCCCGCCAAGACGACGGAAACTGGCAGGATCTTTCAGGAAATCAACGATCTCCTTCATCTCCTCCTTCGCTTCATCGATTCCTGCAACGTCATCAAGCGTCAAACGATCCTTGCCGGGATTCAACTTCCGGGCACGACTCTTGCCAAACTGCAAGGCGTTCCCGCTCGCACTGCGTACCTGACGGGCAAACATGAAGTAGAACAGCAAAACCATCAGCAAAATCGGCAAGACGCTGATCAGCAAGCTGGACCACAACCCGCTCGAGAACTTCGTCTCACGAACCTGGCAGTAGTCGCGAATCATGATGTCCAACTGGTCGCTGTAAACTACACGGACCTTGAAACGAAGCAATTGGGGCCTCAAAGACACAGCCTCGCTCCCTTTGTCGCCCTCCTCCTTGGATGTGTCCGAGCCGGACGTTCCACGCTCAAGCTTCAACCATGCGTCACGGTCGGCTTCAGTCGCCCAATATAGGCCCTCGATCAAGACCATGCTCCCTGACGACTGCTCCTCCAACACCACCTGCTGAATCAAATGACGCTTCAGCAATTCCTCGAAGTCGCTCTGGCGCAACTCCCGAATCGGCGCCAAGTCGCGACCGCTGAAGAACATCAAGCCCAAGGGCAAGATGCACAGCAACAACAACCACAACAACATCATGCGCATCGGAGAACGAGGACCAGGACCACCAACGCCGCGGTCGCCGCGGTCGTCACGGCTCATCCTCTCATCCTCGCGAATGCCCCTATCGTCATCTTCTTTGCTCATCGATCATACCTAATTCATTGGTCACATAACAAAACAGAGGTTTCGACCTCGCTCGGACGAAACCCCTTCGATTCATCGATCAAAATAAAGCCAATTCATTTTCCTGGTCTACGAACTGGTCGCTTCAAAAGATTTATGACTTGCCAAAAATCTTCATGCCCACCATCACCATTACGGCGAGCGCAGCCAGGGCAAGCAACACGATAATCGTCAACATGATCGCATTGTGAGCCTTATTGTCGCGAAGTATGACAGCATGCTTCGTCGCAGTCGAACCGGCCATGTTCCTCATTGACGTGGAATCGACTTCGCCCGTGTTCGTCTCCTCCAGGTTGATCACCGTCATCGTACGACTCTCGGAACGAGCGGAAAACTCGCCCGTGTCATACATCACCTCGATCGCACCAACCTGAAATATGTCACCATGCTGCAAGGCGACTTCGTGATTCGCCTCAAGCTTCACGCCGTTGATCCGAGTACCGTTCGTACTGCCCTCGTCACGAAGGTAAAATACGCCGTCCTCTGACTGGAACAACGTACAATGGTGACCGCTGATGGTCGAGTCAGGCATGCTTATGTCGCAATTCTCAGTTCGACCTATCGTATAGCTTTCATTCGGTAGACTGAACGACATCCCACGCATCGGGCCATCTGAGAGAATCTGTATCTTCGCTGTTGCCATCGACTGGTCCCTTGGTTAAGCCATTGCTTCTTGGACACTATTATCCATAATCTTAGTAATGTATTCCGTCCTGTCTCCTTTGCCAACCACTTCCGTTACTTTTTTTGTGACGAAACTGATTTTTCCGCCTATTTCCCCCCAAAAACCACTTTGTTTTCCAGAGATCACTTGAACAATTCCTGGATTGACTCCGTATTTCGTCGCTCCTCGGCGCGCAGCGGATACCGTTTCGCGAACTCATCCCAGGTCTCCTTCGCCTTGACCTTCTCGTTGGACGCCAAAAGGGAGCGGATCGCGAGCATGTAAGCCTCCGAATTGTACAACTCGTGACCACCCAAAATGTAGCACATCGTCGCATATTTCAATGCTTCTGCTGGATTTTTGTCAACATCAAGCAATATCCTGGCTTTTACCAGCCACGCCAGCGACGTGCTTTCCGAGCGCTTATTCGCGGCGGCATCTTTCAAGACCTTCTCCGCCAAATCCAGGGATTGGGTGTAGCGACCCTGCCAATACAAGCTGTCGCTCAACAAGGCAGTAATGTAATTCCGATAGGGACGACGATCAGCCTCGGCCAACGATGGCTCGACCTCGTCAAGCCTAGACTGCAAAGCCTCCAATATCGTCCCCGCCTCAGCCTGACCAGATTCACCGGACTGAGACAGGAGCTTCACCAACTCCAAGCCACCACGGAACGACAGCACCAGGTCGTCCTTGCGATTCCACAAGGCACGCCACAACCGCTCCTCGCAACCCAATGCGTCAAAACCAGGCGCCTCGACACCAGCGACACGCAAGTCGTGGCAGGACTGCCCTGCAAGGAACAACAAGTTCGCAGAAACGCCACCGCCGCCATGACGCGTAAACAAGTCGTCGATCAAGCGAACCGCCTCGAGACGCTCCAGCACACGGGCTTCGTCAGTAACGCCGGCAACAGTCTCCTCGGCAAGCAAAATCTGGCACAAGAACACCTTCATCGCGCATTCCATCTCAGTCCCGCCCACCAACGGAGCAGACAATGCGTCACGCAAAACCTTCAAGGACGCACTACGCTCGCCGCGGCGATGCAATATCAACGCCAACCCCATCGTCACGCGCTCGCGACGAACCCCGCCAGTGACCTGCAGCAATGCACGTGCCTGTATCTCGGCCTGAGCAAACTCGCCGTCCTCCAAATGCAAGTGCAACAAGCGCTCACGGCTATCCAAGACCAAGTCGCCCGACTTCGGCCAATCCATGACAACTTTCTTGAAATCCTCCTTCGCCCGGGCGCGATCCCCCGCCTGGCGTTCGCAGTCGCCTGCCTTGAACCACTGCTCTGCAGCATCGGGATTGTCAGGCAAGCTGCCTAAACGACGCCACTCCTCGGCAGCCTTCTTCCATTCTTCGCGGCCAACCAACATCGTGATCAACAACTCGCAACCACGAACAAAACCAGCCCGATCGCCCTTGAACAGCTCCAAGGACTGCCGATAGGCAGATTCAGCCTCCGCAAACTTGCCGCCCAATTCGTAGATCCGACCGCGCTGCTGAAGCATCAACCCCTTCTCGGAACTCTTTGGATACAACCCCAAAAACTCGTCGATCAATCCGCCGGCCTGATCATATTGCTTCTCCTCCATCAGGCAGAATATCACATTTGCACGTGCCAGCCGAAGCGTCTCATCAGGAACGTCCGCAGTCGTAGTGACCCTGCTGAAAAACGGGCGTGCCTCAGAATAGCGACGAGCCTGGTACAAGCAGACGCCATGAACGAAATCCATCTCGTAATCCGTCGCATCCGGATAACGCTTCCGCCAATCCTCGGCAGTGCCCAGGGCATCGGCATAACGCCCCAATTCAACCAAAAGCAAGGTGCGGCGTTTACGTACCTCGCGGCTGCTTGCGCCATCAGGGCTGTAGCCCAAGCAGCGTTCGTATGCAGCCAATGCCGCATCCAAGTCACGCAGTGCATAGTGGCATTCGCCAAGACGATACAACGACGCCTCACGGATCGCAGCATTGACACTTTCGTTGTCACCCAATCGCTTGAAGCCGTCACGGGCTTCAGCCAAACGCCCGGCCACCAACGCGCGCCAGCTCATCTGATACAAGGCATATGCGCGCCAAGGATGCTCGGCACTCAAATCGCCCTTTGCCAAATTCCCCAGCAACGACAAGACCTCGTCCGTATCCTTGCCAGCGATGTTGCGCAAGCACAACGCCAGCAAATACGATGCATGCTCTTTCAGCGACTCGTCCACGTCCTTGTAGCTGCACAACAGGCGATAGCTTTCCGCCGCCTTTGCATAGTCGCGGCGCTGATAGTAGGCTTCCGCCTCCCAGCCCGTCAAGGCGCTCAGCTTCGGATACTTTGGATCCCGCTGCCGCAATGCCGAGATTTCCTGGAGCATCTGGTCTTCCTTGTTTTGCTCACGCAGGCAAAGGATCAGGTTCAGTTGCGCATCGGAAGCCAGTTTGTGCCCGGCGTGCTTTGCGAGGAACTCCCTGTAGATTTCCTCGGCACGGTCATAGAGTTTTCTGCTTTGAAGCCCATGCGCGTACATGAATTGGTCTCGTGGATCCTGCAAATCCTCGACGACACCCTGGCTCAGGCCAGTCTGCACGGTAAGCAAAAGCAACAGTACGAACAATATGGTCACGGCACGCTCCTAGAATCGGTTTTCGGATGGTTGAATGAGATGGTTGTGCGGACGGCGGCTCGCAAGCCTAATCCGCACGGTCTTCGGGCTTGATGACGGCGAAGGCCACATTCGTCACGTCAACCCGTGCGCACAAGTCAAGCACCTTGATCACGTCCTTATGCCTTGTGCGTTCGTCAGCCCTGATGATGACAGGCTGTTCGACAAACACTTCCTGGACTTGTTTCAGGATGCTGGCCAATCGCTCCATGCTCATCTCCTGGCTGTTGATGGTCACCACCCCCGCCTCGTCGATATTGATGATCACCTCGCCGCGCTCGCGGTAGCTTTCAGTTCTGGAATCAGCAGTGGGCACCTTGATGCCCAGCTTGTTTTCCCATTGGGCGAAAATCGTCGCCGCCATAAAATGGATCAGCAGGATGAACATGATGTCCACCATCGGCCCCATCTGGAACCCCACTGCTGGGTCGTTGATTCGCTTCTTGAAGTTCATAGTCAACTCCAAATTCTAGATTTGTCACTTCCTGATCTTCGGGGCCAGGCGCCTCAGCACCGAGCTGCACGCGCTTTCCATTCCGCTGACCAACTTGCTTAGGCGACCGCGCATCAAGTCATACATCGACATCGCGAAAATACCAACGATCAGACCGCCAAAGGTCGTGTACATGGCCTGAGCAACACCGTTCGCCAAGGCATCGGCCTTGTTGACGAAGCTGACTCCGCTCTCCAAACCGGAAAACGAAATCATCATGCCCCAAACAGTTCCTAGCAAGCCAACCATCGGAGCTATCACAGCAATGTCCATCAAGTACTGCAAACGCTGCCACAACAAACTGGCTTGACGAACACCTTCGTCCTCAATCGCATCACGCAAAAAGCTGTACTCGATTAACTTCCCTTCCTCGCATTGTTCCAACGCAGCCGAAAGGATCTTGGCCGCATTCGAATTGTTATTATGGCAAAGCTCGCGCAAGGACTCGATGTCGCCGGCCTCCGCGGCATCCCGAGCCTCAACCACGAACGCACGGGGATACAGCACCTCGGCACGCATCGTCAGCAGATAGAAGATCACCAAGGCAATCGCCAGAAATGACAGAAAGGCAATCACATTCATCAGCCAACCGCCCTTCACCATAATGTCGCGCAACGTGATCTTGCCAAATTCCTCGTCCGGTTCTTCGGCGTCCTTGGATTCCGTCGCCATGACAGGATCCGCCTTGGAAGCCGCCACCTCAGTCGCGGCAGGCTGGGGAACAGCCGGCTGGGCATCTGCCGCACCCTGACCAAAGCTCACAAAACCAAGTAGCAAGCCAACAACACTCAAAATCCGAAGCAATCTCATCCGTAAACTCCTTATGCTCTGGGTCAATATCTTATCATCTTACTGCCAATTACGGGACAAACGCTTCAACAATCCCTGCTCGTATCCGTCAAAATCATCTATCGATACCGATGCGACGCCTTCGGCAATCGCAGCCTCCGCAACGCGACGGGCAACGTGCGGAACAACGCGGGGATCAAAAGGCTTTGGTATCACATAACGAGGACTCAATGGATTCGCACCATCGAACATCCCCGATGCATGGTCGTCAGGATAAGCCTTCGCCAAAAGCTTCTTCACATCATCCGGCACAGATGATTTCGCGACCTCCGCCAATGCCGTCGACGCAGCAAGCTTCATCCCCTCGGTGATATCGCGCGCACGCACATCCAATGCACCGCGGAATATCCCCGGAAAACCCAAAACGTTGTTGACCTGATTCGGGAAATCCGTGCGGCCGGTGCCGACCACGTACGCCCCCGCACCCAAGGCATCCTCGGGATAAATCTCCGGAACTGGATTCGCCATCGCCAGGACTATCGGACGCTCAGCCATCGACGCAACCATCTCGGCAGTGACGCATTTTCCAACCGAACAACCCAAAAACATGTCAGCGCCAACCAGTGCCTCTGCCAACGTACGGCAACTCCTCTCGGTCGCCAAAGCCTCCTTCGCAGCATTCATGCCCTCGGTTCGACCGCGATATACGACCCCCTTGCTGTCGCAGATCACAACGTTCTCGCGACGGACACCCGCAGAAATGTAAAACTCGGCGCAGGCAATCCCCGCAGCGCCCGCCCCATTCACCACCACTTTCGTGTCCTCGATGCGACGTCCCGTCAGCTCAACGGCATTGATCAGCGCCGCCAGCGAGATGATCGCCGTCCCGTGCTGGTCGTCGTGAAACACCGGTATCCCCATCCGGTGCTTCAATACCTGCTCGACCTTGAAGCATGCGGGAGCCGCAATATCCTCAAGGTTGATTCCGCCGAACGTGGGCTCCAAAGCCGCCGTCAACTCAATCAACTTGTCGGCATCCGTGCGACCAGATGCGTCAAAGCAATTCGTGAGGCACAGAGGAACAGCGTCAATGTCAGCAAAACGCTTGAACAAAACCGCCTTCCCCTCCATCACCGGCAAACCAGCCGCAGGACCGATGTTGCCCAAGCCCAATACGGCCGTCCCGTCACTCACAACGGCAACCATGTTCCCCTTGTTCGTGTAGCGATACACATCATCCGGATTCGACTTGATCTCAAGGCACGGCTCCGCAACACCTGGCGTGTACGCCAAGGACAAGTCGTCCTGAGTCTCGCAAGCCTTGCTCGGAACAACGTGGATCTTCCCACTCTCTTTGCCACTGTGATAAGCAAGACTCCGTTCACGCAATTGACCGATCGACGACATCCTTTGTTCCCTTATCTACTAAAAACAACCCTGGAATTTTGACGAAAAAACAAAATCTTCCTAATATAGCCCATTTTCATAACTTGGAGCAATTTGGCAAAAAGTTTTTTCACCCATGAAAAATCAACTTCAACAACTGATTGCCTGTCAAAAAAAAGCCGGCCGGAATCCAAGCGGAAACCCAGCCGGCTTGATCTCAAGCGGCGATAAATCAGAACTGGGTGGCGACTGACGAATTGTCAAAGGAGCAGCTGTTGAATCCAATATTCGAAAGCTCGCCCTTGCCGCAGGACGCCACATGGCCATCGAAGAACCCGATGTTGCAACGGCCCGCGTGATGCGCTGACGGTGAGTACCGTCCCGCATGAACCGTACCGGTATTAAAGGTATAAATCGAATTCATTGGGTTCAGCAGATCAATAGAGTCGCCGGTCAATGGTGCCTCGGAAGGCATCTTGCACATGTGGGAAATGTAATAGCAGTTATCGATAGGAGTATATCCCAGGTTGATATCGATGATATAGCACTTCCCCCATATGCTTTCTTTCTTCACAAAGCAGCCCAGGGGAATATCCAGGTCAGCACGGATGGAACCAACGCTATTGAAGCTCGAATAGTTGTTCAACGGCTTCGACGGGCAGAAAAACACTTGCTTGTCACACATGTTCAACTTGCTAACTAGCAAAACGTAATTGGAGTACCTGCTTATAGCATCCTGCGCATATGTGGCGAAATAGCCGTTGTTGTCATCCGCATACAGCAGATTGGTAAGCATGATCTGCTTGAAGTTGGACACGCAGGAAATGGACCGCGCCTTTTCGCGAGCCTTTGCCAACGCGGGCAAGAGCATCGCCGCCAAAATGGCAATGATGGCGATAACGACGAGCAACTCAATCAAGGTGAATGATTTCCGCTTCATTTTTTTTACCTCCAAAGTCTTTTTTAACCCTGCTAAATATTAGTGCCATGGCATAAAAAACATTACAAGAAGATTATAGCAATCACCAAGCAAATTGTCAAGACCTTTTCAATTAAATTAACGTTTAAATTTCCGCAGTTGGATCTTCGGCGGAAAAATCAACGCCCCAGATTCGACCCGTCCTGAATGATGAATGATGAATTATGAATTATGAATGCTGAATGCCCCGTCCGACCCGTCCGACCCGTCCCAGTCCCAGAAACTCAATACCCACAAAACCCAACGCCACGTCCCAGTCCCATGTCCCAGTCCCATAAGTCTCATTTGTCCCATAGGTCTCATTTGTCCCAGTCCCACAAACATGCATTTCAAGTACGAAACCGACGATTCTTCGGCTTCGATCCTGTGTTGTTTATTGGGAAAACCAAGTATTACTTCCCGTAGAAGACGAGTTGCGTGCTGACGAACATTCCGTCTTCTCCTGTCGCGCCCAGGTAGGCGACCGTTGCATCTTCGGGGACAGTTCCATCGATATCTCCGCTTTCCCGGTCATAGGTCGCCTCGATCGATTCCCAATGCCTGTCTTTCCATTCGCCAGTCGATTTGGTGAAGATCACGCTTGCGGACTTAAGCGGCACGCCTCCTGCGACCTTGCAGTTCAGCTGGCGTCCCATTGCGGCAAATCCTGTCAACCTGACCAAGCCAGGCTTTCCCTTGAGCAGCGAATCCGCGAACACGGTGATTTCTGGCGGGTCTCCTGCCGGTGCGTGGGCATGTGGCATCCGAACCTTGTAGCTCCGATAGACCTCGCCACGCGGCAATTGGGTCGTCCGATGCCAGGCTGGCGTCAGGTAATGCGTATCGTTCGTGCCATTGCAGAACAGCACCGGCATCTTGGCAAAGCACAGGTATTGCGCAGGATCCCACAGCGTCAGCCACTTCAGCGCCTTCTCCTGCCCCATCACCCTAAACGTCGACCGCCAATTGCTCTCGCCAAGGAAGCCGCATCCATAAACGGGTGCGGCAAAGCGGAAGCGGTTGTCGACGCCAGCAACGATATTCGTCAGGTATCCGCCCCATGAAATGCCTGTCAGCCCGATTCGTGAAGCATCGACCTCCTCCATCGAGCGTAGAAGTGAATGTCCAAGGATGACGGACGCCACCGCGTGGTACGTCCATTGATCCGTCACGGTCTTGTCAAGATTGCCAAAATCGCCCCAGCCTGCGGGACCAGACCATTCATGGCTCGGCCAGGGCTTCGCGTCAGTATCAAGAGGCAGCGGCAGATGCCCGCAGGTGTCCATGGCGATGGCGGCATAGCCGCGGTCGTTCCAAAGCTTGACCCAAGTCCTGAACGCAGTTCCACCGCCACCATGAACCAAAACCATTCCTGGCACCTTGGAACTCGCCGACGCACCGGCAGGCAAACCAACCCAGGCAAACACACGGGTCGGCTTGCCCTCGTATGGAACGCCATCGTACATCAAGGGACGTATCGCATCACCAGAAAACTTCTCAAAGGGATCAGAAGGAGCAGGATATACCTTGGGCGTTGACGACAATGCCGCCAAATCCCACATCTCCTGGACATCACCGCCGGGCAAGCACTGACGATACAAAACCTCGACTCGCTCCGACAACGTATGCTCGACATCCACAAATATTTCCTTGCACATCGTATGCTCCTGCTTGATCTCCGCCGCCGTCAACAAGCGACCAATAACCTTAAACGCTCCAAACAAACCCTCGTACTTGCGACCAGCCCAAGTCGATACCTGCAACGGCGCACCAGGAGCATCGATGCTCCCCTTCAGCGAAGCATTGTGCTGGCAATGCCCTCGCAACACGCCATCCACATAGTAGTCCGTCGCCGCCGCCGCCCGGTCAACCGCCACCACCACATGCTGCCATTTTCCCACGGTCAGGCTTCCCGGTTCCGACCTTGTGCTCGCGTAAGATCCCGCATCGTCCTGCATCGAGAACATCAATTGTCCATTTGGGAACACATCCAGCACCCAGAAACCTTTTTTGCCGGCATACTTGAGCAGGATACGTCGATAAATGGATTCATTTTCGGTTTCCAATGTTTTTGGGCAGAGCCACATGGAAAGCGTAAAGTTATCCTTCCCAAGTTTCAGCGCATCTTGATCGGAGAAGGCGACTGTCGAGTCGCTTTCCTTTCCGAAGTAGATTGCCTTTCCGAACTTGCCGGTCGCCAGTTGCGCCGCATTGATGAATTTCAATTCCGGCGGCGAATCCTTCTCGTTAGGAACCATAAACACAACATCGCACCATGCGTTTCCCAAGACCAACAGGCACATCAGCACCATCCAACATCGATTCTTCTTCATGCATCGCTCCGCTTGCTTTCTGCGTATGTCCCAGTCACAACTTCTAATCTCTTATCACCAATTGATAATTTCCCTCAGGTCCTGTCGTATAGGCGAGTTTAGTCCCGTCGCTTGAGAATCTGGGATTTTGGTTATCGGCACCATTTTTCGTTATGTTTTCCGCCTTTAGGGTCTTCAGGTCAAGCATATGGATATCGGCGACAGGCTGGATATCTCCCCAGACGAAGGCCATTCGCTTGCCATCCGGCGAAAATGCCGGAGAATGGCAGCCATTCACTTGGATGTTCTGCGACTTCGCAGTCGTTTCGAACAGCACCTTCCCCGACTTCAACTCGATCACCTTGAGGTTCGATACTTGGTTCGTCTGGGTCTGCACAACCGCCAATGTCAAATCCGGGGACAGCAAGACTGTCTCGTCTGGCACTTGCATCGGCAGCTCCACCTCCTTGCCTTGTCGCCAATCGAACACGATCAACCGGGACGGCACCTCAAAACCTGCCCAATAGGCGATCCTATCCTTCCCGACCACAAAGGGACGCCCCGCAGGCGGCTCGGGCAAGGGCAGCTTTCGTGACGTGCCCGTATTAAAATCATACAGGAAAACATCGGGCAGAACGCTGACGTCAAGGTACAAGAAACAATCTGCATCGCCTAAATCCAAGGGCGAAGTCCCTTCGACGCCAAGCTTCGTCACCGAACTTGAAGCCACGTCAACCAAATGCAGCTCGCTGTCGCCGTTCTTCAAATCCCAGCGGTAGACAATCGACTTTCCGCCGCGGACAAATTCAGGCTCGCGACACATCCCGTTCACCAGAACCTTCTCGGCACCAATGGACAGAATGCCAACAACCATGCCTAACGCAAACAAACAGCTCCTTATGCCATGAAACATGATGCGAACCCCTTAAATTCCCGTCTCAAAACTCATTTATCCAGAACGATTTCAACATTGTCCAGCGGCTTTCCCTGGGCATCCAGCAGGCGGATCAGCATCTGCCATCCGCCTGCATCCTGAATCGCCTTGACTAGCAAGCGATTGCGACCAGCCTTCAACTTGCCTGAAATCATCTCCTGATCCTTTGCCGCCGCACGGGACGTCAGGGAAGTACCAAGCTTTTCGCCGTTAAGCCACAGGACGTACCCGTCATCCGAACCCATGCCCAGTCGTATATCCCGATCAACGGGCGAAATCACATCGCAGGCCAGATAGGCACACACATGTGTCGGCGGCGCTCCGGTCACCACCGCATCCTCCAGGCGAATCTGGTTCAGGTGGATGCGATCGCTTTCGCTATGCAGCTGGTCCCAACGAACTTCGTACTCGCCAGGCACCCAATAGAATCCCGGTTGGAACACCGCTTTTGCCTTCGCGCCGAACTTCGCCTGATACGTCGCCTCGCCGCCCAGGTAATCCGTCGCCGCCGCCTGGTACCCATTCAGTTCGTCTCCCCTATTCGGGAAGGGACCCAGCACCAGGAAATCCCGTATGAATCCATCCTTGCTCAGCTTGAAGGGACCTGGCGCAAATGGCTCTGGCGGCGGCGCAGCTTCCTCCACCAGCACAGCACTCGCATTGTCATAGATCACTTCTCCATCATTGCCCATGTAGTAGTTGCGGAGATAGAAGTAGAATTCATCTCCCGTGGCGACATGGAGCGCCTCGACACGTCCCCAAACGCCCTCCTTCGCTTCACATCGCTTGTTGAAAAGCATCTTGTATTGCTCGGTCGTAATCTGGATGCTTCCATGGCTATTGCCTTTAAGCTTCTTGATATCCGCGCTGATCCTATACGTCTTCCCCTTCTGCATCCGTATCCGCTGGACAACGTAGCTCGTGCTGCCAACAACCTTGCCGGAGTAGCGACCTGACGTGCAATCCTCCATCCGCTCCGACGCATAGCTCCAGCAACTTGCCTGACGATCGTGCTCCCAATGCTCGAAATCCCGGTTCTTGAGTATCTCGCCCAACGACTGTTCATTGAACACCCACTTCCCAACCGGCTTCCGCAACTCCTCGCGGCGACGATTCAAGTCAATCCCACCCCAGTCAACCCAAGTGATGTAGTCGTATCCCGCCTTCATGTCCAGAACTGGACATTCCTTGATCGATAGCTCCTTGACCCGGTCACCATAACGCAATTCGTACCCGCCGGCTCCCCATAGCCTGAACCAGCCCGTCCCGTCCCGATCCGTCAACACACCGCGCAATTCGCCAGGATAACGCTTGTCTTGCAACCATAGCAAACCATTTGCAAAAGGAATTCCGCCATCCCCCAAGCCAACAACAACCTCGGGGCAACGACGAGATGGAAATCCACCAACATCACCACCATTCAACTCCCGGAACGACTCAGTAATCTGCTCGTCAACCAAATTCTTGCGAAACATCGGCACCGACGGATCGAACCAATTCAAATTCAATCCGAAGTTACCACCGTAGTACGCCCACCCCACGAAGTGGTCAACCTTGATGCCGGAACCTGACAAAGACGGCCACTGAGGCAATGCGTTGAACTCATGCAACCCGACCAACTTCCCGCTACCGTCCAAAACCTTCGCAAAATCGTCCCAAGGACCGAAGTGAACCGACTTGGGTCCCGCAAACCCTACAAAGCCAGTCCCGGTCTGCGCACAAAGAATCGCACCGGCCACATGGCGGGCAGCCTTGGCCTCGCGTATCTGGCGGGCATAGCTTGCACCAATCCGCCATTGCTCCGCATAAGCCCCCAAAGGATCCTGAAGAAAATCAACAGGCTTGCCGTGAGCGAAAATCTCGCCGACCAGCACAGGCACCTCGCCCTTGAAACCAACAGCCTTTTGCTCGACATTGATCGCACGCAAAATATTCCCGTACGGATGAATGTTGAACACCTCGAAATTCTCACGGGAAAACTTCCCCATCCGAACAAACGGCCAAAGGCTGTAGTTGTGGTTGATCTCGATGATGCGGCTTCCGTCCAAGCCGCGAATGAAACTGATCAGCTCGTCATACTGACGCATCCGATCCAAATTCACCTTCCGGATATTCGCCAACGACGTCAAGCCAACGGAAAACGACTCGTTGTCAACACACCATGACACGATCGAGGGATGGTTGTAATGAGTCGTCACGTAGTTCTCCCACATCTGCTTAATGGCAGGATGGTTCGCCGCCAAACGCTCCTTGTCTTGGTAAAACGGACGAATCATCTCGGGCTGCATCAAAAAGCCGACTTCGTCGGCGGCATCAAACCACACCCCGTAATCGCAGACCGTCGATGTATGCCAACGGAAAAAGTTGATGTTCGAATCGCGCATCCGCTGCAGGAATGCGATTGCCGCCGCCGGATGTTCCGTATGGTCACGCGTCTTGGTATACAAGTCGCCCAAAAGGAAAATCGGCTTCTTGTTCAAGTAGAACTTGTCGCCTTCCGCATAGAATTCACGGAAGCCAAAGCGATCGTGCTTTACGTCAATCACAGCCCCGTTGCACAACAACTCCGTACGCATCGTGTATAGTTTCGCCTCGCCGTACTCGCCATACCCCCACAACACAGGATCCTTCCAGGGAGACGACAATTCGCAAACACCGCTCCCAGACAACTTCGCATGAGTTGAACCCAAGTCCAATACGCACTCGTCACCGTCAAAAACACGGCAACGCAGCTCGACATCGCCTTCGCCATCAAGCTTCGCCAATACCGACAGCGTTCCCTTCCGTACGCTCGGAGTCACCAGCGCATACCGGATCGACGTGCTTGGAACGCATAGCATCCGGACATCGCGCAAAATCCCGGCACGCCCGCGAACTTCGCTCTTGGTCATCACAACGATCTCGTTCGACCCGCCGAAGGCAACCGCCTCCGTCACGTCAACCGTCAAATTCCCCATCGTATGAGGCAACTCGTGCAATAGCCGACCATTCACACGGACACTATGGGACGCATTGAGCAACTCGAACATCAGCTTGACGCGATTCCCACGCCACGAAGACGGAATGTCAACGCGCAATCGATGCCAGGCGACCTTCGACGACGCAGCCTCGGGATGAATCTTCCATGTCGTGGCCACATTCCAGCTCGACGGAACCTTGGACTCGCGCCAAGACAAGCGATCGCCGTACTCCGACGCGTCATTCCCGTACGCAATGTCCCACAGGCCGTTAAGACAGACGTCCCAACGATATGGAGTGTCGCCAAACGACAACCCAGCACATAGCACCAACAGGACAACCAGAAGAACCGCCATCACAAGCCCCTGCCTACCGTGAAACCCTACGGGAAAACAACCCTATCGTACAAGACAACCCAACCAATGACACGACAATGAAGACAGCAAACACACCCTCGTACGCAGAAGGTGGATAAACCAATACATCGCCGACCTTCTCGGCCATCCATTCGTAGCTGCGCATGACACGACCGGCAATGTCGCCGACAATGGCAATCATCACAAATGCCCAGAAATTCAACAAGGCGACAGACAACGCAACTAGGTTCGATGGACAAGATTCCTTCGCCATAGTGCCGTAAACGGGGAAAAATCCAGCCGGTATCGCAATCAACACATATGAAAGTATCAGAGGAAAACCACCTAGCCCGTAACGCAACGTCAACCAACCCAGACAAGCCCCAAGAAGACTCATGGCCGACAACGTGCGCATCAGCCGACCATACTGATTCCGGAACAACCTGCAGACACGATCACCAAGGTAGTTGTGTGACGCGACCAGAATCGTCAGCATCGTAACAAGCAACGACGCCCAACGCATCGAAAAACCGCCAACGTCCTCAAGGCACTTCCGCCCCATCAAGGTCAGCAATGCGTAATAGGAACCGAAAATCATGGAACTCGCCACAAACAACCGGACAACATCCCAGCGGCGCATGACCTCGACCACAGGTCCCCACAAGGAGCCACCACGTTCAATTGGCTTCAACGTCCCGCGAGAATAATACACAATCACCAAGTACGCAATCGTTGACAGCACAGCCGGAACTAGCAACGAGGCGCGCCACCCCAACCACGCAACAAGCCAGACCATCCCGGATGTCCCGGTGACAGGCCCCAAATAGCCAATCACCAAGGTAATGCCCAAAATCGACGAAAAACGGTCAGGATACAAGTCGGCAACCAGCTTCGCAACACCTAAAAAGACAATCCCGGCTCCAAAACCAGACAAGACACGGAATATCAACAAGAGCCAATACGACGAACATAAAGGAAACATTGTCATACCAATGCAAAACGAACCGCCGCCCAGCAGTAAAATCCGTACGCCGCCAAAGCGATCAGCAAGCATCCCCAGCGCAAGCTGCGAAAACGCATACGAATACATGTAGAACGATGCCAAGCCCGCCAACAACGATGCGTCAAAACCCAGCTCGTGCTGCAAAGAGTCAAATACGGCGCCAGGAACAAGTATCTTGCTCATGCTCGTGAAAAACATCAGCAAAACACCGCTTCGAAAAATCACGACCTTGCGACGAAATACATCAGAATCGCCTAGCGGTACCATAACGAACTTCCCAACGACTCAAGAAACAACCCTTCGACTTCAGCCACGAGACTCCAAATAGGCATCCATCGCTGTATTCACCGGGAACTGGAAGTCCCGTGGGCAACGACCAATCTCATACTTGAGGCCATCGTACAGTTTCATCAGGTTTTCCTGCTTCATGCCGGTCACTTCAAGAACCTTCGAGTTGTCCATCACCCGATCAAACAGCCGATCGTAGTCGAGTTGCCACCGCGCCCAGCGGGCATACTTGTCGGGACTGATGATCTTCAGGTAGTCTTCTTTGTCAACCCATACAGTCTCCAACTTGCAGATATCTTTATAGTATTCCGCCACTTTGTGCCAGGGATGATGCTCCGCCGTGCAGACTGAAAACGCCTCGCAAAGCGCCCTCTCGTTGAACAGCAAGCCGGCGATCATCTGCGCAACGTCGCCAGCCCAGCTCATCGTGCCCTGAACATCGTATGCTTCGACCGGCAACACAGTCGCCTTGCCCGCAAATGCGCGGCCGACAGTGTTCGGTGCCTCAAGCGTCACCAGCTGGTAACGCATCTTGCTGTACGTGATTGCAGGACGAATAATGGTCCAATTCGACTTGCCAAGCGCCCTGATCACGTGTTCGCCTCGCCCTTTATATATGGAATAGTCGTCCGAGTGGCGTAGCACAAGGTCGTCTGCAGTATCGCACAGCAGTGGAGCGGTTTCGGTCACCGGCACCTGCTTGTTGTCATACGCACGATAGCTGGACAGATAGATATAGTGGTCCGTATGATCCAGTGCCGCAGGCAAATAGTACGAAAGGTCGTTCGTATTGTAAATCATGAAATCAACGATTCCGTCATAGTGCTTTGACAGAAACTGAAGGAAGGTCGGCTTGTCCTTTGCATTCGCCTTGATGTACTTCAAATTCGGGCGTTCCACCGTCACATCGTCAAGCGAAACAGCATCGACTTCGAATCCCATATCCGCCAACCTGGGAACGAGATACTGTCCCATTGCGCCTGTCGCACCCAGAACCAACACTTTTTTCGCCATAAGTTTACCCTCTTTGGATTTATTGCTCAAAACAAACATGAAGTAAAGCATTAGAGAAGAACTATAAAATATAGGCGATAACAAAACTTTGACAAGTAAGCTTCCCAACTCAATTGCGCCCTTCCATGCTCCAAACTCCATATTCCGACTTGTTCCGAAGCAGGGCAAATCTGGGCGACTGGCCTGAATGCTGAATGATGAATGATGAATGCCCCTGTCCGACCCCGTCCGACCCTGTCCGACCCGTCCGACCTGTCCGACCTGTCCGACCTGTCCGACCTGTCCGACCTGTCCGACCTGTCCGACCTGTCCGACCTGTCCGACCTGTCCGACCTGTCCGACCTGTCCCGACCTGTCCGACCCGTCCGACCCGTCCGACCACCCAAGGTGCCCTCCGACCACCCAAGGTGCCCTCCGACCACCCAAGGTGCCCTCCGACCACCCAAGGTACTCCACACCACCCAAGGTGCTCCACACCACCCAAGGTGCCCTCCGACCACCCAAGGTGCTCCCCCACACCACCCAAGGTGCCCTCCGACCACCCAAGGTACTCCACACCACCCAAGGTACTCCACACCACCCAAGGTGCTCCACACCACCCAAGGTGCTCCAGACCACCCAAGGTGCCCTCCGACCACCCAAGGTGCCCTCCGACCACCCAAGGTGCCCTCCGACCACCCAAGGTGCCCTCCGACCACCCAAGGGGCCCTCCGACCACCCCGGGTGCCCCAAACACCACCCCGGGTGCCTCCCATACCACCCCGGATGCCTCCACGCCACCCAGGTGCCTCGATACCACCCCGGGTGACCCACACCACCCCGGGTGACCCACACCACCCCGGGTGACCCACACCACCCCGGGTGACCCACACCACCCCGGGTGACCCACACCACCCC
>JAGVUR010000020.1 GCA_019136135.1 Verrucomicrobiota bacterium
GATTCTTGTGGTGACTTGCTGGAGCTCCGCCCCCGAGAATGTTTCTTTGGACGAGGAAATGAATTTAGAGTCCGTCCCCGACAGTCTTTCCATATCGGTTTTGAGTTGGTAGAGGGATTTGTTCTTGTTTGGTGGATCTCCTACATCTTTTAGTTCGACTGAGAGGTTAGCGATCATCAGTGAAATTTTGGTCATAATTGCATCGATGGATTCCATTATGGCATCGAGTTTTGCCATGATTCCATTGACCATGTCCATGATTCCTTGGAATTGTTGCTGCATATCGGATGACATCGCATTGATGTTGTCCATTCTTTCCTGCATGTCCGGAGGATATTTACCAGTAATCAAACGGTGATCCCGAAATTTCCTTTGTTCTTCTGCCTTGGTCAACGGGTCTACGTCCTCTGGATTTACTCCTGCCTCAATCATTTCCGGGCTAAGTCCCTGGAAACGTTTTCCCACGTATTCGCCATCTTCCTGCATTTGCTTTCCCTTTTCTTTGAGTTCATCCACATCAACTGATTCGCCCATACTTTTCAGGTTGTTGATCTCTTCTTCGTTTATGATATCATCAACATTGAACTGCGCGGTTGCAGTCAAGGCAATCAGGATAACAAGGATATTTAGGCGCAAGACATTCATAGCAATTGTCACCATGTTATTGCCATGAACGTTGTTAATTTGATTAGGTGTCTTCCGCATAGCGAACCTCCGGCTTCTAAGAGCCTCCTTATCCCTGTCCAGAACAATGATTATTTGACCTTTTTCCAGTAGTGTTCGTTTTCGTCCACTTTGGTATCGTATGGTGCTTCATATCCGACTGCGTATTGGGCAGGCAGTAGGACAGCATCCCAGTCGGTATTGCAAAGGTTCCAGACTTCCTTGAAGCGCTCGTGCTGGTTACAGACGCATCCTTGACCGCAAGTATTGCTTTTCATTCCGAATATGGATTTGTTTTCATGTGGGTGCCAGACATGAGTCGCCTCGTTGTAGACGACTTCGTAATATCTTTCCTTATCAGTCTTGTGATTTCTCAGATAGCCAGCTCTTGCTGTTGCTATCGCCTTCATTGAAGCATTTTCCTTTGGGTTGTAGAGGCCGAAGATTCCTTTCAGCTTGGTTTTTCCCCTAACTCCATCAAAAGCAACTGAGAGTGGGTTTCTGAGTTTTTTTGTTGCAGTAACCGTGATGGTGCCCTTTCCTTGGAAGAAGTTTTTATTAAGGATCCAAGGTTTGCATGTTTCCCCAACATAGTTGTCATCATAGATATTCTTGTCATCCCCGTATATTCTTGCATTCCCACACATGATGATCCAATTGTTGAAATCTGAGATTCCGTAGAGATTGAAGTTCATGTAGCACTGCTTGTAGTCTTTTCTCGCAAAATCCTTGTCTTCAGGAATGAAATCGTAACGGATTCCATGTTTTTTGCAGTTTTTTGCATCACTTTCTCCCATCCACTCCCAGATTGGGAGGTGGAAGCAGAACTCGAGGATGGGTTTGAAATCGACGCCGAAGCACCAGTATTTTCTGGAAGCCCAGAAATATTCTGAGATCAATGCGACTGTTTCTTCCATTTCCTCGTAAGCCTCTTTGCAGAGGTCGCTGTAGTTGCTGTTCTCCCACCTGTAGTTTTGCGCTGACGGCGCCCCCCAGACGACAGGGATGAAGGTTGTGTAGTTACCGCGGAGGACTTCGCCACCCTCTGTGAAGTTTGCGTTTTTATATCCACGTGTGATGCCGTAGTTTGGTGACGGAACTGTATTGTTTCGAATGATTTTCTCATCCTGATCGTTGTCAAATTCCACCTTGTTTCCCCGGATGAACCAATGGTCGAATCCACGGGGATAGTCTGTGTCTTCCCCATTGAAATAATGCATGAGCTTTTTATAGTGTTTTTGTTTTTTCAGGTTTGGGGAACCGTCTGCCATGGCGAGAAAGAGTCGTTCATGCTCTTCGGTATTGAAGAGTGGGAGGAAGAAACTTGTTCCATCGGATCCCTTGTTGTAGGGATTAGTCGGCGCGGGTATTTCGAGTTCCAGCGTGAAGTCATCAAGCGGGTTATCTGTGCTCAATGCATTTGGTCGGGTCAGGTTTTCAACGAACACTGCTTGGGCGGCTTGTTTCATTGCCTTTGGCATTGCTTCGTTAATGTTTACGAGGAGCATGTTGAGCGACTTGATGGTATTCTTGTCGTTCGTGATTGCGTTACCGAGCTGCTGATGGTCTGTCATTGACACTGCGGATTTGATTTCGTCAATGCTGGTACTCATCAGTTCTTTGTTGAGTCTGACGGCGTCTGGTTCGACTCCCGTCGGGAAGACGAGGTCTTTAATAATGATGTCCTTCGGTGCGCCGCACCACCAGCCTTTCCCGTTTTCGTCCTTGTGCTTGTCACAATGTTCAGATTTGGTTGGGCAATCGATGATGAGGGTGTGCTGGTAGAAATCTTTGCATGCATCCCTGTCCTTTTCATATTGCGTAACGGTATAGTCAAGCCATTTGGAGGTGATATAGTCCATCTGGCGGTTTGTCATTTGAATATAAGTCCATGCCATTGCGCGGTTTATGACTGCCATTCTTGAGAGGCAGTCTGCTTGGACGACTGCTGCGGAGTACGCGGCGGCATCGGTGGCGTTTTGGAGTTCCATTCTTTGGTGAATGGTTTCTCCAATGGCATAGATTCCTGCGACGATCATATAGAGGAACAGGAAGATGCCCAACGTGATGAAGAGGGCGGCGCCTGAGTCGTCGTCACGCAATGCTTTTGCCCGGATGAAGGCTATGTTCAGGATTCTTTGCATGTTGTGTTCTGATATCTTGTTATTGATTACTAGAACGAGTCGTCATTCCATGTCTTGGGGTGGAACATGAGGGAATGTTTTGGTGTTCCAGGGTCTATGCATAATACAACTTTCGATCAGCGTGAATGTCGGTACTGCTTTGGCGTGCTGGCTGAAACTTGCCAAGTCATCTGGCGCGAAGCCGTGGAGTTGCCAGGATCGTGATGCCCCACTTCGGTTGAAGTAGTCGATGAAATGTGCGGCGTAGGGTATCAGCATCGGATAGTTGAATGAAACGATGACCTTGACTGCGGGTGTTTGTTCGGTTTCCCAAAGGTCTTCTGAGACCCCGATTTTTTCCTCGTCCGGAAGATTTTCGTCACCATTGACGATACGGACTTGCTTGTAGATGTAGTTTTGATCTGGGACTTTTGTTATAGGGTCGAAGGTGAGCATTCCGAATGGCCTTAGTGCTTCCGCAGCTGCCTTGAAGACGGGACCCTTGGCGGCATGGAAGTTTTTTGGTCCAGTGCTGTAGTCGGCGGGATTATAGACGATGGCGGCTCGTGCGGCGGAATAGGCAGCGTATTGCGTCATTTGCTTGGCGATGATCACGAGCGACAGTTGGAGGATGCCGAAAATCAGTAGCAGTAGCAACGGCATCACCATAATGAATTCCATGGTCATCGAGCCTTTATCGTCCGGTAGTTTCATGGGTTGGCTCCAGTGATCAGAATCGTGTCGAGAATCAGTGAGAATGTGGTTCCCAATGCGATGGCTATCCCGAACGGGAGGCGAACCCGTTCGTCAGACCTCGGCGGGAGGTTTTCCCGTCCCGCGGCTCTATCGTAGGTTGGATCGAAAATCGATCGGCATGCGTGCTTGAGGCGCGATCCGTCAACCTTCCCTGCCAGCAGCATGACAATGGCGAGGATGACACCCGCGCAAGAGATGCTTAATAGGACGCCCGGGGTGCGAATGATGCCACAAAGGCAGCCGACGGCGAAGAGCATCTTCACGTCACCGCCGCCGGCACCCTTGAGTGCAAAGGGAATGAGCAAGAACAGTCCGCATATCACCCCCCCCAATAGACCTTGGAGTCCCATGGGCAGACCTCCATACCCGAATCGGCAGGTCAGCGCTATTGCCGCCATCCCCAACGTCAGGGCGTTGGGGAGGCGTCGATAGCGCCAGTCGTAATAGCACAAGATGAGCAGCCATGGCAAGCTTGCAGCTAAGATGACAATGGATTCAGGCATTTGGATCTATTTGTCTTTCGATGATTGTTGACGAAAAAAGCGTGTCGGCTATCCTTCTTCCATCATTCCTTGAAGTCTGCTGCTTCGCCTTGGCGAATTTCCTTTCCTGCTTCCAAAGCGCCCTTGACTTCGCCAGGGACGTCTGCTGCTTGTTTTGCTCTATCTTCGCCTGCTTCCTTGACTCCTTCGGATCCAGTCAAGGCTTTTGTGGTGGAACCGAACATCTTGGCGATGTTATCACCAAAGACAATCACGATTCCGACGACTGCTGCCGCGACCAACAAGGCGATGACCACATACTCCATCGCCACTGCGCCGCGTTCTTCACCCAACAGCCTGCAAACCATCCTGCCAAACCATGTGCGCTTCGCCCGTTCGATTCGATTTGCTTTTTTCTCGTTCATCTTGTTTCTCCTTTTTTTTGTTTCTTTATTCGTTGCCCCTTTTTTTCTTGGGGCGACCTAAAGCGCTATGTCCTAAAAAACATTATTCATCGATTTGTATCAAGAACTGGGATTACCTACTTCTGACCACTGATCCTCCTTCCCTGGATCAGTGCTTGTGCAATGCTTCCATCTCCGCTACCTCCCAGGAGTTCGTTAGCTAAATCCTCCTGCTTTTGGACGGCCTGCTGGATACCTTGTTCACCGGCCAGCGTCAATGTGACGACTTCGAATTGGCGTGCAAGGGCGGATCCGAAAACCATCACCATCGAAACGCAGGTCGCACCGATCATCAAGGCGATGATTACATATTCCATGGCGACGGCGCCCGTTTCATCCCACAGGAGATGCTTTAAGTGTTTCATAATGCGTTTCATATCGGTTCCTTTTGTTTTGATTGTCGCGTGCTAGGTTAAAAATACGGATTGGGCTTTGAGATTCCTTCGGCGATATACTGCATGAATGCCTGAATTTTGAGACCGTCTCCGATCAGTTCCCCCTTGGAGTAGTCGTAGATACCTGCGAAGCCGATACTGTAACCACCAAAACTCATCGTTCCTCCATTCCAAAAGATCCAGATTGGGAGGGCGACGAAGACGGTAATGACGATGTATTCCATCACCATCGAGCCTTTGCTGTCATGAAAGAGTCGTTGCATCATTTGTACATTTCCGACCATGCGAGCCTTACGATTGAGTCTCCGGGGATGCCGATATCAAGGATTTTTCGTCTGTTTTTGATCGCTTGTTCCGGTGTGACTGCCTTTTTTGCGATATCGGATGATTGCTTGCGTATTTCCTTGAGCTTGGTGACAATGGATTCTGTAAAGTTTTCCGGAATCAGGTTTGTGTTGTGTGACAGGAGCAATGCCATGCCGCCGCTGATAACGGCTTGCCTATCTTCGGCTTTTTCTGATATACCAAGGAGTTGCTTGACGAAATCGTCACGTTTCTTAAGGATTTGCTCGGCATGTTTCGCCAGGTTCTGGAGGGGTGAATTGTCCTGATTTTTCGTCATGTTTTTCACTGCAGGGCTGTTGCAGAAGGTGATGAAGTCGTTGAGGATGATGAAGTCTTGTCTTGCGTTGTAGATGGCGGGTCTAAATGACGCATCTTCTAGGATGGTTGTGTCAAACTTGTCGGGCAGCATGGCGATGAAGTTGTAGAAGACTTCGATGCCCAGGATTTCATCATAGGTTCCCGAGGGGGTTGTCCTGTTGCGTGAGGGGAGCTTGAGTTCGAATGAATCGCAAGCCAAGACTTTTTCTAGATTGGCGTTGTCCAGCAATTGATTGATGGCTTCCGATTGTTTGTTCGGTGTTAGGTTTCTCTTGTCCAAGGTTTCCACCATGTTTTTGAGTTGCGCGGTGGTATTGAGGAGTCGCCCGTTAAGGGTTTGGAGTTGCGCACGTTTGTCTGCCAGGTTAGGGTGTGAAGCGCATTCTTCGATTTCTGGCAACGGGAGTGTTGTCGCGAGTTTGTCAAACTGAAGTGTTGTAACGGTCTTGGCATTAAGTTCCAGCGCGGCATTTGCCTTGTTGAGCTTAGTCACTGGAAGGATAGCCGCGTCAATGATGCCCAGAAGGATTGGGGAGAAACGATTTCCTTGTTCTTTTCTGGCAGTCAATCGCTTTTCTGTTGCCTGGCGAATGTTGATTAGTTTTTCCTGCATGTCAGGGAGTTTGTCCAAGGTATCGAAGTTTTCGAGCAGGAGCATGGTGATTCTCCAGTCGTTGCTTGTGGCTGATAGTTCAGCATGGATATCTTTTGCTTCTGCCGTAAGCGGGGAAAGGAATTGAGGGGTTGTGCCTGCGTTTTCGAGTTCTGTCGCGAGCATCGATGTGGCATCCTCGATTTTCTTGAGGCTTGCCTCTTCGCTTTCGAGCATGGTTCTGGCTTCGATATAGGCATCTGTCAAGCGCTTGGCTAGGATCGCCTCGTTTTTGGCCTGGGCTGCATTGGTGTCATTCCACTTCCAGAGTTCCATGTTCTGGGAGAGAAGCGGGCTGAGGAGCTTGTTTGCGGAAATCCATCTTTGTTTTTGGTAGAGTTCCTTGATTTCTTCCCATTTGGCGATTGTTGATTCCCAGTTGTCAATCATTTGTTCGAGTTCGGCTCGTTCATGATTATGTGCTTTTGCGGCTCTTGCGTTGGCAGCTGTTACGAGGTATTTCCTGGCTGTGTCGAAGTCTTCGTTAGCGGCTGCCTTTCGTGCGGCTTCGATGTGTGTTTTGGCGGATGGTGAAACGGCCATAAAGGCGTAGTATCCGCCGATGCACACGAGCAAGGTAATGATCGTGACGGCGATTTTCAGTCCTAACTGGGCACGGACGTGGGTCACGAACCTATCCAGGTACCGGAGTTCGATGTAGGCGATGGAGATGATGTCGCCGTCACGCAGCATTCGTCCTCCTTCGTTGAGGTTTTGAGCCAAGAGTGTTCCGTTGACATTGGTTCCATTTCGCGAGCCGATGTCCTTGATCCAGCATGAATTGTCGGTCTTGCATTCGATGGATGCGTGGAAATGGGAGACCAACGCATCGTTGAGCACGATATCGCAGTCGGGGGAAGATCCGATTTTGATGATAGGCTTGTTCAGGTCGTAGGAGATGCCCTTGTTTACGCCGTTGAGTTGCTCTAGCCGATGGAAAGGGTGCTCCGCCTTATCTTCGGCAGTTTCAATGGGTTCTTCGACAACGAGCAGGCAATCTCCGATGCGGATGTGGTCGCCTAGCTTCAGCTTTCGTTCTTGGATCTTGCTGCCCTGGAAGAAGATTCCGTTTCTGGATTGCAGGTCTGAGATGATCAGGCTTCCCTTGGCAGGCGTGATTTTGGCATGTTGGCCAGACGCGGAGCGATCGGACGCCGGAATTATCCAGGTGCACGAATCGCTTCTGCCTATGGTGATTTCCGTTTTGATATCCTTGGAAGAGATTTCCTGAAGGATTTGTCCATTGAGTTCAAAACGGAGGACAAGTTCTTTTTTTGATCTAATCAATCCCATTGGTTTCTCCTGATTTTGTGGAACCTAAAGTCTTCTTCGGAGGAGAACACCGCCTTAAGGTTGTCTTGGAGATTCCGCATTGAGACAAGGTCCTTGGTGGTATTGGCCTTGATCATCAGAATCTTTTGTGCATTGAAATAGTGTATTTGGTTTTCCCTGAGGTCTTTCAGGAGCTTGATCGCTGTTTCGTATTCGTTGCCCTCGGCATGCTCCATCCGATATTTGCAGAGTGCAGACTTGAGCAGGAGCTCGGCTTTTTGCCAGACGGACGGAGAACGGCGCATCAGCAGCTGACGCGCCTCGCCCAAATTCTCCTGGGTCGTACCTGGAGCCTGCTCGGCAAGACCTTCCCAATGGACATTCTGGAAGACTTCGGAGAATCGGAAGAAACAGACTAGGTTGACGAAGTATTCAGCATGCCAACGTTCGCGCATGGGAATCTCCTTGAGGAGGATGAAAATCCATTCCTCCATCCGAATCATTACTGCAATGCCATAAAAGGATTCACTGTCTTTGGTGCGCGAATAGGACACGGATACGTAGGGAATCCCATGGTCGTACTGATAGAAGTTGACCGGTCGCATCACGTCAAAATTCCAATTTTCGTTTCCGGAAGCTTTTTTAGCCATCCATTCTTCAAAGACTGTCTGGCGAGACTTGCTAAGAGATTCGAAATCCTGGAAGTATTCCACGGTCAGGAATAGCGGAACATCACGATATTTGCCAATAAAGGTGTTGACCTTGATGTTGCCGGGGGTCTTCTCAATCGTCGCTCCTTCAACGTCAGGGTACTCAATGTCAATCTCACGGAACCATGGACAGCCCTCGAATTGGAGATTCGTCGCCAGTAATTCGCCACTTTCGCTCATTGGCCAAGAGGCGAATTTTTCCGGCGCCCTGTAGAAGTAGAAGCGATAGACGAAAATAAGGATGTTGATCACGATGAAAATGGCAATGCAAGTCAGCCAAAATTGCTTGCTTCTTTCCTTTTGGTGCTTGCCCTTCATGAACTCCATTTCTTCTGCCGTTGCCATACGGGTCTGCATGGCAATAGTCGCATTTTCGTCTCCCTCTTCCTCCTCTTCTTCTGGTTCGGGAGTTGGAGCGGGAGCGGGTGGTGGCGCAGGTTTTGGCGCAGGCGCAGGTTTTGGCGCAGGCGCAGGTTTTGGCGCAGGCGCAGGTTTTGGCGCAGGCGCCGCCGGTTTATTCAGGTCGATAGCGGTACTGTCTTCGTCTTGTGATGCCTGTGGCTTTGGCGTGGGGTCGATGACTGTGTGCTCGTCGTCATCATTTTCAGTTGCCTGGGGTGCCTTTGGCTGCAGGTCGAGGCGTGTATCCTGATCGTCATCGTCCGTTGCGGTTTTTTGGCTTGACAGGTTGATTTTTGGTGGTTGGTCATCGATGGCTTCCAAGGTAAAAGCCGTCACGGAACCTAGCGTGACGGTTTGTCCTGCCACCAGCGGATAGTCTTGCTGTGCAGCAGGAACGGGCTGCCCATCGACAGTAGTCGTTCTTGAACTCACGTTGTCCATCTTAATGCCCGTTGCCGTCTTGTTGAGAATGACGTGGTGTCCCGACACATCGGGGGCTGTAATCTGGACATTGTTGGAACGTGATCGTCCAAGGGTCAGTGCTTCCCCGTCCTGTATGGGAAAGACTTTTCCTTCCAATTCGCCGACTGTGAATCTGATTTGGTATTTCATTCGATTTCCCCGCTGCTTAGGTTTACTGTCCACCCATAATTCCGCCCAAGCCTGAGCTTTGGATCTTCAGGTAAACCGGGGTTGCGATGATGATAAAGATTGCAGGCATGATGAACAAGACGATGGGAAGAATCATGATGCTGGGGGCTCGAGCGGCCTTGCGTTCCGCGATGTTGAAGCGAGCCTGACGTAATGCTTCACCTTGCATTTTGATAGTATCGACGATGGATGCTCCGATTTCGGTTCCGTGTGCGACGGCGGCGGTGAAGGAGGTGAATTCGTCTGACTGGATGCGTGCCGCCATATCCTCCAGAGCCTCCACGCGGGTCTTGCCCAATTCCATTTGCTTGAGTACAACACCGAACTCCGTCACTAATGGATTGGATTGCTTTTCGTTGGTCACAAAGTATCGGACTGCAGCGGTGAAGTCCAAGCCGGAACCCATTGCCGAGCCGATCAGGTCGATGGCGAAAGGAAGGGTCTTGATGATGGCGGTCTGTCGTTCATCAGCCGCCTTGGCGACGATCATGCTGGGATATACAAGCCCAATGAAACCGAACAACAGTCCTGCCATCAATGCATAGTCTGTACGCGCGCCAATCAACATGAACAAAACTATGGGCAGAATGAAGCCGAATATCCCCATGAAGATTTCCAAAGCATAGACATGCTGGGGCCCCATCTTGATGTTGGCGACCACAAGCTGATTCTTGATGGTGATCGTGCGTTCGACCTGCAACGCCTCCATCTGGCGACCAAGCGTGTCCGCGAACATGTCAGTAAGACGGAAGCACCTGCGGAATAGCGGAGGCAAATTCCACTTGTCCAAATCGTCAGGCAAACGCCGCCGCTTGCCCATAAAGAACCGAAGGAACAAGTATGGAACAAACACTACCAGAAAGACGACAATGTATGTCAAAATTGGATTTTCTTGCATGCTACACCTCGATGGTGACGATTTTCTTGATGATGAGGAAGCCAATGGTAACCAAGATGGCGACAGCGCCAAAGGCACACCAGCCTATGCCAGTGGTCAACATCGGCCCCATTAGATCGGGGTCGATAATGTACAGAAGGATGAAGGCGAGGAACGGAGCCGCAGACATCGCAATCGCCTCGAACTTCCCCTGTGCGGTCAAATTCTTCAGCCGTTCCTGGAATTCCTTTCTGCCCCGGATCATATCGACCATTTTGGTAAGGACCTCGACCATTGAACCACCGGATTTGGTGGTGAGCTTGATGGTGGTGACCAGGAGATTCAGGTCTTCGCATGGCATTCTGACATTCAGCCGCGTCAGGGCTTCAGCCAGGTCGATGCCCAGGCGATACTCGCGCAGGACGGTGTAGATTTCCTCCTTCATGGGGTCTGGCAGGCGTTTTGCGGTTGCTTCCAGCGCCTGAGGTAGCGCGAGCCCCGACTTCATTCCGCTTGCCAGTCCCGTTGTCAAGTCCAGAAGTAGGTTTTCGAAGCTCTCGTGCCGCTTGAGAGTCTTCCACGTGTAGTACCAGTAAGGGAGCCAGAATCCCAACACGCCGAAGCCTATGGAGATTGGAATGTAGATGAATGGATTGAGCACTCCGGAGGCTACCAATATCAACATCATGCAGACGCCCATGAACAGGGCCACCGTCAGTCGCAGGCGTAAAAGCCTCGCAGGCGAGATGAATCTCCGCATTCCCGTACGGGTATTGACGTCGTCACCCTCGGTGCTCTCATCCGCTTTGCTAAAGATGTTGGAGACAGCCAAAAAGGTTATGAATCCAACAGCAGAGAAGACCAAGACAGAATTGATGAATTCTGGACTTTTTAGGTTCATGTGTTATTGCTCCCGTTAGTTTTTCGGGACAAAGACGCCCATATCAAGCCGTAGACGTCCACTTTTTCGAAGTTCGTCCACAAAGTAGGGGATATTACCGGTTGCCGTGTGGTGCCCTATCACCTTTCCGTTTTTGTCCAATCCTTCTTGCTCGAAGGTAAAGATGTCCTGAAGCAGGATGACATCGCCTTCGCGTCCTGTGACTTCGGAAATCTGGACGATTTTCCTTGAGCCGTCAGGCAATCGCGTTTGCTGTACGATTAAGTCAAGCGCGGAGGCGATTTGCTCGCGGATGGCTTTTGATGGCAGTTCGAATCCTGCCATCATAACCATGTTTTCCAATCGTGTCAATGCATCTCTTGGATTGTTGGCGTGGGCTGTTGTGAGGGATCCATCATGACCCGTGTTCATGGCCTGAAGCATGTCCAAAGCCTCCGGACCACGGCATTCTCCGACGATGATCCGGTCGGGTCTCATGCGCAAGGTGTTGATGACCAGGTCGCGGATGGTAATCCGCCCTTTGCCTTCGATATTGGCGGGCCTTGCTTCCAAGGATACCAAGTTGTGATGGGTGAGCTTCAGTTCGGCGGAGTCCTCGACAGTGATGACCCGTTCGCCCTGGGGAATGAACAGGGACAACACGTTGAGCAATGTGGTCTTACCTGAACCCGTACCTCCCGAGACAAGGATGTTCTGGCGGGAACGAACTGCTTCCTCCAAGAACAAGGCCATCTCACGGGTCATGGAGCCGAATTTGATCAGGTCGTCCGTCGTCAACTTCTTCTCTGAGAATTTTCTGATGGTCACGGAAGCGCCCCGTAGTGACAGAGGCGGGATGATGGCGTTGACACGCGACCCATCAGGCAGGCGGGCGTCAACCATCGGAGACGCTTCGTCAACGTGACGGCCTAGAGGTTCGACAATGCGTTGGATGATGGATATCAGATGCTGCTCGTTGAAGAACCTTACACCGCTTTCGTAGATTTTGCCCGAACTTTCCACGAAGATGCGGTCGGGACCGTTGATCATGATTTCAGAGATGTTGTTGGAACGGATCATTGGGGTTATCGGACCGAAGCCGATCACCTCGTCCAAGACGGCTTGCCTGAACAAAGGCAATGGAATGTGACTGGGAATCTCGTGGCGACGCTCCTTCAGCACCTGGTCCAACTGACGCTCCACGTTCTGCAACGCCTCGGGAGTCTTAACGTCCTGGGCAGCATTCTCGGATAGGTTCATTTTCTCCAGCAAATCCTCGTGAATCCGCTTCTTCAATGCCATGATGCTGTTTTCGTAAAGCACCGTGGCATTGCGGAACTCGTCAAGGAAATTGACATTGGATTGAGGCGGTGGTGGTGGAGGTGGTGGCGGAGGAGCAGGTGCGGGAACTTCCTTTTCGACGACTTCGGCTTTCACGTGCCCTTGCTGAGGCGCGGGCGCTTTAACCTGATCGGGGTCGCCAATGGTGATGGAATACTCGCCGATCTGAACGACTGCGCCTTCATCCAACGGCATCATCTCAGTGATTTTACTGCCGTTCAGGAAAGTGCCTGCTGAACTGCCAGTGTCCTCAATGAACACAGAGCCGTTCAGGAATAAAAGACGGGCGTGACGACGCGAAATGCCCGTACCAGAAATGATCAGATCACATTCTGAATGGCGTCCAATGGTGACTTCCCCATCGCCTTGGGGCATGTCCCGGACTATGACATCCGATTGATTGCTGGCTATGATTTGCATCATGGGTTATCCCGGTTGGCTTTCAGGTGGATGGAGCTTATTTCGAGAACCACTTTCTCCAGCCCTTCTTGCCGGTCTTTTCCTCTTCCAAGGTCTTGGTGTCAGTTTGGGCATCTTTGAGGGTCTTGGCGGTTTCATCTTGCAACGGGATTTCGATTTCCACGCTGGGGTCGTTCTTGAGGAGTCTTGGACTGACAAGGATCAGCAAACGGGTTTCAGCCTTTGAATCGGCTTCCTCAGAAACGAACCACTTGAGGACAGGTACATTTCTCAAGAAGGGAAGACCCGACTTCTGGGTCGCCTGGGCAATCTTCTTGGAACCCGCGATGACCATGGTCTTGTCAAGGTCGCAATAGACTGTTTGTTGCGTGGAGTCAACGGAACGATTGAAGGTATCTCCCGTGGCGGCGATCAATGCTGTATTCTCGAGTTTCAGATCGAGCATGACGCGCTTTTCCGAGACAAGGCCGCCCTTGATGGTGATATTCAAGCCGTAGTCGATGTCTTGGAGTGATCCTTGACCATCGTCACCAGAGACCTTGACTGACAACGTACCGCCGGTATGGAGCTTGCCACCCTTGGGATCGTGGTTGAGGAAGCTGACGTGACCAGCGTTGTGGGTGCGCGTGATCCCGTTTCTAGCCAGGAATTGCACAGACTGATCCATAGTGACGCCCAAAATTGCAGTACTGCCTTCAGCCTTGCGCCCGGCAATCATGTCAAAGAAGTACTGGAACGAAGCGGAGAGCGTGGGAGCCTGAGAGCCGATCTTGTCCGCATCGGCGTCAGTAACGCCTACATAGACCACGTCCACTTGCAGCACGGTTTGGACCACGTCTAGGTTGACGATTCCCCTGATTTGTCCGCTTCCCGCTTTTTCATCGAGAGCGAGCCAGGTTTGCGTGCCGAGGATCTGCCGTACCTTGTCGGCCTGCTGTTGGCTGGCGAGTTCGCCTGCGATGATGATGGCATCAGGCGAGATTTTCATGGTCAGTTCTCCCAGCGCAGGTTTTTCGCCTTCTGCAGCGAATGGGAATCCAGCGTCCAGGAGCATTTTCTTCAGATTGAGCACGGTTTCCGCCGAGGGTTTGAAAACCGCGAAGCTATGGACTTCGTCCTTGTACAAGGGGAGGACTTTCTGCAGGGTTTTCCAGTTCTCCGGATTGGTGACCGTTCCCTTGATGACGATGTAGTCCTGATTGATCGACAAGTCGAGTTCGGGCAGGGCATCAAGGTCGGTGCGGAGACGTTTTAGCGTGTTGGTGATGTTGGATTTTACCGTGATCAAATACTCTTTCGTGACACCTGCGCCAAACACTTGCAACGTGCATTCTCCCAAGGCACGGGCCGTGACGTTCAATTGCTTTTTCGAAATCTCTTCAACCGAAATCCTGTCCTTGTTGCTGATCCTGTAGTTCTCAACAGCAAAGGGTAAATCCAGCTTCATTGTGGCGCCAACGGTCAGACTGAAGGTCTCCTTGTCTTGGGCCACGCAAAGGATGGAAAGGAAAATCGCCAAACTTAAGAGGCAACGTTTCAACATAATTTGTTTCTCCTTCTTTGGTTTAGGTTATAAAAATCCTACTCGTTGATTTCAGCGGGTACGTTTGGAATGGTGATTGGCGTCAAACCGTCAACCAAGTCATGAAGAGCCTCGTCCATGAAAATACCACCGTCCTTGCGGTTGAGCGCCTTGGTGTCGTTCGTCTTGCGCAACAATGGGTAGAGTTCTGCATTGCGCTGGATTGCGGTCAAGGCTATCGCTTGTTGGGGTGGAAGCGACAGGAAAACGCCACTTCCCGTGATGTCGAGAATCCTCACGCGGGGATAGATGACCGTGGTGACTGTGCGGGTGATGATCTCTGGCGCATCGTCAATATCCTTGCCTTGCTTGATGGTTTCCTGTACCTTGAAAGAGCCGATGATGGCAATTTCGTCGCCAGGCTGAAGCACTTTGACCAAGGCAGAATCGGCGAAGGTTACCGGCAAACCCCACTCGCCATCGCCGATGACATTGCCCATCGAACGGGTCATGCCGATGTCGGTCAACAGGAGGTAGTCGCCCTTGGCAACTGTATGCAACAACTTTTGACCGATGACCATCGCTTTGTTTTCCCACTTGATGTGCTGTTTCGGAAGGGCGGAGGCTGGAACTAGGCGGGGCACTATAAACCCCTCGATCAGTGTCTCGTTAGCCTCCAAGACACGGGAGGCGGAGACGATTTCAACCATCTGTTCAGAATGTTCCATTTGCTTGGAAATTGTGCGGCTTACAGCAAAGACCGCTGCCAGGCCTAAAATGACCGCAATGACGAGGGGAATAATGTTCTTCACTGTTTTTTTCCTTGATTTGGGGTAAGTATTTCTTTAAAAGATTTGGTTTAGTTAGTAAATCTTTATGCTATTTCTACTTATTTCACTATTAATACATTAGCGCATACAACTAAAAGAGAAATTTGCAAGCGAAACTTTTAAAAATATGGTAACCGTTCACGGGGGGGGGGCGAAGCAAATCGATGTTTCCGTGTGCCTCAATGAGAACGGGCGTCTTCCTTAATCTCGATCAAGTGCATCGGTTAAGCGTATCCGATTAA
>JAGVUR010000013.1:0-9353 GCA_019136135.1 Verrucomicrobiota bacterium
CATAAGGGCAATCATCAAGGCAAGAGAGAGGAACGATGACTTCGAATTGTCCATGAAAATCCTTGACCATGCCCATGATTCGCAATATGAAGGTATCTTTGAACTCAACGTCAATCACGAACCAGCACTGCCATACATCGCAGCGGCCGACCTGCTCGTCTCCTGCTCGGAAAACGAACCTTTCGGACGCACAATCGTGGAGGCTCTCGCTCTCGGGAAACCAGTCGTCGTATGCAAAGGAACTGGACTTGACGAAATCCTGGCAGAATCAAAGGCGGCAACACTCGTCGAACCAACTGACCTCCCAAACGCCATCAACGATTGGCTTGACAGGCAGAAGCTCAAAGACACAGAACAACATGCGAGAAATACGGCAAAACAATTTAATATCAAGCCACATGCGGACAAGCTAATTGGAATATATCAAAAGATGGCATATAGTTAATTTGCGCTACCAAAACACAATAAAAACAAGGACCTAACCCCAGGTAAAGTATGACAACCTTCGCCAGCTGCTCTGGAATCGACCTAGCATTAACACTCGAAGACAAAATCGACCTCCTGAAAACCGCACTTCACAGAATCGGGAAAGACCTTGAAAAAGTTCTCATTATCCCACCAGACTTCACACGATACAATTCAAATGCAGGGGTCTTGACCAATATCCTCTACAAACTATTGGCTCCAACAGCAGAAGTCGATATCATGCCTGCGCTGGGAACACATTTCCCAATGACCGAGCAGGAAATCAAAACGATGTTCGGTGATGATATCCCACTGGACGTATTCAAGGTCCACGACTGGAGAAACGATGTCGTAACACTGGGGAAAGTATCATCCGAACTGATCAAGGAGTGGTCGGAAGGAAAACTCGACTTCTCAGTGGACGTCCAATGCAACAAGGCGCTCCTGGAAGGATACGACCTGATCCTTTCAGTCGGACAAATCGTCCCGCACGAAGTCGTCGGAATGGCCAACTATACCAAGAACATCATGGTCGGCGTCGGCGGGGCAGACATGATCAACAAATCACACTACCTGGGCGCGACCTTCGGAATGGAACGGTTGATGGGCAGGAACGACAGCCCCGTGCGAAAGCTCTTCAACTACGGGACCAAAACATTCCTTTCCGACTTGCCCATCGTATATGTGTTGACAGTGATGGCGAAAAACCACGAAACCGACCAGATGGAAATGAGGGGACTGTTCATCGGAGACGATGACGAAACCTTCAACATGGGCGTCGAACTCGCCCAACAAGTTAACCTCGACCTGATGGACCTGCCCGTCAAGAAAGTCGTCGTCTACCTCGAACCTGAAGAATTCCGCTCGACCTGGCTCGGCAACAAGGCAATCTACAGAACCAGGATGATGATTGCGGACGACGGCGAACTGATCATACTCGCCCCGGGACTCAAGCAATTCGGCGAAGACCCGACCAATGACAAGATCATCAGAAAGTACGGATACAAGGGAACTCCGGCAACACTCAAGGCGGTCGAGGAAAACGAGGACATCAGGCAAAACCTCGGTGCCGCAGCTCATCTAATCCATGGATCGTCAGAAGGACGATTCTCAATCACATATTGCACAGGAGCGCATATCGACAAATCCGAAGTCGAAAAAGTCGGATTCATCGCCAAAGACTATGACGAAATGGTGAAAATCTACAATCCGCACACCCTCAAGGACGGCTTCAACACCCTCCCTAGTGGCGAAACAATCTTCTACATCAGCAATCCAGCGCTCGGACTCTGGGCGCTTAAAAAGGATTTTACCTAACGCACATCCTGGCGAGGATGCCTTTATTCACACAAGTCAATCTTGTGCTTGAATAAGGTTCCAAACGCAAGCAAGGCGCACAATCGAATTTGACTGTGCGCCTTGTTTTGATTGGTAGCGGGAGCAGGATTTGAACCTACGACCTTCAGGTTATGGGCCTGACGAGCTGCCTCTGCTCCATCCCGCAATAGGATGTATTTGGTAGCGGGAGCAGGATTTGAACCTACGACCTTCAGGTTATGGGCCTGACGAGCTGCCTCTGCTCCATCCCGCAATAGATAGCATTTGGTAGCGGGAGTAGGATTTGAACCTACGACCTTCAGGTTATGGGCCTGACGAGCTGCCTCTGCTCCATCCCGCAATCAATTGCATTCGGACATAATTTTGAATTACATTATTTAACATAATCACAAAAATCAATTATGCAAATCATCACGTGATTTTTTTCCATGTTGCGTAGGTGCCGCTTCAATCCCTGCTCTTGAAAACCATGACGTCCACGGGCTTGCCGCCTGCCATTTCCGCATCTTTCAGGATCGTTTCGCAATCAAAAACCACGCCGGCAAGATCAACCTTATAGGCGTCGCAAGACATAATGTAGGCACGCACAGGATTGCTCGAACCCGTTACGTCCCTGAAACGAGACATGGCACCCAAAAGCAACTTCGCACCATCGGAGACATACGATGGATGCAGGCGGAAATCAAGCAAATAGCCGTTGCCTGTAAAGGCACGCAAAACATAGGCGTAGCCAACCACAGCGCCCAATTGATTCTCGGCAACAACAACTGCTCCGTTCCCGTTCAAAACTTCCTGCCAAACAAAGCGGTAATCTTGGATCCGCATCCCCGCAAATGCACGATGGTCGCCAGGATGATGAAGCATCTCAGGGATATAGTACAAAAACTTGTCCACGTCAAACTGATCGCCAGCTTCACCAGCACGAACCAACGAAATCGACTCGCCGGCAAAACGAGACGAAGCATAGTCCAGAAACCGCCCCAGCTCCGGACGATGCAGGGACATCGGACCGCCAGTCCCAGGCTCGCCACCGTATATCTGCTCGAAGCCTGCGCGGCAGTATTCGCGGGCGGCATGACCTGCGCCAGCGCCGCAACACAACATCAATGCGTCGCTTGACATGAAATCATCAACGCAGGGATACAGCAATGCCTTCATCAAGCCGCGACGACGATACGCGGGCTCGGTAAAAACATTCCCGAAATTCCCAAGGCCGCTGCGACGGGAATACGCAAACCACAAACGGGAACACAACACCCCGTCAACTTCAGCAAAGTACAAGTAGTCAATCGCGCTTGACGAAACATCATTGGCCAGGTGATCACGGTAGTACAGCCGCCAATAATGATGGTCCAAAGCAGTCTCGCGCCACCTCTCGAAACCCATCGACCATATCTGGTACTCGATGAAACGGGAAGGACATTCACCGGGAGTCACAAAACGATACACGCGCAAACGGCTGCCGCCGGACAATTGGCTCTCACTCAACGTCGTCAACATCGAACCCGCTCCTCAATTCAAGACCATCAAAAAGCGACTTCGACCGTGGTGCCATCCTGAGTGTGGCGAACCACATTTCCATCGCCCTCAACAACCGTCGGCTCGGCAGGACGTCCAACCAACGATGGCAACGCAATGTGGATCCGTCGTTCCTTCTCCCCGGAAGTCACCACGATCTCATACTCGCCGACGTGCCCTGTGACGCCAAAACTCCCGGTCTCGTCCGTCAAGCCTTCCTGACGGGTAACCCACTCCTCGGTCAACAGGGTTCGCAACAACTCCAGGGATGGCATCGCCGTCAAATCCGAACGGTAATAACCCATTTGAGGATACGCCAGCAACGCACTCCATACTTCGCCGAGCGTCACGCTCGCTACGGCCGGATGAGAATAGAACAGCAACATGTAGTCCTGAAGCATTTCAGCCTGGAGCGTTTCCTTCTCCGTGTTGACCGCCAAGCCAGTCACATGAATCGGAAGACCGCTCAGGGCAGACGCTATCGCATCCAAACGGGCTTGCATCGACTGCGGTCCCACATCGAGCCGCTTCAGCCCGGCACCAACAACTATTCCGTCCAAAGCAATCCCGCAGGTGTTCACAAGCCAATCGCCAAGCTCGATCATGTCACGCATCGGAGCCTCCGATAGCGCACTCAACGATTGGACATCGCTCAGCAAAAGCTTCGCATCGGGATCGGCCTCCCGCGCAACGCGGAAACACTCGCGCAATACGTCAACGCCCAGAAACTTGTAGATCTCGTTGTATTCCGTCGCGCCGTGCACCACTTCCCAATACTTGATTTTTCCCCGGTATTTCTCGCACATCGACTTCACATGGGACAATACGGCGCCACGCAAAGCCTCCTTGCTCAAGCCGCGACACGCCTGAGGCGCAAACATGTAGGACGGGCAAAACAGGGCATGCCCACGGACGTTCAATCCCGCGCCGCTCGCCAAGGACAGCAACTCCTCGGATACCCCACTGCCCCAAGACTCGTGGTCGCGCCACATGAACGCATCCGAAAACACAACCCAGTCGAACATCCCATCCTTGCTAAACAGCAGCTCGCGATACTTCGGAACGTAATCGCCCAATTCCTGCAAACGCTTCCGCTCCTGGGCAAACCATTTGCCCGCCAGCAATCCAGGCTTCAACAACGCGCCGCGACACTCAAAGCCAACCCCAAATGGACGGCTCGTCTGACGGATCTGAACACGTGCCTTGGGAACCAACACATCGTCTTGGCGAACCTGAACGTTCAATGGACTCATCTTCAACTTCAAAATCCGCTCCTTGACTTCATCACGCCAGACCGAATCGTGAAAGTCACCACCCAAAACAGCAATCACATTCGTCTCCAAAGTCTCGGGATCCACATCGGCAGGAACCAAACGGGCGCTCATGTTACGAATCTGCAAAACACCCTTCTTCTCGGCAAGGTGAAATGACAAGGCCGTCTGGGAAGCCTGGAAACTCGACTGGACCGGAACAGCAACGCGCACCTGCTGCCAACGCTCAGTCGGCTCAGTCAAGCGCAATGACAGCAACTTGGGCCAAGGCGGAGTTTCCTGCTGCCAGTAGAACTGGAAGCTGAAGCCGCGGCTCATCTTGTACTCGAAGCTGATGTACATCGTACAACCGCGCTCGACAACCTTGTCGATCTGCTGCAACAACTCCATCGTCCAGGCACGGGACGACGTGTTGACGACCGTGACCGTCATGATCGGGCTCGCATTGTCATCCTGCGGCTTGACGACCTTGAACGTGCCCATCCCCCCGGCGCGCAATGTCCAGCCGGGCACGCTTCCGTCGTCGCCAACCTGAGCAAAATTCCCGTTGGCCAGCGTCTCGGCGCCAGGCATTTGACCAGCTCCCCCCTGGCCGTAAACTGCCATAATCGCCGCAACGCCGATCATCAAAAACACTCGACCGATTGATCTCTGGAACATATGTCAATTCCTCGTGGTTAGTTCGCTGGCCTTGCGTCCATGCGACTTCATTCATTTCAGCTTCATCGTGACCTCGATCGTCAAGCTGGAGCTCTTCACGCCAGCCTCACGCAACGGAGTCAGCTGAATCCGTTGATTTAACAATGCCTCTACGCTCTTGTTCATCAAATGCTCGTTCGATGGAGTCTTGATTCGCGCACGCAGGATTTCGCCAGCCTGATTGACCATAAACGTCACGACGACAGGCGTCGGATTCCGATTCCCCATCGCGCCGCGACTCGGCTGCTGCCACAACTCGTCAAACACAGGCTGCACAAAATTGTTCGCATAATCCGTGCTCTCGACCTCTGCAATCGTCCTCCCGGCCAATCCCGAACCCGAACCCAACCCTGAAGAACGCCGACCTCCTGCAGTGCCCGGCGCCGACGGCAAGCCACGCGTGATCTGACGCCTGATGTCATCGACGCTCCGCGCCGGTCCCGTAGCCCGCGGCTGGACCATGGGGTTCGAGACCTGCCGAACCGGCTTAGTCTCCTTGACTTCCTTCTGGCGTGCCGCCGCCAAACGCTCCTCCAAGGTCAATGGCTTGGGCTTCTCAATCGCCTTCGGCTCAGGCTTCTTTTCCTTCGGCTTCTCAACCGCCTTCGGCTCAGGAAGCTTCTCGATTACCTTCGGTGGCTCGATTACCTTCGGCGGCTCGATTACCTTCGGCGGCTCGATTACCTTCGGCGGCTCAATCACCTTCGGCTGCGGCTGGGGCGGCGGAGGCTGCGTCTCAACCGGAGCAGGCGGAGGAGGCACAGCGGCAACGACATTGGCAGGCGGAGCCATAACAACCGGCATGACCTCCATCAGCATAATCTTGTTCGCCGCTGGCTTCCGCAACTCGGACGTGTCGCGCTGGGTCGCTTGGGATATCGCAAACAAAAGCAAAATGTGCAATAGGGCACTAGCACCGCTAGTCAACAACTTCGGTACCAAGCCCTCTGGATTGCTCCATACTTTGCCTAACATCGCTAAAATCCTATTTCCCTGATTCTGCCTGAGTCACCAAATGAATGTTCTTGATCTGCGCCTGGCTCGCCGAACGATGAAGGCTGATGACCTCCTCGTAGGGCCGCTTGCCGTCCGCAACAATCAACAATGAGACGCCGGGACGCAACTCGCCAACCTCGCGCAACGTCTCGACCAAACTCGACATCCCAACAACCCTGCCGTCCAACTCAATGATCCCCTCCGATGACAAGGTCAAAACCGACTTGTTCTCGATCTCCTCGATCGTCGTCGGAGTATTCATGTCAGGAGGATTGACCTCCGTTGTATAATTCAACGAGGGAACCGTGATGATGAACACGACCAGCAACATGAACATCATGTCCATCATGGGAGTCATGTCAATCGTGCCGATTACCTTGATTGCCCTATCTTGCCTGCTCATAGCGACATATCCCCTTCACAACTATGCTTGATCGCCATCCGAACGAGCAGCGCCGCCATCCGAAACGCTCCCGTCCTCTAGACGCAACTGCGCAATAAAATCGTCAACAAACGCATCCATGTCAGACAACACCAGTTCCATTGAGTTCACAATGTAGTTGTTGCCGCAAACAGCAGGCATCGCAACAAGCAAGCCGGCAACCGTCGTCAGCAACGCTCCACTGACGCCAGGCGCCAACTGGGACAGATCCGCCTTCTGCCCACCGGCCGCCGCCAACTCCACAAACGTCATCATCACCCCCCAGACCGTGCCGAACAACCCCATGAACGGAGCTATCGACACAATCGTCGCCAACCAGACCATGTGCTCGGTCAAGATGTTACGCTGCCTGTTCGAACAACGGATCATCGAAAGGCGAATCTTCTCCAGCTCGGCGGTCGTCAACGTCCGCGGCAACACTCCATGGCGAAACATCCGGCGATACTCATCCTCGGATATCTCAAGCACCTCGCGCAACGCCTTGAAGCCCGCATCGCATATCGCCTGCAATGGACCCTCGTTCTCGTCGAGACCATATCCCAGGTCCAATGCCGACCCCTTCGTTTCAAACAATTGGCGGAATGCGCGGCACTTGTTCTTCCAGCTGTTCACAAAACCGCCACGATACAACATGATCGACCACGATACAGCACTCAATATGCCCAGGATTATCACGATCCAGCGACCAATCAGGTCACTCTGCCAAAACGCATCGCGGATAATTGTAAATATCTTGCTCAATTCATCCATAACGAAAAATCCAAGTTGACTGCTACCTTAAACCAAAGCCCTGCCAAGACCTACATACTGAGCAGGAGTAATCCCGTCAGCACGAACATCCTCGGACAAACCCAAGGACGAAAACACCGACAACACACGATCCAAGCCATATTGCCCCTCAAGCATGCGGCTCGTCTTCTTGCGACGCTGCGAAAAAGCCATCCCCGCAATCCGGCTCACACGCCCCATCAACTCCAAATCCGGAACCGCGCTGCGCAAGCTCATCCGAACATAAGCGCTCACAACCTCGGGCGGCGGGAAAAACACGTCCCTCGGTATCCGTTTCAAAATCGTTATGGCATACATCAAGCCCAAGCGAACCGTCAATACGCCATAATCTTTCGTACCCACCTCCGCCGTCAAACGATCGGCCATCTCCTTCTGAAGCAAGACGTATATCTCACGCGGACGATTCCGCATGCTCGACAACGATGCCAAAAGCTGGGAACTGCAACTGTACGGCAAATTCGCTATGCAACGAAATGGCTCGTCTCCAAGCAATTCGTCAAAGTCAACGCGACACGCATCCGCCTCAATCAAACGAAACCCGTCGACCCCGGCAAAACGCTCGTCCCGCAAATATGCCGCCAATCGATGATCCAACTCAACCGCAGTCAACCTGCAGCCAGCCGCCAGCAAACGCTCTGTCAATAGCCCCGTGCCAGGACCAATCTCAAGAATCGACTCGCCACGCTCTACATTCGCAATGCGTACCAACGAATCAAGCATGTTAGGATCCAAAAGGAAATTCTGGCCAAGACGACGGCTTGGTCGCAAGCCCAATCGATTCAGCAACTCCAATAATTCGCTTTTGTTCATTCACACACTCGATCGCAAACACATATTTTTCCCAGATTTTACATAATGTACCTCTGAAACTTTATCCTTGCCACTCGAAAAACAGTTTTTTTCAACACAAAATCAGGCGACTCAAGCAATACCACCCCCAGCAATGCAAAAAAACTTCCGATTAATAAATACAAGATTTCAACGAATCGAAATAGGTCATTAAGATGAAAATTATAACTTTATATTTTATCTATAAACAGTCCCGTAGTTCCAGGCCCAGTCTCATGGTCACATTTGCCCGACCCAGTCAGACCCAGTCAGACCCAGTCAGACCCGTCCGACGAGGGATGCGTCATTTTCAACCGCTTTAGCGGCGAGACAGCTTGAGTACGAGCACCCCGGGTGCCCGTACCTAAATTGTTGTCATGCGTCATCTGCTTTTTTTAGTCTCATATGTCCCAGTCCCATTTCCCCATGTCCCAGTCCCATAAGTCCCATTTGTCTCATTAGTCTCATATGTCCCAGTCCCAGTCCCATTTCCTCAGCCCCATTTCCCAGTCCCATTTTTTCACACTTTCGTACTCAAATGCCATGTGACATGCCTTTTTGTGGCGGGTTTGGACAAAGTGGCGTTGTCGAAAGGAGGTGTATTATTTTTAGCTTGCCTAAAAACAGGCTATTAATTCAAGTCTTTTTTATTTGAAATCTTCATTAAAAAACCAGAGGAAAAATAAAACATATTTCCATTGTCGTAAAGGATTTTATCCTGGATTAATCTTTAAGTCCGCCGTAATATCTGATGAATTTCACGGAAAATCTCTTGCGCAAACCCTTCATTTTCTTCATTTGTCCCCTTTAATTTTAGTAAGGAATAGAGTATATTAATAGTTTTCATTTCCATGAAACCAACCCCATTCATCAGATACCCCAATGCGACTGACACCATACTCATTTTTCATGCTTTTCCTGCTGCTTTTCACCGGGTGCCGAACCGTGACTGTTTCGACGGTTCCCGCGAACGCAACGATTCGCCAATCCTCGGGGGTGCTTTCCTC
>JAGVUR010000013.1:9379-24397 GCA_019136135.1 Verrucomicrobiota bacterium
GAGGCGACCGGCCACGCCACGGAAACCAGGACTTTGGAGCTCGATTCCGAGAAAGCGATTACCGTCATCCTGAACCGTTCGATCACGGTATCGAGCGACCCAGCGGGCGCCAATATCCTCCTGGACGGCAACCCCGTCGGAACCGCTCCAGTCACCCTGCAGATCCCTGCGGACAAGACATCCTGCGTACTGGTCGCGGAAATGAAAAACCATTCCAGATACGAGACTACCTTCAACCCGCAAACGTCGCGAGACGAAATCGTTGTCGCCTTGCAAGACCTCGGACCAGGCAATACGACATGGATCCTGCAGCCGGCAAAATATGGCAGACCAAAGCTGATCCCTAAACTACTTCCGGCATCGGAGGACACCAGGGAACCGCGAAAGCAACAACCCGAACAAGTCACCAGCCTTGACAAAACACAACTTCAAATCATTGATTTCATCATACTGGACGACTCGTCAATCGTCGCAACCGTCCTTTCTCAAGACAAGAATGATTCGATGAATTTGGAACTTGTCCAGTTCCCGTCTGGTCAAAAAACACCTGAGGCACTGACCAATGGGAACTTCGACTTCAATCCAGTCCTCTCTGCGGACGGAAAGAGCCTCTACTTCACCTCAAACAGAACCGGGCGACTTGACCTCTGGAGCATGGAACTCGCCACAAAAAAAATGGCTCTCGTTCACTCAAGCGACATTGTCATACTCAATCCCGCCCCAAGACCAAATACACAAACCATACTCTTCACAGCTATCAATCCCGCAAAACTCAACGAGCCGCAGATCTGGACATACAACGCCAACTCCAAAAATGCCGCGCCGCCGGAATACTTCCTCGATGGTGCCGAACCAAAATGGGCACCTAACGCAAAACAATTCACGATCGTCAAAAACAACCCGACCCAAATCTGGAGACTGGAATTTGACGGCTCGCTACCAACGAAAATCTCGCCGGGCACCAAAGGAGTCTTCGCCATAAGCCCAACCTGGTCCCCAGACTCAAAAAGAATCGCATTCGCAACGAATCTGGCAACGCCGGAAAAACAAGACCAAGCCGATATTTGGATCATGGATGCCGACGGCAAAAACCTAAGGCAAATCACAACCAATCCGGCTTTCGACGACAAGCCAGCATTTACCCCGGACGGAAACCACATCGTCTTCCGCTCAAACAGAGGAAAATACTGGAACCTCTGGAAAATTCCTCTCAACTAAACACCTTACAACCTCTACGAAATCATCATGAGCATACTCGCCAACATCGGCACCATCCTGTTCATCGTCATCTTTTTTGGATTCTGTATCTTCATCCACGAGTTCGGGCATTTGCTTGCCTCCTTATGGCAAAAGCTTCACGTGGAAAAGTTTTCGATCGGTTTCGGGAAGAAGATTTTCGGATTCACGCGAGGCGGTGTTGAATACGTTGTAAGTTGGCTGCCTTTTGGCGGCTATGTTTCAATTCCCCAATTGGATCCCGCCGATATTCCAAAGACTGAAGACGGTCGCGAATTGCCTGTGGCGTCGCCCAAGGCGCGTGCGATCGCCGCATTTGCCGGACCGCTTTTCAACATCCTCTTCGGCTTTCTGCTCGCCGCCGTCCTCTGGGGCATCGGAGTCTGGCGAACCCCGCCAGCAAGCACATGCGTCGTGCACGACGTCCCGAAAATCCTTCCACTCTACAACAAGGAAATCACGCGGGACGACACAATCGTCGCAGTCAACGGAATCCCATGGGACAAAACACTTGACGACCTCGCATACGACTACCTTGACCTGAAAGAACAACTCAAGTTGCCGCCCCTCGACAATCTCCAACCGATAGAAATCGAGATCAAAAACCAAAAAGGCGAAACGAAAACCATCGAATACACGCCACAACCAGGTCTCGAATGGAACGCAGGACTCCGAAAAGGAGACAGAATCGTTGCATTCAACGGAAAACAACTCCGAAAAGGATACAGCGAACTCCATGAAATGCACGCATACAACGGATTGCCCGAAGCTACTATCCAAGTCAAAAGAGCTGGGCAAGACGACTTGATCGACATCGCCTACGAGCAATTCCCGAACCCGGACTACGAAGACCTGGGCGTCCCCTTCTTCATCGCGACCAATCCCGTCGCCCTGGGAAACATCATTGACGGCTCGCCAGCCCAGCTTGCCGGCTTCAAGCCAGGGGACTTCATCCTGGAATGCAATGGACAGACCGTACTTACAATCCATAGATTCATCGAGAGCCTGCAGGATCCGCAGCTGAACGAGGCAAGCATCAGAATCTCCCGCAATGCCGTGGAACGCACAATCCTGCTTAAACTGCCGAGCCAGGACACGCCGAGAACAGCAACCTCCATCGGACTCGCCTTCAATGTGATCATCAGAAACATCTTCAAGGACAGCCCCGCGGAAAAAGCAGGACTCGAGCAAAATGACAAAATCCTAAAACTCAATGGGACCGATATCGCCGAAGCTGCGGAATTCATCAAGCTCGTCAAGGAAGCGGGACCAAATCCGATTGACGTCACCGTAGAGCGAGACGGAAACACGCTTGAGTTCAAGGGCATTGTCCCGCAAAAATCCGGAAACCGCCACTTGATCGGAGTTCATTTGGACGACGAACGCGCCAAGGTCCTGGTTCACCTGACCCCATGGGAACAATTCAGCGAAGTCTTTGGCCAGACTGCCAAGACCCTGGGACTCCTGTTCAAGCCGCTTACCTCAGCCATCAGCGGAGAAAAGACCAGCAAGTCCCAGGTGAAGATCAAGCACATGAGCGGAGTCGTTGGAATCTCCGCCTTGCTGTGGGGCACTATCAAGAATGACGGGATCCGAGGCGGGCTTTCCCTGATCGTACTGATCACGTTCTCTCTTGCCTTCGTCAACCTCCTCCCCTTCCCCGTGCTGGACGGAGGCCATATCCTGTTCGCCGCGATCGAGGCGATCATCAGAAGGCGGCTCCCCGTCAAACTCGTCTCATTCCTCCAAAACGCCTTTGCGGCAATGCTGATCGCGCTGATGCTATACATCACGTTCAATGATTTCACAAGATTGCCTAGATTCTTCAGGGCTTTCCAAAAGGCGGCACCGCCGACACTTGAAGAAACTCAACAGCAAACAAACGAAAAACAAGACGGCAACGAAGCCGAAAACCAAAACTAAAATGACTAGAAAAAACATACAAATCGCCATCGACGGACCCGCCGCCTCAGGGAAAAGCACAACCGCGAAAATGCTTGCCCAAAAGCTGGACGGGCTTTATGTCAATACGGGCGAAATGTACAGAACCATCGCCGGGGAAGCGCTCAGAAACAATATCGACCCGGACAAGGAACCACAAAAACTCGTCAAGTTGCTTGATAACTGGACGCTCGAATACAAGCAACTCCAGGAAAAACAACCACTTGTCCTGCTCTTCAATGGAACGCCAGTCGACCGGGAATACATCAGGTCGGAACCCGTCGCAAACATCGTCTCGCAAACAGCGCAAATCCCAGAAGTCAGAGAGTGGATGCTTGACAAGCAAAGAGATTGCACAAAACATCCGCTGATCATCATGGAAGGACGAGACATCGGCACGGTCGTGCTGCCTAACGCTTCACATAAATTCTTCATCACCGCAACCCCGGAAGAACGGGCGCGCCGGAGATTCGCGCAACCAGGCGAAATACAACCGGGCACGACCCTTGAACAAGTCGCACAGCAAATCGCCATGAGAGACCATATCGACGCAAACCGAAAGGTCGCACCGCTAAAACCTGCCGATGACGCAATAACGATCGTCACGGACGGAATGACGCCGGAACAGGTCGTCGACAGGATCATCGCGGAAATCAACCGCCCGCGTCCCGTCGAAATGCAGTACCGAGTCCCCTACGCCGACACAGACCAAATGGGAGTCGTCTACTACGCCAACTACTTCGTCCTCTTCGAAAGATCGCGTAACGAACTCATCCGAGACCTGGGGGCAACATACAAGCAATTGGAGGACGATGGATTGATGCTTCCCGTCATCGAGGCCAAAGCGACCTACCACCGCCCCGCAAGATATGACGACCTAATCACGGTCACCGCGCAATTCGCTAAATTCGACGGACTCAGGCTCACCATCAAATGCAAGGTCCTCAAGGATGAAGTCCTGCTCGTCGAAGGGCATACAACCCACGTCTTTATCAAAGCCGCAACCGGCGCTCCGACAAGACTGCAGGGCCCGCTAAGAAAACTCATCGAAGACAACCTAATCCCCTGAGAACGACCATGCTGACCTGGAACTTGCTCTATATCCTAGTTTGCCTCGCAACCACGGCGGCCTCGGCAATCGCAACGGCAGCCTGCATCCGATTGGCACCACGCTGGGGCTTCGTTGACAAGCCCCTCAACGAAGCACACAAGGCGCATCGACAGCCGACGCCCGTCCTTGGAGGACTCGGGATGTGCGCCGCATGGATCGCCATCATCGTAACGGGCATCCTCGCCGCTACGCTCGGGAAATCCGCCTGGGGCGAACATATCGCGCCTTTCCTGCCGGGAATCAAGGCTTCAATCGGGAAAATGACCATCGTCATGCTAGGTGCGATTGCCTTTACCGCCTTGGGGATTGTTGACGACCGCCGATCGCTCAAGGCAAAGCACAAGTTCCTGGGCCAATTCATCATTGCAGGCTGCATCGCCGCCTCGGGAATTCGCCTCACCCTATTCGTCGAAAACCCGATTTTCGGCTGGGTGATGACCGTCCTTTGGATCGTGACCATCGTCAACGCCATGAATTTCTTTGACAACATGGATGGTCTTGCAGGCGGGACAGCCGCCATAGCGGCCTTGTTTTTCTGCTTCATCGCCGCCATTCGCGGACAGCATTTTGTCGCGACCCTATCCGCCGCCACCGCAGGCGCCGCCCTGGGGTTCCTCGTTTACAATCGACCTCCCGCCAAGATCTTCATGGGTGACGGCGGCAGCCATTTCCTGGGCTTTTGCCTGGCGGTTTCCGGCTTGCTGACCACATTCTACCTACCCTCCGAGAGTCCGACACCCGCCCCGGTAGTAATTCCGTTGCTTGTCTTGAGCCTGCCGTTGTTTGACGCCTGCGCCGTCGTGGTCATCCGCTGGCGCCTTGGGCTTCCAATCTACGTTGGCGACAACCGCCACATTTCCCATCGTTTCGTCAAGCTCGGGCTGTCGCGTCCTCAAGCCGTCCTGCTTGTCTGCCTGCTTTGCCTGATCCAGGGCGCGTCCGCCACAACCCTTATCTGGCTGCCCCCAGCGGGCATCCTGCTTGTCCTCGTGCAAACCATCGCCTTGTTCACCCTAGTATCCATCATTCAATTTTCCATTCCGCACACATCATGACCTATCACGTACTCAATCCTGATGCATTGGCAAGCATTTGCCGTCTCGCCCTAGCAGAAGACATCGGCGCCGGAGACGCCACAACCCTGGCAGTCGTACCTGAAAACCTAGAAACCGAGGCGACTTTTGTCACCAGGCAACCCTGTGTCTGCGCAGGTCTCCCCGTCGTCAAGGCCATCTTCCGCGAACTCGACCGCAAGCTGGATTTCCATCCATTGGTCCAGGAAGGCGATTTCTGCAAGGCAGGAACCAAGCTCGCCGTAGTCTGCGGAAAAGCACAACCAATCCTCACCGGCGAACGTTGCGCACTCAACTTCATGCAGCGACTCTCCGGAATCGCTTCTGTCACCAGAAAGTATGTCATCGCGCTGGGCGACTCCAAAACCGTACTCCTCGACACAAGAAAGACAACTCCGGGCTTGAGGGCGCTCGAAAAATACGCCGTCAGCGTCGGAGGTGCACAAAACCATCGATTCGGACTCTTTGACAGGATCATGATCAAGGACAACCACAGGGCGATGGCGAAAACTGTCGGACCCGCATCGATCCAATGGGCCGTCAACCAATGCAGGGCGAAATACCCAAAATTGGAAATTGAAGTTGAAGCGGATACCTTAGAGGATGTCAAGGAAGCTGCGGAGGCAGGAGCGGACTACATCCTCCTGGACAACATGTCCAACGAAATGATGCTCGAGGCAATCAAAATCATCGCTGGACGTTCCAAAACCGAAGCATCAGGCAACATCACCCTCGAAAGACTGCCTTCGCTCGCAAACCTCGGACTCGACTACATCTCTTCAGGAGCACTGACACATAGCGCACCTTCTATCGATATCGGACTCGATATCGCACTCCCTAACTAATTCTAAACGAAGGAGATGCAAAAAATGAAAAAGATTTTGGGAATTTTCGCCGCACTGATTGCCACATTGGTCTTGACTTCATGCAAGACAACGAGAGTCAACACGCTTACCAGCGAACAAGATGCCTTCGCAGACGCAAGAAAAACTTGGAAGGCAGGACAAACAACGTATGACGAAATGAAGGAAAAGTACGGGGAACCATCAGACAAGGCGCAAATCGAAAACGGATTCGCAGCACGATGGCTCGAAAGAAGAACAGTCACCAGATCCGTGCCGGTTTACGGAAACGCAAATCCAGTCGCTACATTCGAAGCAGAACTCAATCGACCGTCACATGTCCAAACAATCACAACCGCACTAGAGGCATTCTACACTACGGATGGAATCCTGACAAACTTCAGACTCCAAATCCTGGATGATAAATAAGCTTTGAGAAGGGAAAACATCATGCTAGATCCTACCCAATTCGCCGATTGGCAAATCGCTGAAAAAGCAGAAGAAACGATGCTCCCAGTCAAGGAAGTCGCCCAAAAACTCGGAGTGCTCGATGACGAACTGATTCCCTGGGGACGAAAACTCGCTCGAATCGACCATCAGGCGGTGCTGAAAAGACTCGAGGGAAAACAAAAAGGGAAGTACATCGACGTTACGGCCATCACCCCAACACCGCTGGGAGAAGGCAAAACAACAACAACGCTCGGACTTGTACAAGGACTGGGAAAACTCGGCGAACGCGTCTCAGGCGCAATCAGGCAACCATCAGGCGGACCGACGTTCAACATCAAGGGATCGGCCGCAGGAGGAGGACTGGCCCAATGCATCCCGCTGACGCCATTCTCAATGGGACTTACCGGCGATATCGATAAAATCACAAACGCGCACAACCTGGCCATGGTTGCACTGACCGCCAGAATGCAGCATGAACGAAACTACGATGACGAACAACTCGCAAAACGAAACCTCAAAAGACTCGACATCGATCTGCAACGCGTACAAATGAAGTGGATCATCGACTTCTGCGCGCAAGCGCTCAGAAACATCACGATCGGAAAAGGCGGAAAAATGGACGGATTCGAAATGGAATCAGGATTCGCCATCTCCGTATCGTCCGAACTGATGGCAATCCTGGCAGTCGCGGAAAACCTCGCCGACCTTAGAAGACGAATCGGCAAAATCGTCGTCGCATACTCGAAATCAGGACAACCGATCACCACTGCCGGCCTGGAGGTCGATGGTGCGATGACAGCCTGGATGATGGATACCCTGGATCCGACGCTTGTCCAATCCCTGGAAGGACAACCGATCCTCGTTCACGCAGGACCTTTCGCCAATATCGCCATCGGACAATCCTCGGTGATCGCCGACAAGATCGGAACTGCGCTCTCAGACTACCACGTCACAGAATCAGGATTCGGCGCGGACATTGGATTCGAGAAATTCTGGAATCTCAAGTGTCGCTATTCGGGCTTGACACCTGACGCTGTGGTCATCGTCGCAACCATCCGTGCCCTCAAGATGCACGGTGGCGGGCCGGAAGTCAAACCAGGAATCAAACTCGACGAGGCATACACAAAGGAAAACCTCGGTCTCCTGGAAAAAGGCTGCGAAAACCTGCTCGCCCACATCGAAACCGTCAAGAAATCAGGGGTTAACCCCGTCGTCTGCATCAATAGCTTCTACACCGACACACCCGCCGAAATCAAGATGGTCAAGGAAATCTCCGAGCAAGCGGGAGCCTACGCAGCCCTCTCAGAGCATTGGCTCAAGGGTGGCGAAGGTGCAATTGAACTGGCGGAAGCCGTTAAAACCGCGGCGAACGAACCCAGCAACTTCCGCTTCCTTTACGAACTCGATATGCCACTCGAACAAATCATCCAAAAAATCGCCAAGGAAGTCTATGGTGCGGACGGAGTCGAATTCCTACCTGAAGCCCAGGAAAAACTCCAGCAACTGTCACAGGATCCAGACATCGCCACCATGGGCACTTGCATGGTCAAAACCCACCTCTCGCTATCGCACGATCCAACCATCAAGGGACGGCCTACCGGATTTACGCTCCCGGTACGCGACATCCTCGTCTACAAGGGAGCGGGCTTCGTAGTCCCAGTCGCCGGCGACATCAAGCTGATGCCGGGAACCGGTTCGGACCCGGGTTTCAGGCGCATTGACGTCGATGTCGAAACCGGAAAAGTGCATGGACTTTTCTAATTCACGGATATTACTTACATGAACCAAGCAGACAGCACAAGCCAATCAAACCAAGCCCTCAGCGATACCGCTGAAATGAGGCTCAAAAAACAGAAAGACAAACTCCAAATGTACCTGCGGGAATTTCATCGCAGCAGACCCGAGGAGTGGGCGAACGGAATTTCGCACCTTATTGGTGTCATCTTCGGCATCGTCGCCCTCACCTTGTCCTGTGTTTTCGCCGCAATGTACGGCACCGCAAAGCATGTCGCAAGCGTCGCGATTTTCGGCTCCACGCTGATCATTCTGTACACCTCCTCGATGCTTTACCATGTTTTCTCGAACGTCAAGGTCAAGCGAATCTTCCAGCTTTTCGACCATTGCTCCATCTACCTGCTGATTGCGGGCACCTACACGCCTTTTGCCCTCGTCTCGCTAGATGGGAAAACCGGCTGGTGGATTTTCGGCATCGAATGGGGGCTTGCCATCCTAGGCATCCTGATCTCGGTCCTCTGTCCGCCCAAGCTAGCGAACAAGCTGTCCCTCCCTATCTACCTGGTGATGGGTTGGCTGATTATCATCGCCTTCCCGCAAGTTCGCGCCAACATGTCAACTGCCGGCTTGGCGACCCTCTTCGCCGGCGGAATCTCATACACCTTTGGAGTCATCTTCTACCTTATGGACAAAGTCCCTTACATGCACACAATCTGGCATTTCTTCGTACTCGGGGGATCCGTCTGCCATTGGGTTAGCATCACGTTCTTCGTCATACCGAGGAACTAAACCATGCCAAGCTCCATCAAGAAAGCTGTCGATATTGCAAACAGCAGGCACGCCAGGCGAAAATCAAACCTGGCAGTCGCCGAGGGACTCAGGGTCTGCAACGAGCTATTGGACAAGCATCCAGAATGGATCGAAGCAATCACCCTCCAGCAAGACTTCGCTGACTCGACAGATGGACAAAAAATCCAATCGCTCGCCAAAAGCCTGAACTGCAAGACAAAGGTTCTCGCAAACCGCGACTTCACTGCCCTCACGGAAACCCTAAACCCACAGGGCATCCTGATGACGTTCAACAAACCCGACTGCCAGCTACCAGAACAACTCCCGGATACATTCGTACTTGTGCTTGATAGAATCGCAGAACCCGGCAACATGGGCACGATACTCAGAACCGCATGGGCAGTCGGACTCGATCAGGTCTGGCTCGTCAAAGGCGGCGCGGATCCCTTCGCACCCAAGGTCGTCAGGGCGGGAATGGGCGCGCAATTCACACTCCAGCTCCCGATATTCCAGTCCCTGAAAGACGCCAAGCAACACTTCGAACAACTCGGAGGAAAAACATTCTGGCTTACCCTCCCAAATGCGACGATCAGCCTGTTCGACCAGGACAACTTTGATTTCAATCAATCCGCGCTTGTCATCGGCAACGAAGCAAATGGCATCTCCGATACGACCTTGGGACCAGGAGTGACCATCCCAATGCCCGGACACGCCGAATCGCTCAATGTCGCACAAGCCGCTACAGTCTTCCTCTGCGAAGCCGTCAGAAGGCAAATCCTCAAGTAACGGCTCCCAAGATATCATGCAAGTTCCTATTCTCGAAATCGACAATCTCAAGGTATGGTTCCCGATCAGAAAGGGAGTCCTCAAGCTTGTGGCTGGATATGTCAAGGCGGTTGATGGCGTCACCCTTGACATCCAGACCGGCCAAACCCTGGGACTTGTCGGAGAATCCGGTTGCGGCAAGACAACCCTCGGAAGAACCGTCATGGGACTTGAAAAACCAAGGGAAGGTTCAATCCGATTCGATGGCATCGAACTCACCGACCTCTCTGAACGAAAACGACGTTCTGTACGAAAGCGATGCCAGATGATCTTTCAGGATCCATACGCTTCACTCAACCCAAGGATGACAGTCCTGGAACTCGTCACAGAAGGACTCGTGCACCACAAGCTCCTAAAGGAAGAAACCCAACTCCAAGCGGCAAAACGACTCCTTGACGAAGTCGGACTCGACCATGCCTCCCTCTACAGGTATCCGCATGAATTCTCAGGCGGGCAGCGACAGAGAATCAGCATTGCCCGCGCGATCTCGCTCAAGCCGTCATTGGTCGTTTGCGACGAGCCGGTCTCCGCGCTTGACGTCTCGGTCCAGGCCCAGGTAATCAACCTCCTCGCCGACTTACGGAAGCGGCACAAGCTTTCCTACCTGTTCATTTCCCACGACTTAAGTGTGGTAAGGCACATTTCCCAGCGAGTTGCCGTCATGTACTTGGGTCACATTGTTGAAATGGGTTCTGTCCAGGAAGTCATGGACAACCCGATTCATCCTTATACGCGCGCCTTGTTATCTGCCAATCCAGTTCCAGGCAAAACCCATGAGAATCGAATTGTGCTCAAGGGTGAAATGCCTTCGCCCGCCAATCCTCCTCCAGGATGTCCTTTCCACACAAGATGCCCAATTGCCACTCAAGCTTGCAAGGAAAGCATCCCAAAGCTCACTCCGTTGAGCCAACATCCAGGCCATCAGGTCGCATGCTTCCTGAATTGTAGATCTTCACTTGACCCGCTGAATACGTATCCTCAGCAAACGCCCCAGGCTCCACTCGTTTGACTTCGGAGAATCAGCGGACATCAGCCCACCGCAACTCATCCTGGAAGTGGAATGCAACACCCCAAGGCAGAGGAATGTCGTCACGGTAAAGCTGCCGCCATAGCTGAGAAACGGCAGAGGAAGCCCGATAATCGGAACCAGCCGTACCGTCATGCCAACATTGACCAGAACATGGGTCAATAGAAGCATCAGGACGGCAACGCATCTCAATCCGGCACATTCGTCATTCGAATGACCTGCCCAATGGAAGCCCAGCCAAAAAAGGACCATATAGAGCAACAGGATTGGCAGGCATCCCAAGTAGAAGCCAAGTTCTTCGCCAATGACCGAGAAAATGAAATCCGTCGGAGCAACCGTACGTGGCAGGTATCCCAGGCCTTTCATGTCACCCTGAAGATATCCCTTTCCGAATCGACCGCCACTGGCCAAGGTCATCAGCGACTGGCGTTCGTTCCAGCCGCCCCGAGGCGTCAGGAAATCGGCAATGCGCCTGGAATGGTATCCTTTGAAGAAGCCTCCCAGCGCGACATTCCCGCCGCCCGAACCAGCTTCTTGGCTGGCGCGGATTTGAACCACAAAACCGCAAAAGCAAATGATCAGGACCACCCCAAAAAACACCAAGGTCGCCCACAATCGACGCCCCAGCAAATAGATTCCGACAACGCACAGCACACCAGGCAACAAAGAAAACGCATTGCCAACCGAGGGAGCGAGTACAATCAGCAGAAACGGAGCCAAAAACAAGCCTGATAACAGAATCCACTTGATGACCAGGCTGCGAAATCCCGTAGGCATCCAGCACAGCAATTCGCAAAAAGCCATCAACGTGAAGAACTTGGCAAACTCCGCAGGCTGGATCATAACGGGACCAAGCTGAAGCCAGCGCCTAGCGCCCCCGATGGAACGACCTGCAAACATAACGACAACCAACAGGATCAGGCTCGCCCCATACCCGCCCCAGACAAACGTTCGCCAGGGCAGGCCGCGGGGATGGGCATGACCAAGAAGCCAGCCAAGCAACGAACCCAATGCAAGCCAAACCAATTGACGAATCCAATTGGGACGAACTGGATACGCATCGCCAATGTACCCGGTGCTGTAAATGAAAAACACGCCGTAACAGCACAAGGACAAGGCAACCAACCACAAAACCAAACGTCCAAGAGGAGTCCCAAAATGAGACTGAGCAGACAAATCCCTTGACAATTCACCCTCACTCATTGTACCTGCCTAAATTTGCCGCCATCTCGTTCATCATGGCAATCAAAAGAAACCGGAAATATAAACTTAATTGTTGAACGGCTCCTAAGGTAACGGCACAATGACCTTTTGCCAATATGCCTTGGGGAATTAAACTGTTTCGCAGTTGCCCCTGAACCATTGCCCGTTAATTTTCCAATCCCGCAAACAGCTTGTCGTCCTTGGGTTTCCCATACTTGGCGCAAGCTTGCCGCGCCGAGTCGCTGATGGGCACGTTCCAAGCATCGAACACCGACGCGATATTGTCGCCTGTCAACCTGGAGAAATTCAGCACCCACATGTCACGCTTGTCCTGGTCGTTCTTCGGGCGTTTGTCATCCGTCAGCTCGCGGTATTCCGCGAACATCGTTTCGAACGTCTCCCAGCCGTATGCGACTTGGAGCCTAACGAACATTTCCAGCGCCAGGAACGGGTCGCGCTTCCAGTCGTCGTACTTCTTTCCATTCTTGACCCATCGCTTCACAGTTTCCAGAAATTTAGCTTCGTCCATGCGCGTATCACGTGGCTTCTGGCCACAAAGTTTCTCCAATACGTACAGCGTGAAGAAATTCACCGTCACTTCGCCGGTGCCATCAAATGTCCAATCGTGATTCTGGTGATTATGGCCGATTTCATGGTAGAAGCCCCAGTCCCCTTCTGTCGTCAACTTCTTTGCGCCGAGCAAATCCTTCGCGGTAACCATCGGCAACATGATCGGATAGCCAGCGTGCATCCAACCGGCGCATAGCTGATCGTCCATGCAAAAACGCTCCTGGGAAGGACGGGTTAACGGCAAACACGTCAACGTAGCATTCAAATCTGCCACCTTGTCCCAGACAGCCATCAATTCGTCTGGGTTCTCCAACAATTTCGCATCGGATTTCTTGACAGTCAAAATGATCTTGTCACTCTCGATTTCAACCCATGGCGACGGACATTCAGCCAGTTGAGCACTCCAGCTGGGCAACGTGTCACGACCAATCTTGTACCATGTGGAAGGACATGCATTGCCTATCGTAACCTTGATTCGACCGGACAGACTCGAAGCGGGATACTCCTTCAAGCGAGGACGATTGCTGGGAACAACAAGATAAATCAACCCGCCAAATGGACTTGTGATCTCGTTCTTGCCGGCCTGCAACGGAACTTCCATGTCAACCTTGGGCATGCGCGACCAGCTGTCGTGCCGCGTATTGTCACAGGTGGTCGTGCCGATTCTCAGCCTCAAAGCCGGATATCCTTCGGGAACCGTGACTTCGACGGGCTTCCCCGCGACAGCGAACAATCCCGTGCTATGCCAGCGTGGGCGCGACAAATCAAACTCAAGCTCCTTGGTCACCATCACATCCTTTTCAGGCAATCCTGGATAGGAGCGTGCGCCGGGATGGGCGTCGCAACGCTTGCCCAATGACGCTTGCCAATCACTCGTAAATGCAACGGCACCAAGGCGATCGCGCAAATCGCTCGAACGCCATGGACGCTCGACTGTTGGATAGCGGCGACGATTCGAGCCTCCAATAAACGCCTCCAAGTCGCCCTTCAACGCGCTCCCCTCAGTCGGCAGAACCGATCTTGCCGAAATCAGCGTATTGTTAACCTGCTTCAATTGCGCCTCGAACGTCTTGGCGAACTCCAACGCTTCGCGGACATTCACGTTTTTCGGCAATGGTCCATCGGTGACATAGCCATTTCCCGTTCGATGTGCGTATTCGTTATTGACCAGCAAACCAGCGGGACCGAGCAGCTTGTTGAACTGGTTGTCGTCACGCAACGTCTTCGAGGGATTCAACTGTTGCCAACCCCAACCAATTCCAGTGCACAGCAAGCCGCCGCCACCCTTGATGAAATCACGGACAACATCCAAATCACCAGCAGGCAAACTGTCAGGATACGCAATCAATACACCACAAGTATTTAAAGCCGACAGATCCTCGACAACAGAAGCCCCAAGCTCGCTCATCCCATCATTAGCCTCGTTGTACTTGTACACAAATACCTTGCCCTTCGATTGATTCAACCAAGACAAGGCATTCTGCATAAAACGACGGGTATCGACCTTCTTCAATGAATCCGCATTGCAAAACGATGGATGCGACAACACAACAATGCGACCGCGACCATACTCCGCATACGCCGCAACGGCCTGCTTCGCACCGCTGACATTCCCAACTACCAAGGGATGGGCAGATGAATCAAGGCACAAAATCGCCCCAGGCACACCACCTGAATCAATCGACTTCACTCCATCAAGCAATTCCTCGCGAACACCACTAAAGCAAACGGAGCAAACCAGCAACAAACCCAATGCTTTCTTCATCATTTTCTCCATATAGTCCAGCTTTTCAACCTAAAAAATAATATTTATAATATGCACAATTTCATGCCAAAAATCAACTCCATTATGAATTATGAATTATGAATGCTGAATGATTTGTCCGACACGTCCGACCCAGTCCGACCTGTCCGACCCAGTCCGACCTGTCCGACCCAGTCCGACCTGTCCGACCCAGTCCGACCTGTCCGACCCAGTCCGACCTGTCCGACCTGGGTGCCCCCCAGACCACCCAAGGTGCCCCCCAGACCGCCCAAGGTGCCCCCCCAGACCGCCCAAGGTGCCCCCCAGGCCGCCCAAGGTGCCCCCCCGACCACCCAAGGTGACCCCAGACCACCCAAGGTGACCCCCCGACCCCCCAAGGTGCCCCCCCGACCACCCAAGGTGCCCCCCCGACCACCCAAGGTGCCCCCCCGACCACCCAAGGTGCCCCCCAG
>JAGVUR010000095.1 GCA_019136135.1 Verrucomicrobiota bacterium
TTCGCCTGCCGGCAGGGCAAGGGAACTCATCGCGCAGTTTTGCGGGCGCTTGAGTTTGCGCGTCGGTTCAGATATTTCTGCAAGCTTGATGTGAAGCGCTTCTTTGACAGCGTCGATCATGAGATTCTTCTGAACCTGCTCGCTCGGCTCTTTCGTGAACAAAACCTGCTTAATCTGCTTGCCCGCATTGTCTGTCATCCCTTTCCTGGGCAGAACCCAGGCAAAGGGCTACCCATCGGCAACCTGACCAGTCAGTGGTTTGCCAATTTCTATCTGGATGGAGCGGATCATTTTGTCAAGGAAGACAAGGGCGTGCCTGGCTTCATCCGCTACATGGACGACATGCTGCTGTTCGCTGACAACAAAGCGGTACTTTGGGGGTATTGCGATGCACTCACCGAGTGGCTCTCAAGAGAGAGGGCACTGTCAATTAAGACAGAAGCAATGCTGTTTGCTCCGTGTTCGGAGGGATTTCCGTATCTCGGTGTCCGGGTGTTTCCCGGATTATTACGCTTTCAGCAGCGCAGATACCACCGCCTGGTGCGTCAAGTACGATATCGTGAACACCAATTTACGGAGGAGGTGATCAGCGAGGCAAAAATGGTTGATTATGTGCGGGCTGTTTGCGCTGATGCCGTTTTCTTCGGCTTGCGCCCAGGTATTGGCACATAAGGCGAAGGCATCAATTGACTATTTTCATTTTAGGCTGGCGGAGTCGAGGCGCTGCCGGTGGGTCCAACCGCGTCAACCGGGGCGGTAGCTGGAACAACAACGCGAGCAACTGCCGCTCGGCGAACCGCAACAGGAACTCGCCATCGAACCGGAACAACAATCTGGGCTTCCGCCTCGTGAGCACGATTCACGGCAAGGACATGAACCGTCCCATCCGCTCAGCCCGTGCTCCATCAATATGGAGACGAAATCCAACAGATGTCCGGCGGCAAGTAGTCCCCTTCACGGGATCAACGTGGCCGGACATTTCTTCACAAGCGGTAATAATCGTAAATTTTGTAAACTATAATGTTAATTTCCTGATTTTTTTACACTCAAATTGTGAGTGAATCAGCTTCCCCAGTCCATCCCCGTCATCCTTTGATGAACCGAAGCACTTCCTCATAGGAATGCTCACTGGAGGCCATGGCGGCCATCAGTTCCCTTGCCCTGACCTCCTCCCGTTTTGTCATCAGCGTAAGGACAAGGGAAGACGCCGTCAGGGAGGAGCGCAAGGGGCACCGGTTCTTCGCGCTGGTCAGCAACGAGGTGAAGGATCCGGTCCTGGCGCTGGTCATCTACCGCAGGAAGGACATTGTGGAAAAGGCTTTCGGCAACCTGAAGGAACGCCTCAACTGCAGGCGCCTGCTCGCCTCCTCGGAAGCGTCGCTCGACGGGAAGCTCTTCGTCGAGTTCGTCGCCCTGATATACCTGGCGTACATCAACGGGAAAATGTCGGAAAAGGACCTCTACAAGGACTATACGATGGATGGTCTGCTTCTGGAGTTCGAATCAATACAGGTCATATGCGAGCCGGGACGGGCGCCCATCGTCAGGGAAGCGCTGGAAAAACAACGCAAGATCTACGAGGCGCTTGAGGTGTCGCCCCGGCAATAGCGTCCCTCGTTAGGTGTTCACGGGAATCCAGGTTGAACGGGGAGGTAACAGTATGACGCATGATTCATGCTATGCAGGGGCGAACTATTTTTCGCCACTAGCCAACCAACGGAACCGCGATTCCATCCGATTGCAGGGATACGATTATTCCCGGATTGGGGTCTATTTTGTAATCATCTGTACCTACAACCGGACATGCCTGTTTTGGGAAGTCGCAAATGGTGAAATGGGATTGAATGAACGGGAAATATTGTGCGCCAATGTTGGGATAATATTCCAGTCCATTTCCCACATGTAAAATTGGATGAAATCGTGATTATGCCAAATCATATTCACGGCATTGTTGTCATCGCTGGTAACATAGGGGCGAAAGATTTTTCGCCCCTACATTCCACCTCTACCAAGTGGTTAAAACATCATTTTACAACGGCACATTTGCAGCACGCAGATCGTCCTGCAGGGCTTTGACATCGACCTTTCGCGGTGCGATGCCCTTCTTGACGCACTGCGCGGCAGCGGCGCCGACGGCCTCGCCCATGGCGAAACAGGTGGCAATCACACGGGCTGATGCCATGCCACCGCTGTCGGCAGACAGGCAACGTCCCGATACCAGCAGGTTCGACGACTTGTTCGGCACAAAGCAGCGGTAAGGAATATCGTACCACATGTTTTCGTCCACGACCTTGAACCCGAACATATTGTCGTAGAGCTGATCGGGGTACTTGGTCTTCATGATGCAAGGAGGCTCGATCGTGCAACGCTTGTCGCAAAGATTGGTCTGGCCATTGTAGCGCCCGAGAGGACAGTGAATGTCAATGAACCAGCAGCCGCGGGCGACCGTGTCGTCAAATCGCTGGCTATTGAGCACATCGTGACCCGTCAGAACGTACTCGCCGATGATTTGCCGGGTCTCTCGCACGCCCACTGCAAATGGCGTTTCCATCAGATAGCAGTTTTCGTAGCCAGGAACGTACTTCCGATAGAAATCTACGATGGCCAATGTGTCGCGACGGATTTTGAGTTCGGCACGAGTGAGGTCATGCACGTTGGTAGCATCGCCTGCGCAACGCGTGACGGTCGGCGTCGATTCATCCGGTTGCAGCGTAATCCCTTGGTCGCTGACTTCCCCGGCAAAGGTGTGGTAAGCCGGAATGCGCCCCTCGGAAATCGCCTTGGCGACAAATTCTCGGCTTGCCTTATCGTGCTCCTTTGCCTTGACCATATCGACTCCTCCAATGCGGAATTTGGTTCCCATCGGCTGCGTCTTGCCATCGGCGGGACGGCCCTTTGTGTAGTCGCATCCCAGGTGATAGGCCAGATCGCCATCGCCGGTCGCGTCAATGAAGTACTTGGCGCGCACAGCCTGACGACCGGATTTGCTCTCAATGATGACGGCGTCGATGCGGTCCCCTTGGCTAACAACATCGACTACCCATGCGTGCAAGAGCAGTTTTGCCCCTGATTCCACCACCATGTGATCTGCGACGTGCTTGGCCATTTCCGGGGCAAATTGAATGGCGCCCTTTTGCTTGACATAATCCGGGAAGACGCCGCCTAGCGCCTTGAGTCGCTCCAAGATTTCGACAGGGATGCCGCCGAGGATGATGTCGGTCTTGCGATAGGCGTAACCGAAAAGCGGTCCCATCAGTCCACCTGTTGCCAGACCACCGAGGATGCCGTAGCGTTCGATCAGCAGGACTTTCGCGCCACGTCGCGCCGCCGCCACCGCTGCGGGAAATCCGCCCGGTCCGCCGCCTGCAACGACAACATCAACATCGTCAATAACTGGTAATTCTCTCGCCGGTTCTAAAATCGTACTCATGTTGCCACCCCTTTTCTAATTTTCCTATGGAACCACCACCGCGTTGGCAAGTTCTTCGGCAACCTGCCGCGCCAACGCTAACGAATCATCAAATTTCTTGGGCGCAGTGATATGCATGCCCAAAGCAGCGACCACAACGCCGCTATGACCACACACCGGTACCGCTAGGTAGCTTACCTGTGGTTGCGATGTCGGAACGAGCGCATAACCATCTCGACGCACCTCCGCAAGCAAAACCTTCAGGTCATTCTCATCACGAATATCAGTAGGCAAACACTCCGCCGGATACAATGCAAACTGTTCCAGCGCATACTCCCATGGCGCATTCGCCAGCAGCACCCGTCCCGTCGCCAATTGCAAACTAGGATGCGATCCGTGCGGTATCTCCAACTCATGATGACGCAGGTACTGTCGAGAATCGACAACTAGCAGCGTCGATTGCAAAGCCCCCTGCAAAACCGACAGCACGACACGGTCATTCACCTCCAGCGAAAGCCGCTCCAGAATCGGTCGAGCCAACTCCCGCAACGGGTGCTGTGCACAATACGCCCGCGCGTACTTGCCACAACCTACCGACAGCTCGTAACGCTTGTCAGTACCGCGATGAATCATCCCCAATGCCTCTAGCGTCTTCACAATCTTCAAGGTGCCCGGAGCACTCAAGCCCAACGATTGGCTCAGCGAACTCAGATTCGCCCCTTCAACCGACAACACATCCAGCACCCGAAATGCATGCGCAATAGATTGGACCGGCAATGATCCCATACCAATATTAACTTCTGGTTAATTATAATTAACTTATTTGACATAAATTATAACGCCCCACAGTTGCATGTCAAATGAAAATCTAAAAAAAATCGAATCTCGTTGCTGTCGATTGAAATTTGCCGTCAAAGGATGATGGAGCCGCCCTCTTTCAGCAGTTTTCGGGTCTCGGCACTATCGATATTCGCCACTCCGTTGCCATCTCGCAAAGCCTGCCAGGCAGCGACGCCTGCCGCTTCGCCGCACTGGTTGAGATTGACCATGACACGGACGGCGCCGAATGCATCCCGGTCAGCGTCCAGCATTCGACCTGTAGCAAGGAGATTGACGGCGCCCTTGGGAATCAGGCAGCTCAACGGAATCTGGTAATAGGGCAGCACTTCTCCCCCCGGCAACCAACGCTCGGTGCGGATGCATTGGTCGGCCCTGTAGACGCGCATCGTGCCGTCTAGTTTCTTGAAGCTGATCGTTGCGTCCGTGTCATTATGAATGTCAACCGGGTAGGTGCCATTGCCGATAGCGTCGGGGAAGCGGCGTCCAGCCAACAGTTCCTCGCCGATGAGCGCTCCTATCGACTCGACATGGAGACCTTCACGGATGCCGATCGCCGAGGGCATCGCCTCCAAGCCGAACTTCTGATCCGGAAATTCTCGACGGAGCATGTCGAGAATAGCCTTGATCTGGCGACGGGACATTATTTCCGCGCGTGTTATTTCATCCGGATCGTTGCAATCGCATTGCATGACTCGCGTACCGGCGAGCATATAGAGCTGGCTGTTGGGAATGGGCATGCTCCAGTAATAGCCACAAGGCAAGTCCGGCAACTCTTCTCGGTACTTGTCCATGCATTGCCGCAAATTAAAGCCCTTTGGGAAGGACCAGCCACTGAATCGGGCACAGCTAGTCGGCGGCTGCGGATGCTCGACGCGACGCATGGTCATGCCAGCGCTGCGCGCCAAGACACCATCGCCGGATGCATCGATGAACACGCTGGCACGAATGGCGAATCGACCTGACTTGTCTTCAGCGACAATCGCCTCAACCTGACCGGGACCGGACAGTACCGCCTGGGAGAACGATGTATGCAAATACAGGGTGATATTCTTCTCGGTCGTCACCATGGTATCAAGCTCCAGGGTGAGTTCCTCGGAATTCAGTCGGATGCCATAATAATCGGTCGGCTCTCTGAAAGTACTGCAGGCTCCAGTTTTTTCCAGGCGTTCAAGGGTCTCGAACGTCAGTCCACCGATAATCTGCTGCTGTTGGGTGATATCAAATAGCGAGTGCCACATGCCAACCAGTCCAAGGGTGGCCACTCCGCCCAGGCGATTCGACTTTTCCAGCAGCACGACTTTCGCGCCTAGCCTCGCTGCGCGCAACGCGGCAAATACGCCTGTGCAGCTTCCTCCAACCACGCAGATGTCAGCTTCAATCTTGACAGGCACCGTCTCGGGCGGCAATGTAATGGTGTTCTTGTTCATAGCTCCTCGCATCACTTCAACACTCAGTATTCAATATCCAATATCCAGCATCCATATTTTATAATTCATAATTCATAATTTACAATTCAGCATTTATAATTCAGCATTCATAATTCAGCATTCAGCATTCAAAATTCATCGGTTTCGTACTCAAAAACCATGTGACATGCATCCAAAGTTCGGCATTTAAGGTTTTGGGACTGGGACATATGAGACTTTTGGGACGAATGTGACCCATAGGACTGGGACATGAGACTGGGACTATGGGACTTGAGGTTCAGGAACTTGACGTTTCTTCATTCAGCATTCAGCATTCAGCATTTTCTTCGTTTCCCCCTGCCGTCCTCTGCTGGTGTGACGATGCCTAAATTTCTGATCTTGCGATAGAGGGTACTGACATTGATGCCTAGGTCTTCAGCGGCTTGGCGTCGATTTCCTCGCCTTCGGATCAACGCCTCTTCGATAGCAGACTTTTCCAGGCTATCAAGCCGCACCTGTCCTTTCTTGCCGGGGCTTCCTTCGATTTCCTGGCGCAGTTCAGGCGGCAGGTGTTTTACTTCGATTTGCCCACCCCTGCAAAGGACGAAGGCCTGCTCGATGATATTCTCCAATTCCCGGACATTGCCCGGGAAATCATGTTCCATCAGCCTGGCCATGACCTCATCGCTGACCCCAGAAATGCTCTTGTTCTGCAGATTGTTGAATTTGTTGATCAGATGCTCGACCAGAAGCGGGATATCTTCCCTGTGCTCCGCTAGCCCGGGCAACTGCAAATAAACAACTCGAATACGGTAAAAAAGATCTTCCCGGAATACCCCCTCCTCCACAAGACTGGCAAGATTCTTGTTGGTTGCGGCAATGACCCGAACATCAACAGGGATAGGCTTGATTCCGCCCAATGGCTCGATCACACGTTCCTGCAATACCCGGAGCAGCCGAACCTGCATGGCCGGGGAAATATCGCCGATTTCATCGAGAAAAATCGTGCCGCCGTCCGCCAAGGCAAAGCGGCCCGGCTTGTCGCGCTTCGCATCGGTGAACGCGCCGGCCTTGAAGCCGAACAATTCACTTTCAAGCAAGTTGTCCGGCAACGCGGCGCAGTTGATCGGCACAAACGGCTTTTTGCTACGCGACGACTGATTGTGTATCGCCCGGGCAAATAGCTCCTTGCCGGTGCCGCTGGCACCCTCGATCAAAACCGTGGAGGAACTGGCGGCGACTTGCGGAAGAAGATCAAAAAGCTCAAGCATGACAGGACTGCGACCGATGATGTCCTCGAAGCTGTAGCGAGAATGCAATTGCTTGCGAAGTTGCTCGATCTGGGTCATGTCCTGGAAAGTCTCAACGCCGCCAATGATCTTTCCGGAACTGTCCTTCAATAACGCGGTCGAAACACGGATGGGTATCCGCTGCCCCTCCTGGTTGACAATATGCGCCGAAGCATCAACAACCGGCAACCCGCTCTCGAACGTTCGACGCAAGGCGCAATCACGCTCGCAGACGCTCGTCCGGAATACTTCTGAGCAACGACAGCCCAAAGCCTGATCGCGAGAAATGCCGATGATACGCTCGGCTGCACGATTGAAACTGGTGATGCGCCAATCAAGATCAACCGTGAATACACCCTCGTTCAAGGAATCCAAAATCGCAAATTCCAAAGCCCCGAAACCAGGAAACAAATTCTTGGAACGCTTGCCCATCGCCTAAAAAACCTCCATATTATATTGGTTTGTAATGTTGCACTTTGCAATGTTATCAGCATTAACTATATCACTTTGCACGATTATTGCTAGTTTTAAAACAAACAAAAGATTTTTCACATCTGTTAAAATTCGCCTGTTTTCTAGCTGACCCGCCCCAGAACCGACCACGCCTTGCGAATCTGGCATGGATATTGCTTGTTATAAAGTCAAGCAGCCGTTGCAATTGATTTTGGCAACACTCAAAGCTAGCTTTAAGGAATTAATTTTCAACATTAAAAAGGAGGTTGACTATGCCTAGAAGAAATGGAACAGGACCGATGGGATTGGGACCGATGACGGGTCGCGGGGCTGGCTATTGCTCTGGTTACGGCTTTTCCCGCTCCATGAATCCGGTTGGCGGACGTGGCGGCTTTGGTTTCGGACGCGGCTTCGGATGTGGTTTTGGTCGTGGTTTTGGTCGCGGTTTTGGCCGGGGCTTTTATGGTGCCGGTCGCGGACAGCCCTTCAATCCCCAGGCTGCCTGGGGTGGTGCCACGGCTGAACAGGAACAGGCCGCACTGAAAAGCCAACTGGCCAACCTGGAGCAGCTTAGCGCCGACATCCGTCAGCGATTGGCCGACCTCGAAAACACGGAAGCGAACAAGTAAGGAGTGCTTCCACTCAACTTTGGGGATGGGCTGAGAATTGCCCATGCCCCAACTCTTTACGCAACACAACAACGCAAAATAAAAAGCAGGGCAGAAACGATGATCATTACTGTAGCAAGTGGAAAAGGCGGCACTGGAAAGACGACTTTTGCCGTCAATCTGGCGTATGCTTTGGCCAAGAGGGAACAGCAGAAATCAGCGGTCAATCAAAAGAAGGTTCGCTTGCTGGACTGCGATGTCGAGGAACCCAATGATCATCTTTTTGTCCGTCCGGACTTTTCGGAGGAGGTTTCCGTCAAGGTTCCCAAGCCTGTCTGGGATGCAAGCAAATGCCAAGCCTGCGGCAAATGCGCGGAGGTATGCAACTACAACGCCATTGCCATGGTCAAGAAGAAAGTGTTGATTTTCAATGAGCTTTGCCATTCCTGCGGCGCCTGCGCATGGGTTTGCCCAAACGGGGCGTTGACCGAAGAGCAGACCGAGATTGGCAAGGTGCAGGCATCGGACAGCCCTGCTCCGTTCTTTTTTGCCCATGGGCTGCTAAATGTCGGCGAATCCCTTTCACCGACTGTTGTTCGTGCAGTCAAGCAGTACATCGACAAGGATGCCATCAACATCATCGACGCTCCGCCGGGGACTGCCTGCGCCGTCGTTACCGCAGTTCAGGATGCCGATGTTGCCCTGCTGGTCACCGAGCCGACCCCGTTCGGCCTGAACGACCTGAAACTGGCCGTCGCCCTGACCTTGAAGTTGGGCGTTCCAACAGGAATTATCGTCAATCGCTCTGATGGTGAGGATCGCCTGATTGCTGATTATGCAGAACAGGTCGGAGTACCGATTGCGGGACGCATTCCCTTTAGCCGGGAGTATGCCGAGACCTATGCCGAAGGCGGCATCCTGGTCGATCATTTCCCGGAACTCGCCGAAAACCTACTGAATATCTATGACCGCATGGCCTGCGCGCTGCCACCGGTTCCCGAGGAAATGGAAATGAATCCGGAAGACCGGGAATTTCCGCCCTTTGAAAAGGGCACTTCAGAATCCGGATATCGGGAAGTCACGGTGATCAGCGGCAAAGGCGGCACCGGCAAAACAACCCTGACTTCCTGCCTGGCACAACTGGCAGGTCAGGAAGTGCTTGCCGACAATGACGTCGATGCCGCGGACCTGCACCTTCTCTTGGCACCTGAAGTGCGCGAAAAGCATGCCTTCACGGGAAGCATCAAGGCTGTCATCGATCCGGAAAAATGTGTTGGTTGCGGACAATGTGCCGAAGCCTGTCACTTTGATGCGATTCATCTGGAACCGTCGGCCAGCCAGCCTGGCAAGACAGTTTACAAGATCGATCCCGTTGCCTGCGAGGGATGCGGACTCTGCCCTCGGGTCTGCCCGATTTCTGCTATTGACTGCGAGGACAATATCACCGGCAACTGGTTTGTTTCCAATACGCAATATGGTCCGATGGTGCATGCAAGGCTGGGAATCGCCGAAGAGAATTCCGGACGCCTAGTTACCCAAGTGCGCAATCGCGCAGCCCAGCTGGCATCCGAACTGAAAAAGGACTATATCATTGCCGATGGACCTCCAGGAACCGGCTGTCCAGTCATTGCATCCGTCTCCGGAACGGATCTGGTCGTGATTGTGACCGAACCGACCGTATCCGGTGTCCATGATATGGAACGTGTCATGGCCCTGGCAAAACATTTTGCCGTGCCCACCGCCATCGTCATCAACAAAGCGGACCTGAATGATGAACAGGCTGCACGAATCGAAGAAATCGCAGCAGAACATGGCTCAAAAGTCATCGGGAAAATCCCCTTTGACCGGGCAGTCAACAGTGCCCTAATGGCCGGAAAAACTGTCCTGGACTACGACAGCAACTCCCAAGCCGCAAAAGTCATCCGTGACATTTGGCGGAAAATCCGCATGATCCTGCAAGGGAAAACGGTTTGAGAAAACTTTGTCCACCATAGCAAAACAGGAGGAAAAAAACATGAAAATTGTAGTTAGTTCCACAGGGAAAACATTGGACGATCAAGTCGATCAGCGTTTTGGACGATGCGTTTATTTCCTTGTTATCGACTCCGATACAATGAATTTTGAAGTGATTGAGAACCCGAATCAGAACTTGGGCGGAGGTGCCGGCATTCAATCTGCACAGCTGGTGGTTCAGCATGATGCCAAGGCAGTGCTGACTGGACACGTCGGTCCGAACGCCTGGCAGGTTCTCTCGGCGGCCGGAATCCAAGTCTTCGCGGGAGCCGCAGGCGGAACGGTTCGCAATGCCGTTGAAAACTGGAAAAATGGCAAGTTGACCGCTCTGGAGAAGGCAAATGTCGAAAGCCACTTCGGCATGGGTGGAGGAGGCAGAGGCATGGGAGGCGGAGGCAGAGGTATGGGTGGCGGAGGAGGCATGGGCAGGCGGCGAAACTCATAAGAACAGCGAACCAAAGGAAAAGGCACGAAGAACTTCAATGGTTCTTCGTGCCTTTTCGTGGTTAAAAACAGGTTGTAAGTGCAAGAGGGACTACGGAACCGTTATCACGAGCCGGAAGCCCTGATACCATTTCCGATCCGCTGGCGAAGCGCCATTGCGATACGCCGAACGGCAGTCGCGCGCATTGTGGTGGGCCCAGCTACCGCCCCGGACGATGCGAGATTCCTCGTAGGCATCGCCCATGGGGTCTGTTGCCGCCTCTGGTGAGTAATCATCACGATCCCATCGATCCAGACACAATTCTGCTATGTTGCCATGCATGTCATAAAGCCCCCATTGATTCGGCTTATAGCTGCCGACTATGGCAGAGCCAACGGTTTCATCACCATACTCTGTATAGTTTTCTCCGCCATTGCGCCAGTATCGCCCGACCTCGGCCATGTTCGGACATTCCTCTTCAGCGGTCAAATCCTTTCCCGAGTTCAAGGCGGTTGAGGTGCCGGCCCGGCAGGCGTATTCCCATTGCGCTTCCGTGGGCAGGTCAAAGGCCAGGCCGGTTCTGGCTCGCAGTTTCCCCAGGAAAGAGTTGGCATCCACATCATTATTGTCCGGCCAGCCCGCGCCGGCGTCACCTCCCCGAATGTCGTGGTAGCTGACCTTCTCGACCGGACGGGAGTTGCGGCTGGGTGCGTGTCTGAAATAGCTCGGCCAGTAGCTTGTCACCAAGTACCATTGCTCCTGGGTCACCTCGAACACGCCGACATAGAAATCCTTGGTCAGGGTCACTTGATGCTGGGTTTCGTCACCATAGTGTCCAAGCTCATCCTCCGGCGATCCCATGTCGAAAGTGCCGGCCGGGATTTTTCGCAGGACCAGCTTTGTGGTCTTATACTCCTTTGGCCAGCCGTCGGCAGGTGCGGTGAAACGGTAGCTGATCGGGTAGCTGTTGGCCATGAAGCCTGCGGACAAGTCAATCACGAGGTAGGAAACCTCGGGTGACCGCGCAAAGAGCCGGAAGCCCACATCCTTGTACTGGTTTGACGGCACAATGCTGTCGCGATATGCCGAACGGCAGTTGGCAGCGTCGTGGCCCCAGCCGCCGCCCCGATTAGTGCGCTGGGAACCTTCGGCATCGCCTGTGGGATCGGTCTGAGCTAAGCCGCCCAAATCACTCTGCCGCCAGTCCAGGCACCATTCTACTACGTTTCCGTGCATGTCATACAGCCCCCAGCGGTTCGGCATATAGCTGCCGACTTTGGCGGTGCCGCCTGATGTATCAACATCCATGGAATCATCCGAGCCGCCATTATGCTTGTAACGCCCGACCTCGACCATGTTCGGACAAGTCTCGGCATTGGTCAAATTATTCCCCGAGTTCAAGGCGGTCGTCGTCCTGGCCCGGCAGGCGTATTCCCATTGCGCTTCCGTGGGCAGGTCGAAGTCCAGACCGGTTTTTTCCCGCAGCCTCCCAAGGAAGGAATTGGCGTCGACATCACCATTGGCCGGCCAACCCGAACCCGTGTCACTTCCCCGAATGTTGTCGTAGCTGACCTGCTCCACTGGGCGGGAGTCGCGGCAGGATGGGTTGGTGAAATAGCTCGGCCAGGAGTCCTCGCCCATCACCAAGCTCCATTGCTTCTGGGTCACCTCGAACACACCTGCATAGAAATCCTTGGTCAGGGTCACTTGATGCTGGGTTTCGTCATCATAGTGCCCAAGCTCAGCTTCCGGCGATCCCATGATGAAGGTCCCGGCCGGGATTTTTCGCAGCACCAGCTTTGTGGTCTTGTATTCGTCTGTCCAGCCGTTGGCTGGTGGAGCGGAAAGGCCGGTGACCGGGTAGCTTTCGGCACTGGCGCCTGCTGACAAGTCAATAACGAAATACGTATCCTGTGGCTTAGGTTCTGGCTCTGGCTGCGCAGCAAGGCGCAAGCCCACATAAGTGCTAAAGCTCGATGGCTGGATCCCGTTGCGGCTTGCCGAACGGCAGTCTTTCGCTGAGTTAAACCAGCTACCGCTCCGGAAGACGCGCATCTCGCCGGCATCGCCTGCCGGGTTCGTGACCGTCTGCTCTGAGTAATCACTCCCATCCCACCAGTCCAGGCACCATTCCGATACGTTGCCGTGCATGTCATACAACCCCCAATGATTCGGCTTGTAGCTGCCGACTTTGACAGGACCGCCATCACCTGAATCATCCACTCCGCCATTGTGCTTGTATCGCCCGACCTCGGCCATATTCGGACATTCCTCTTCACCGGTCACATCCTTCCCTGAGTTCACGGCGGTCGTCGTCCTGGCTCGGCAGGCGTATTCCCACTGCGCTTCCGTAGGAAGATCGAGACGCAAGCCGGTTCTGGCTTGCAACCGCCCCAGGAAGGAGTCGGCATCCACAGCATTGTTGTCCGGCCAATATGAACCAGTATTATTTCCCCGAATGGCGTCGTAGCTGACACTTTCCACCGGGCGGGAGTCGCGGCAGGATTTGTTGGAGAAACCGCTTGGCCAGTTGCCCATCACCAAGTTCCATTGCTTCTGGGTGACCTCGAACACACCCATGTAGAACCCCTTGGTCAGGGTCACTTGATGCTGGGTTTCGTCAGCGCCGCGTCCAGGCTCATCCTCCGGCGATCCCATGGTTAAGGCGCCGTCCGGGATTTTTCGCAGCACCAGCTTCGTGGTCTTGTACGCTTCTGTCCAGCCGCCCTCCGGCGGGGTGGCGCGGTAGGTGACCGGGTAGTTGTCGGCATTGGCACCAGCAGACAAGTCAATAACGAGATAGGTATCCTCAGCCGGCGGTGTAGCCAACCGGAAGCCCACATCGTCGTACTTAGCCGACGGCCAAGCGTAGTCGCGGTACGCCGAACGGCAGTCGTGCGCTTTGTAGCACCAGGTGCCGCTCCGGAGGACGCGATGGGAAGCCCTTTCATCGCCTTTGGGGTCTATCACCGCCTTCGGTGAGTAAGCATTCCCGTTCCACCGGTCCAGGCACCATTCCTGTACGTTTCCGTGCATATCATACAGCCCCCACCGGTTCGGCTCAAAGCTGCCGACTGTGTTAGTGCCGCCTGATGTATCACCATCCGCTGGCCAATAAATATAATCGCTATCGTCCCTATGTTCGCCATTGTATCTGTATTGCCCGACCTCATCCATATTCGGACATTCCCCTTTAGCGGTTAAATTCTTTCCCGAGTTCAAGGCGGTTGTCGTCCCGGCTCGGCAGGCGTATTCCCATTGCGCTTCTGTGGGCAGGTCGAATTCCATGCCGGTTTTTTTTCGCAGCCTCCCCAGGAAAGAACCTGCATCAACATTATTATTGTATGGCCAGCCCAAGCCGGACGTACTTCCCCGAATGTCCTCGGTGCTGACTTGCTCCACTGGGCGGGAGTCGCGGCAAGATTCGTTTTCGAACCAACTCGGCCAGTCGCCCATCACCAAGTTCCATTGCTTCTGGGTCACCTCGAACACACCGACATAGAACTCCTTGGTCAAGGTCACCTGATGCTGGGTTTCGTCACCTTCTCGCCCAAGCTCATTCTGCGGCGAACCCATCATAAAGGTGCCCGCAGGGATTTTTCGCAGCACCAGCTTCGTGGTCTTGTGTTCTTCTGTCCAGCCGCCGTCCGGTGGAGTGGAAAGGCAGGTGATCGGGTAGGTTCTGGCACTTGGTCCCTCAGACAAGTCAATAACGAGATACGTATCTTCAGCTGGCGGCACAACATAACCGTCCGACATGCATATCCAATAGCCGTGTCCGGCAAGCAGAGAGTCGGTCTGGCAAAAGCGCTGGCCGTCCCACCCCCAGGCAACGATGCCATCGCCACTCAATGCCCTGTCCGTCAATGGACCGGCAAAATTCCAGCCTGGCTGGAGGCTGGCGAAAAAGTCGAAGTATTCCGGAGGGTCGCCAGAGAGCGTGAGCGTTTCCTCTTCTGCCTGGCAAAAGATCCAGCAAGCCTGGGATACGGCAACGTGCCCGCCGATTGCATAAGCCATGCTGTTTGCATCCAGTACCACTGCCCCTCTGTTCTGAAGTAGCGTCTTGGAGGCCACGTCAAGTTCCAGATTGACGCTGATCAGGTTCCAGCCTGCCGCAAGCTGATATGTTGTGGCATTCGCAGAAAGGGTCACTTGCGGCACCCGTGCCTTGTCGCCACCTCGTGCCGGGCTCAGCACCATGAACAGCAGAAAGACAATTCGACACAGGAGGAACGAGAAATGAACTTCGACTCGCCGAGAATGCGCCTGGTACTTAGGTATCATGGTGATGCCCTTTTGTTACATGCTTGACACTATATGATAAAAAACTTCTCTATTGTCAGGGACTTTCTGGCAGAATAATCAAATAAAAGCCGAACAAGGCAAAAGTTAACCCTATATTCAAGACTTTCAAGTGCATGGTTGAAAACGCAAAAAAACC
>JAGVUR010000126.1 GCA_019136135.1 Verrucomicrobiota bacterium
CCGCTGGAACCCAACATCGCCAAGTACAAGATGATCAACGCACTGCTCTCGTGCATCAAGTGGGCAAAGCAGCCAAACCAGGTCGATGCGTACGCATTGCGACGGGATTGACGTCGCTCCTCAGCAGTCAAACTTTCCACAAAACTCGACATTCTTCACTCCGATTCACGCACTCACACGGCTTTCCCGCATGGTCACTTCATTCCTAGCCAAATCCTGTCCCTTTCTTCTAGTCGCATACCTGGGACTTTTATCCTGTCATCTTCCGATTTCGGGACCACTTCTGGCCGCCGACCTTCTAGCTCCCTTGATTGCCCTGTCGCTGCTTGCCAACCGGGACTACCGCTCACTTGTCCGCATTCCCTACTCCCCATTTTGGGCCATGCTCTGCTGCCTGGGGCTGGTTACCATCAGCCATCTTCCCCAAGGCGGCGAAAATGGGTACAATCTCGCCGTCCTTGCCTATCTATTCGTCTTGTTCGTCGCCTTTCGCGAGCATCCCCTTTCCAGGAAGACGATGCTGATTTCGGGCGTTGCGATTCTGGGTGCCATTTTTCTTGGCTGGTGCTACGACGCCTTCGCATCCCAATGCCTGGGCATCAACGACACGGGCTTCGCCTTCATCAGCCCCGATCAAGTCAACAGCAATCTCAGCTTCCTGGAACGCCGCTACGCCTTCCTCTTCAAAAACCCAAATACCCTGGGTTCGTTCTATCCGCTTCCTATGGCTCTCGCCCTCCTAGGCTTGCAACCAAAACTTAAACAAGCATCGAAATCCCAATGGATTGCGATACTTGCCGCCATCGCCGCCACTCTTGTTCCCTTGGCGGCAACCTTGAGCAAGCACGCCATCCTGGCCCAGGCGATCGTCCTTGCTTTCCTGGTCCACAACCTGCCCGTGTGCTCGAAAAAGGCGCGCCGATTCGTCGCCGTCGCCATTTTCCTCTGCTCCGCAATCGTCTGCGAAACAACGGTTCTCTTCGTCACATTCCCCCTCAAATCCACCCCGCCCTTCATCAATTCAACACCGGGAATGTACGCCATCCACCAAGTCGTCTATGCAAAAATGCCCTTCATCAACGCCAGAACCTGCCTGCTGGGACAAAGCCCGGAAGGCATCAAAAAAACATACCCGAAGCTTGCAGACGTCAACAGCATCAGGAAAACATTGGAACAGTACGGGACGACCAAGAACCTGGAGATGTACGCCACATTCATCGACCCGCACAACGAATACCTGAACCTGGCGGCTTTCTACGGAATCCCGGCTACGCTGCTGGTCATTGCGGCATTCATCGCCTTGGCATGGAACCAACGAAAAGCAATCTACGCCGGAGCATTCATCGCGGCGCTTGCAGTCGCCTGCCTCTGGGACGACCTCCTCTCAAAACGATGGATCTGGATCACGCTTGCAATCCTTACCCAAAGGCAAGGCGACACGGACGACCAAGTCGTCAAGACAAACGCTGGCCAACTTGACGCAATACCTCAACCGACGGCGCAGGAATGCGACCCAAATAGTCGGGGCCGACATTGAGCAGATAGTTCAAGCCACGGGCATTCAAGTGCTCCTTCAGCTCGATGATCCTATCGGCGGATTTCCAGTTATTGTCAAAGCTCTTGTATCCCCATGTATCGTTGATCGTACAGGCAGACTCGAACAGGCCTTCGGGCATCGTCTCGTCGGGAATCTCATTGTCCCCCATGGAGCGATAGTCGCCCATTCCGTTGCCGATCCGCGAATTGACCAGGCAATTGGGCTGGTACTTGTGAACCATATCCGCCAATTCCTTGCTCTGTTCCAGGCTCAACGTGGTTGGCGTGTCAAACCAAATCAGGCACAAATCCCCGTACTGGGTCAGGATTTCCTTCACCTGCGGCTTGATTTTCGCCTCGTAGCACTGGGTATAGTTCTTGTTTTCGTTGTCTGGGAAATCCCAGTCGTTGGTCCATCCCGCGCTTCCCCTGCCCCAAGTCTTCCCCCGTGTATAGCCACCGCCATTCGGCTCCGACCAATCAAGATCCTGGGAGTAGTACAATCCGAACTTGATTCCATGCTTGCGGCAGGCTTCGGCCAATTCGCCAATCACGTCGTGCTTGAACGGAGTCGCATCGACGATGTTGAGCTTGCTGACCTTGGAATGGTACATTGCAAAGCCATCGTGGTGCTTGGACGTGATCACCATGTACTTCATTCCGGCGCCAACCGCCAGCTGCACCCATTCGTCAGCGTTGAACAGTATCGGATTGAACGCGGGTGCCAACGCATGGTACTCCGCATTCGGAATACGGAAGTATTGCTGAACCCATTCGCCAATGTATGGCATGCGAGCGCCTTTCCACTCGCCCGCCGGGAGACTGTACAACCCCCAGTGAATCATCATGCCAAACTTAGCCGACTTGAACCATTCCCGTTTGTCCATCTTGTGTTCCTTTTCCTGTGTCCTAACTCAATCACTCATTATTCGCCAAGCAGCCGCAATGCCTCAAGGCGAATACGATCAAAATTCGACCTGTCGCGTGGCTCGCTCCATGAATTGTAGGCTTTTGGCGCCTTTCCCTCGCCGTCGTCTATGTACGGCTTCAAGGCACGCCAGGCGGATTCGGCAAGGAAATCCTCGATGCGTTTCGCCGATTTTCCCGCCGCCTTTAGCTTTGCCGCCTTCGCCTTCAGCATTTGATAGTATTCGTAATCCTGAACGCCTTCACGGATTGCCTCGCTATGCTTCCCTTCCATCGCATCCGTCTTGCCGACGAAGTACGGCGAATACTCCGTGCCGGGTTGCAGGAACGTCTGCCACGAATTGCCGCCGCCACCGCAACCCAATGCCCAATAGAACGCCCCCTTGCCGTCCATCGCAATGCAAACCCAGTGCTGGAGGCGATGGTACGTAATCGGGTCAAGCAACTTGGCAGGTCCTGAGCACGAGTAGAAATACAACTCGCGTCCCTTCTGTTGCTGAGCCAAATAGTAGTCGCGGAACTTCTTGCCGCCCATCACCCAATGAACCGTGTTGGGGCAGATGATGTCGCAAACCTCGAACATGTCCGCATCCGCCTTATCGACATCCGTCCAAATCGGATCTTCGAAGATCTTGCAGGTGACCTTGGCCTTCTTCATCGCCTGTCCCCAGACCTTGATGATCTCGTGGCAATTGTGCAGTGGCGGCTCGTCGCACAGCAACACGAGCAGCTGTTCGCCCTTCAACCCCTGCGCTTCCATGTGGTCGGTCCAGGCATGGAAGTACCCATCGACCATCCGTTCGAAACGTGGCGTGCCCATAGGTTCGCCGCGGAACTTGTCCGACACGCTGAGGAACACGCAATAGTTTCGCGATCCCTTCCACATGTCCACCCATTCGTCCCACTTCTTGAAATCAAGGCTTGCGACATCAGTCAAGTTGCCTTCCTCGTCAAACGTCCCGCCTGCCGGCGCGGTAACACCGGTTCCCCAGGGGCTGTCAACATAGATTTCGCGCATCATCGCCAGATTCGCTTCCAGATTCCCTGGGTTCCTGTAGTAGTTTCCCTTCAGGTTCGTGTAGTCCCACCCGCCTGAATGAAGCGAGGGATTCGAAGGCATGTCAAGGTCATGGACGACTAGCGACAAGCCGCACTCCATCGAACCGCCATCCCAACTCAAATGCAACTTCCCATCATAGCGGCCTGCCTTCGACTGAGGACGCTTGAACGAAATCCACAACTGCGTGCTGATTCCTGAAAGCAAACGGAGCTTGCCCTCCTCCAATGGCTTCAATGCCGCCGATATCACGCCTTCTTCCTTCGTCGCAGTGTACAAAACCTGACGGATGTCAACCCCGGCATCCGATGGCAAGCCCGACACAGAAACTTGGCAATCCAATGCTTTGTCCAAGGGATTCGCGATGTTCACCGTCTCCCCGCGAACCTCGTTGCGCATCAACTCAACAACCAACGGCTCCATGGAAACTCCAGGCTTTGGCACCTCAAACATATCAAGGTTGTCCCAGCGATTGTTACGCCAAAACATCGGAGACTTGATACCGCCGGCACGAAGCAAATGACGATTCGCCGACAACAAGGATACATGTAGCGACCCCATCGGAACGATGCTGCGGAACGACTCCATCTCGGGAACTGGCATCGCCTCAATCTGTTCGCGGCAACGCTTCAGTTCAACATCGATCAAACCACGAATAGATTCGCCATACCCCTTCGAACGCTCGCGAAGATCAACAACCTGGCTCAAAAGCAACGACTGGATCAGGGTCTCCAGATGATGAGACTTTGTGTCCGTATAGGTTTTTCCACCAATCGGGCGAGTCATGTTCTCCGCAGGCCCCTCATAGACCTCGACTTCATCGACAAATGTATATGGGGAATTGACGGCTTGGAAACAAACCCAACGCCCCTTCGTCGAGAAGTTCTCCGCATGATATCTATGGACGGCATATTTGCCCGCCGGCGGCTTGCCGTTGACCTCATTGCTTCGGATTACCAAATCCCCCTGCCAATGCCAGGTTTTCTTGTCCGAACTGACGAAGATCAGGATCGCCTTTGGCCAGGTCACTCCCGCCACACCGGCTGCCGTATTCCATGAAAAGCCACGAATCGGCTTTTCGGAACCAAGGTCAATGGTCACCGTGCTTACGGTCGAACTACGCCAACCGACCGTGGATTTCTGAGTCCAAAAATACCCAACCGTATAAACACCATCGGTCAACTGCTTTATGTCATCGACATCGCGGCAATACCCGTAATTGGGCGCCGGGTTCAACTCGTATTTGCACCCCAAGGCCAGATTCACCAACTTCCCGGTACCAGCCTCCACGCCCTTGGCAGGCTCGGCAACTGCAACGACATCGTCAACCAAGGACACATCGTCAATCCAGCACTTGCCAAAGCTCAGAATCCGTACCGCATGACGACCAGCCTTGCCACATTCAAAGGCGACCTGGCAACGCTCCCAAACCTGAGACTGCAAGCCATCGCCGCCAATCCCGCATAGTACCTGCCCTTCGCCATCCAACACCTGAACCTGAGGCTTCCCACCGGCATCCTTCAAACTCGCGGACAAGCGATAGGTCACACCGCCTCTCAACTCGACTTCCTGAGCCACGATCCCGGAATCGTTGCCACGCAACGAATGGCTGTCCCCCAAACCGTCGTCATTCACGTAAACTAGACAACCAGCTTGCCCGGAAACCAACTTCCATTCGGGTGGCAGCTCCCCGTAGGCCGCATTCCCACCCCCGAAGTCGCCATTCCGAACCAATTCAGCGCCTAGCCCCACGAGGCTCAGCATCAAGAACAACATCGGGAAACGTGCTTGCATCTTGCTTCTCCTGGTTTAGATAAGAACGACACCCAAAAAACAATGGATTACTCTACTTGAAACCATCCTTTTTGTCAAGGCAGAACAACACCTAAATCACGCCCATATCTCCCTCCCAGCGCAGAATGCTGAATGATGAATGCTGAATGATGAATGCAGGGAAAATCTGGCCGTCCGGCCTGACTGGGAACGCCCCAGTTTCGCCGCTTTAGCAACGACACCGCCCGAGTACGAGCACCCAGGGTGCCCGTACCTAAACCCGTCGTGTTCCACAGCAGGGCAAATCTGGTCGTCCGGTCTGACTGGGAACGCCCCAGTTTCGCCGCTTCAGCGGCGACACCGCCCGAGTACGAGCACCCCGGGTGCCCGTACCTAAACCCGTCGTGACCTGCAGCAGGGCAAATCTGACCGACCCGGCCCGACTGGGAACGCCCCAGTTTCGCCGCTTCAGCGGCGACATCCCTTGAACACGAGCACCCCGGGTGCCCGTACCTAAACCCGCCGTGTTCCACAGCAGGGCAAATCTGGCCGTCCGGCCTGACTGGGAACGCTCCAGTTTCGCCGCTTTAGCGGCGACATCCCTTGAGTACGGGCACCCCGGGTGCCTGTACCTAAACCCGCCGTGTTCCACAGCAGGGCAAATCTGGCCGTCCGGCCTGACTGGGAACGCTCCAGTTTCGCCGCTTTAGCGGCGACATCCCTTGAGTACGAGCACCCCGGGTGCCCGTACCTGAAACCGCCGTCTTCTGCAGCAGGGCAAATCTGACCGACCCGGCTCGACTGGGAACGCCCCAGTTTCGCCGCTTTAGCGGTGACATCCCTTGAGTACGAGCACCCGGGTGCCCGTACCTAAACCCGTCGTGACCTGCAGCAGGGCAAATCTGACCGACCCGGCCCGACTGGGAACGCCCCAGTTTCGTCGCTTCAGCGGCGACATCCCTTGAACACGAGCACCCCGGGTGCCTGTACCTAAACCCGCCGTGTTCCACAGCAGGGCAAATCTGGCCGTCCGGCCTGACTGGGAACGCTCCAGTTTCGCTGCTTTAGCGGCGACATCCCTTGAGTACGGGCACCCCGGGTGCCAGTACCTAATGATGAATGACGAATGATGAATGATGAATTGTGAAGAAGGAGGTCCATCAGACCAGGAAGGCGCCATGTTCACTGCCTGACCCGTGACACCGCCCGAGTACGAGCACCCAGGGTGCCCGTACCTAAACCCGCCGTCTTCCACAGCAGGGAAAATCTGACCGACCCGGCCCGACTGGGAACGCCCCAGTTTCGCCGCTTTAGCGGTGACATCCCTTGAGTACGAGCACCCCGGGTGCCCGTACCTAAACCCGCCGTCTTCCACAGCAGGGAAAATCTGACCGACCCGGCCCGACTGGGAACGCCCCAGTTTCGCCGCTTCAGCGGCGACATCCCTTGAACACGAGCACCCCGGGTGCCAGTACCTAATGATGAATGATGAATTGTGAAGAAAGAGGTCCAATCAGACCAGGAAGGCGCCATGTTCACTGCCTGACCCGTGACACCGCCCGAGTACGAGCACCCAGGGTGTTCGTACCTAATGATGAATTGTGAAGAAGGAGGCCCAATCAGACCAGGAAGGTGCCATGTTCACTGCCTGACCCGTGACACCGCCCGAGTACGAGCACCCAGGGTGCCCATACCTAACCCGTAGTGTTCCACAGCAGGGAAAATCTGGGCGACCCCGCCCAACTGGAAACGCCCCAGTTTCGCCGCATCAGCGGCGACATCCCTTGAGTACGAGCACCCCGGGTGCCCGTACTTAAATTGTTGTCATGGCGTCAACCGCTTTTTTTAGGATGAATGCTGAATGGGGAAAGTCCATTTTGTTGACATTTCGTGTTAGACCTATAATATTTATGTTTTGCCAATCAGTTATACCACCCTCAAATAAACTAAGGAGAATCCCGTATGTCACACCGTTGTCAGTTGTCCTTGTTGCTGTTGTTCTGTCTTTCCTCATTTGCCCAAGAGGCGCCAAAGCCCTTTTCATTCCCTGTTCCAGAACGTCAACCAGGACAGAAAAGCGTCCTGGGTTTGCGTGTTCCGCCCATCGCCAATGTCAGGATCGCCTTCATCGGCGTCGGCGAACGAGGCAGCAGGGCGTTGCTTAGATTCGCGGCATTCCCGGAAAAGGCAACCGTCAAGGTCGCTTGCGACCTGTATCAACGAAAACTCGATGCCGTACAGCAACAACTCGACAAACAAAATTACCCCTATAAAGTCGACTACTATACAGGCTCGACCGACTGGAAGGTCATCTGCAAGCGTGACGACTTGGATCTGATCTATGTCGCCACTCCGCCGGGATTGCATGTCCCAATCGCCATCGAAGCAATGAAAAACGGAAAGCACGTCGCCCTTGAAGTCCCGGCGGCAGGAACGATCAGCGATTGCTGGAGGCTTGTCGATACCGCGGAACAAACGCAAAGACACTGCATGATGCTGGAAAACTGCAACTACGGCGACTACGAACTCACGATCATGAACATGGTCAGCAAGGGGCTATTCGGCGAACCTGTACATGCCGAGGCGGGATATCTCCACAACATGGAAGCATACAGATTCAACTTCAAGGACGAGGACAACTGGAGAAAACTCGGCAAGCCAAGATCGACTCCAGTCATCGAAGGAAACTCCTATCCTACCCACGGACTCGGACCAATCGCACACTGGCTCAGCATCAACCGAGGAGACAAGATGAACACGATCAACTCGGTGACAAGCGCCGACTTCACGCTCAGGCAGGTCATTGTCGAAAAGCTCGGACCGGACAGTGAATACGCAAAGGGATATCAACGACCGGACATCAATACATCCATCATCAGGACAGCAAAGGGAAAGACCATGCTCCTGTTCTACTCAACAGTGCTCAGACGCCCCTACAGCAGGGCATTCCTGCTCAACGGGACAAAGGGATTCACAGAAGGATATCCGCAACGCTTCGCGCTTGCTCCTAACTTTGAAAAAGACCAAACACCAGAACAAGTCAAGAAAACACTCGAGGAAAACAGGCACCCAATCTACAAAAAATTCCTGGAGGAAGCGAAAAGATTCGGAGGACACGGCGGAATGGATACCGTGATGGACCTCAGGCTGCTCTATTGCCTTAACAATGGACTGCCGCTCGACATAGACGTCTATGACAGCGCAGCATGGTCGGCAATCTCACAGGCATCGTTGCAATCTGCCCGCCTCAACGGAGCGCCAGTCGAAATCCCCGACTTTACAAGAGGAGACTGGAAAACAGTCGATGGAGTGAAATACTACTACATTGACGAAAACGGACAGGAAAAAACATACTGATCACGCCACAAACAAAACCCCGCCATCCAAAAACCTCTTGGGTGACGGGGTTGTTTTATGCCTGTCTTCTGGGGAAGCCCATGATCAGAATTCCACCTCGGCCATAACCGGGAAGTGGTCTGATGGGAAAGCATTGCCCTCGTGGTCGTTGATCGTCGCATGCTTCAGGACCTTGATTCCTTGGCTGACGAAAACATAGTCAATCTCGATGGTCGGTGGTTTTTCAGGATCGAATCGATAGTTATGAAACGTACCAATCGATCCCTCGTGCGGCGTCTTGCTGATGTCTTTTGAATTCGTCAGCTTCGTTTTGATCTGCGCAATTGCCTTTGAATTCGGCCGGCAGTTCATGTCACCGGTCAAAAAGCACGGCAATCCCTTGGCGATGCTGTCCCAACGTTCCAAGATCAACGCAGAACCCTTCACGCGAGCCTCCTCGCTGACATGATCCAAATGCGTGTTGAAAAACACGAATTCCTTGCCGCTTTCCTTGTCCTTGAGCCGCGCCCAGGTGCAAATCCGGGGGCAAGACGTCTTCCATGAACGGGAACCAGGCTTGTCGGGAGTCTCGGACAAGGCAAATGTTCCGCTGTCGAGACAGCTGAAACGCTTCTTCAAAAACATAATGTTGCACTTTTCGCCGCCGCCATTGGCATTGCGCCCGACACCGACGGATTCGTACACGCCATCTTCAAGCAACGGCTTCAATTGACGATCGGTCATCTCCTGCATCCCGATCACGTCGAGCTTGTACTTGTCAAGAACGGCACGTATCCGAGGCACGCGAGCCTGCCAATTGTTCGGAGCACGATCGCCAGGACAACGAACGTTGAAACTGCATACCCGAATCGGTTGACCGACAACAACAAAGGACAACAACAATAAAAACAATCCAATCCTTTTCTTCATAGCATTCCTCTTATTTATTCTTGCTCAACATTTCGCCGATTAGCCGACGGATTTGGCGAACACGAGAAGGATCACGGGTGAAATCCGTCATCGTCGTCGCTATACCACTGCATAATTTGCGACCATATTCACCAGACAAACTCAAATAATCGTAGTCCTCGCTACCATCACGGATGTTCGCCAAACGTATCGATGGAACAGGACCGGCGACACCAGGATACAAAAACTGGCCGTCGCCAACCATGCCGTGAACGTTTGACGACTCAAAACCAGGCTGGTAGCACACCGACTCGTCAAAACGATACGGGCCACGCCACAAATTCACGTGCCAAAACAAAAAGCCGTCAACACGGTGCTGATAACTCAACCATGCCAACACACGCCCCTCGATGAAAGGATACTCGATAGTCGCGAAATTCGCTTGCGGATACCGAGGACTGCAACACGTGTACCACCAAACCTGGTGCCCCTTGGCGCGCAGCTTGGCCGACAACTCATCGTCGTAAACCGACGTCAGCGGGCAATACCAGTCATTGGCATAGCAATCCGTCCTGTCGGGATTTGCCTTAAGCTGCTTGTACATCATCGAGGTTGTGAAGAATGCCACGTCGGGATACCGTTCCTTGACCAGCTTATGGACTTTTTCCATAATGGGATTGTAGTCCTCGTCGCGTTCATCGAAGCCATAGACGTACGCATGCTTGGTCAGGTCGTGCTTCCGCAATTCCGCCACGTACGGATCCAGGCGGGCCTTGAACTCCTCAAACAGTTCGGGAGTATAGGCTTCCTTTGGCGAATAGCAAACCCACAACGGTGTTCTCTTTGGCTTCGGAACCATATTCAAGATATTGAAGCGGTTCATTCCCCGTTCGCGGGCATACAGCAAATCCTCGATCCGAGGCGGCTCAGTACGTGAAATGTCATCGGGATTCAAGCGATGGTCAAGCATGATGTCCCATGCCTGCCGGCGGCGAGCATTCAAGTCGCCATCGGGGTAGGCATCAAACAACCAGCCGTCCATAATGCAAAATGCAGTCGGATAGCTGAACGTCGTCGGCAATGCGAAATCAAAGACTCGAAGCGTCAGGGGGACATTGGTTTTCTCGCCATCCACGACAACCTCGATGTTGCCGTAGTACTGCCCCGCCTTGCAATCGCGCTTTGCCTGGGCTGTGACCCATACGCCTTGAGTTGCATTTCCATGGACCACGAACTCCCTGGCCGGCAACAACGGATCCGGCAACCAAAATTCTCCGTCGCCATACCCGTCAGGATGACGGGAATATGGAAGACGACGTGGGATGTATCCGACCCGCTCCCACTTCAAATTGCCTGAAAACGCAGTGCCTTCGCGATCCTTCAACTCAGGCAACGTCACATTCACTGACTTGATGGGCTGAGGACCGGCGGTGACCAAAAGTTGAAAGCTCTCGTACTCGGCCTTCGCCAATTCAATAAATGCCGACTGTGGAGCGTCCATTTTCGGATAGGTCACAGGACTGACGTTCGTCATCGAATCGGCGGTCCAAATCCGATATCCGGACTTGATTGGATTCTCAGGCAACTTTGTGCTGATCGATACTGCCAACTCGTAGGTCCTGCGCTTCCCTCCCGCCTCGGTGCTCAAGTCAAGCCTTGCAGGCTTCTCTGCCATCTGTGCCTGCCAGCAAATGCGGTCGCCCTTGCCAGATGTCTGGGCCAATTCCTTCCCGGAGGCATCTTTGAAGCTCGCGACATACTCGACATCCTTGCGGAAAAACTTGCCGTCAAAGAATACCCCGTTCTCCGACAGCGGAGCCAATGTCTGAAACGAATACTCGCCCAATTGGGAGTCCGGATTGCCTCGGTACAACTCAAAATCGTCAAACCATGCCTTGCCGTGGGCAGCGCGACGGAACAGGACGAAAAACTGGATCTTCGCAATCGGCTTTTGGGGCCAATAGCACCTGAATGTCTTCTCCCAATCGTGAGTTCCACCATTCCACGCTGATATGATCGCCCATGTGTTCGATCCATCATCGTGGAAAATATCCAAGTAAACATTGTAATCGAAGCCGCCAACAACATTCTCCGCCTTGCTCCAACCACCGAACATCACCGGTGACTTGTCCGGCTTTTCAAACTCAACCTCCTGCATTACGCCGAACGGCTTCCCGTCAAGATCGCGCTCCGCAACCAAGGATGACTCGCCGCTATGCTTCACTTCACGATCAAAGGTAAACGACTCGCGATTATGCAGGGACCAGCCAGGAACCCTGCCGGCTGCATCAACCTCGACACTAGGATTGACAAGCAAATTCTCCTGGCAATAACATGCGAGAGGCAACGCCCCAATGATTACCATCAAATAAAATGACAAGCATCGAAATCTCATGGCAAACTCCTTTTTCCCTTGTTTCAACTCCTTACTGCGATTCCAGCCAAGACGCCAAGCGACGACGAGCCTCCCGAAGCTTTTTCGGATCACGGGTGAAATCCGTCATCGAAGGAGCCAACTCGTCACACAAACCCCGTGAACGCTCACCAGCCATCGTCAAATAATCGTAGTCCTCGCTACCATCACGGATGTTCGCCAATCGAATTGATGGCAACGGACCATCAACCCCAGGATACAACAATTGACCGTCGCCAGACATGTTCCTAATCAGCGATGCTTCAAAACCTGGCTGGAAACAAACTGATTCATCAAAACGATACGAACCGCGCCACAAATTGACATGCCAATACAAAAATCCGTCAACACGATGCTGATAACCCATCCATGCCAGCAAGCGCCCCTCGATAAACGGATACTCGAGGCTCGCAAAATTCGCATAGGGGTGTTGCGGACCACAACATGTGTACCACCAAACCTGATGACCACGCGCACGAAGCCTTGCAGAAAGCGCGTCGTCATACTCGCGGGTCACAGGGCAATACCAGTCGTTCGCATAGCAATCCGTACGATCCGGTTTTGCCAAAAGCGACCGATACATCCTCGACGTGGTCATGAACGCAATTTCAGGATACGATGCCTTCAGCTTTTTGTGCAGGGAATCCATGATCGGATAGAACTCGTCATAACGCTCGTCAAAACCATAGACATATGCCATTTTTGACAAATCGTGCTTGCGCAATTCAGCGACATAGGGATCCAAGCGACGCTTGAACTCCTCGAACAACTCAGGCGTATATACTTCCGTCGGCGAAAAACATACCCACAACACCTTGTTTTTTGGCTTGGGAACGAGATTCAGGATATTGAATCGATTCATGCCGCGATCACGGGCATACAGCAAGTCCTCGACCCGAGGTGGCTCAGTACGGGAAATGTCATCTGGATTCAAACGATGATCGAGCATGATATCCCATGCCTGGCGACGACGAGCGTTCAAGTCTCCTTCAGGATACGCATCAAACAACCAACCATCCATAATGCAGAACGCCGTCGGATAGCTGAAGGTCTTCGGCAACTCAAAATCAAATACCGTCACCGACAGCGGAACCCGCGTCGTCTCGCCATCAATGTCAACCTGCACATCGCCACGATAGATACCCGCCTTGGCATCTCGGTTCGCGTGTGCCGTTATCCAAACACCTTGGGTCGCATTCTTACAAACCGTAAATTCCCGTGCCGGCAACAACGGATCCGGCAACCACAACTCGTCCATGCCATAACCATTGGGGTGAAATGAATAAGGACGGCGACGAGGTATGTACCCAATCCGCTCCCACTTCAGCGTTCCGGATAACTTATTCCCACTTGCATCCTTCAACTCCGGCAACTTGACCTTCACGGATTTCAACGGCGAATTCCCAGCCGTGACCTGAATCTGCCCGCTCTCAAATTCGCCCTTTGCCAACTCCAAATCAAGCGACTCGCCTGCCTTCGCACCGGGATACGTCAACGGACTCACATTCGTCATCGAATCCGCTGTCCATACACGATACTTCCCCTGAACGGGATTCTGAACCTCAATCAATTTCGCAGTAACGGGAATCAACTCCTTGCGTGTCTTGTCCCCAATATGGCTGACAACCTCAAGGCTCGAGGCCCGACGTGGCAGCTCCGCTACCCAACGAATCTTCCCCTCGCCAGAAGTCGATGCGAGTTCCTGACCGCTCGAATCCAAGAAACGAGCAGTATATTTGGTGTTGTGACGGCAAAATCGCGCCTCGACAAACAATCCGTTATCCGACATTGGAGCCGCTGAATGTATCGAACGAGCACCCAATTGAGCATCGGGCATCGCACGATACAACACAAAGTCGTCAAACCATGCCCGACCGTAGGCTTGCTTCCTCAAAAAAGCATACAACTTGATTTTCGCCACCGGCTTTGCGGGCCAAACCGCATGAAACGTGAATTGCCAATCATGCGTCCCGGATTCCCAGCCAGTTGTGACCTCCCACAGATTCGTACCATCCTCATAGAAAACATCCATGTAGATGTTGTAATCCTGGGCACCGATGATAGTTTCAGCCCGACTCCATCCGCCGAACATAATTGGCGTCTTGTCCGGCTTCTCAAATACGATTTCCTGCCTTAGGCCAAAATCCGCCCCACCCTGGACATGCTCTCCCATCACGGAATTCTTCCCGCCGTGCACATTCTGGGTATCGACCACGACCTTCCCGGAATACAACACTTCCCAGCCGGGAACCTTACCAGTCTCATCCGCTTCAAAACCAGGATTCACCAGCAAATTCTGTTGCCCAAATGTCAAGGCACATAAGGCAACCAGCATCAATAACACTTGTTTCATCGGCGCTCCAAAAAACATGAAAACTTGTTTGCATCACGTCTTTTCACAAGTTTATAAGGTACCCCCAACAAACATTATTTCAACCCGAGGAAGCATTCCTTAAATCCAAAAGCCCAAGTACGAGACGAGACATCCGGGCAAAAAAAAGCCCCCGGCTGGAAAATCCAGCCGGGGGGCTGCGAAGGAGACCGGCGGCGCGCTACTCTCCCGCGCTCCTGGGCGCAGTACCATCGCCGCTGAGGCCCTTAACGGCCGTGTTCGGGACGGGAACGGGTGTGGCTGCCTCGCCAAGGCCACCGGTCAAAAAAAAAGGACATCCGGAAGCGTGAAACAGCAGGGAAACGAGAAGGGGACCCGGCAGGGGCGGCCACGGTTGCCGCCTGCATGGTTTTTCGTAGTTTTCGTACTCCGTCCCCGCGCGGCTTCCCCAAGGGGGAGCCGCCCGAGGGCGGAGCGGACAAGCCGCACGGCCTATCAGCATCGGTCCGGTGAGGGCCTCGCGGCCCTTGCGCGTCCGACCTGTCGACCCGGTGGTCTTCCGGGG
>JAGVUR010000165.1 GCA_019136135.1 Verrucomicrobiota bacterium
ACGTTACCTCCTCAAGCTCGCCGAAGACAGGGACCACATCGTGCAGGGACTGCTGATCGCACAGGCGAACATCGACGAGGTCGTCAGGATCATCAGGAAGTCGCCAAACAGGGATGTCGCGGCAACGACCCTGATGGAGCGCTTCCTGCTCTCCGATCGCCAGGCCAAGGCAATCCTGGACATGAGGCTCTACCAGCTGACGGGACTCATTGTTGACCAGCTCAAGGCGGAACATGAGGAACTCCTCTCCAAGATCGCCTACTACAACAAGCTCCTTTCGGACCGAAACGAAATCATCGGTGTCATCCGCGAAGAACTGATCGAAGTCAAGCTCAAGTACGCCGATCCTCGCAGGACCCTGATCGTCCCAACCGAATCGGACATCGATATGGAAGACCTGATCGCCAGGGAAATCTGTGTCATCCCAATCACGGAGACAGGCTACATCAAGCGAGTCAGCGTCGATGCGTACGAAGCGCAAAACCGCGGCGGTAAGGGATTCAAGGGAATGAAGACCAAGGACGAGGACTTCGTGCAGCAGCTGATCACCTGCTGCACGCACGACTACATCCTCTTCTTCACGAACAAGGGATTGATGCATTGGCGGAAAGTCTACGACATCCCGGAAGGCGGCAGGGACGCCCAAGGCAAGGCGCTGGTCAACCTGCTGCACCTGCAGCCCGACGAAAAAACCCGCGCCCTAATCGCAGTGCCCAAGGTCGACCTCGAGGATACGTACGTGGTAATGGTAACCCAAAACGGCATCATAAAGAAAACGCCGCTGATGGCCTTCAAAAACCTTAGGAAGAGGGGAATCATCGCAATCAGCTTGAATGAAGGCGATGACTTGGTTGACGTCAAACTTACAAATGGATCGCAGCAAATCCTGCTCTCAGCTTCAAATGGAATGGCGTGTCGATTCAGGGAAACCGACATCAGGCCGATGGGAAGACAAGCGATGGGCGTCAGGGGGATGAGGCTAACTGACAAGGACGGAAACCAAGTTTCAACCATCGTCGCCATGTCGGTCGTCAATCCCGAGGACGAACTCCTGGTGGTGACGGCAAACGGATACGGGAAACGTACGCCCATCGGCATCGTCGAAGATCCGGAAGAAACGCAAGCAGTCACACCAAATGATGTCGATGATGTAGAACTCAATGACATCAGCGAACCCGATGAGCCAGAAGAAGACGAGGCGGAAACCGCAGAGGAAAACGGCACGCAAGCCGCTGAAAACTCCAACAACTCTTCCAGAAGGTATCGCTTGACCAGGCGTGGCTCAAAGGGCGTGACATCAATCAAGCTCAGGGAAGGCGACGAGGTCGTCGCGGCAATCGAAGTAGAACCGGATAGCGACGAGGAAATCATCCTGACCTCTATCCAGGGCTTGATGGTCAGGCTCAGGGTCGCCGACTTCAACCTCGCGGGTCGAGCCACATACGGAACAATCGTGATGAGACTCAATGAAAACGACAAGGTCGCATTCGCGGCATTGGTCGATGAACTCTCCGAAGAAGAAATCGAGGCCAACAAGCAAAAGGAACTCGAAGAAGAAGAATTTGCCGAACGCGAAGCCGAATTCAAAGCCAACCTCGAAGCCGCAAACGCTGCAGAACAAGAAAACGAGGAAGCGGACGAGGAAGAATCGAAACCGACCCAGGAATAATTCAAGCTATCACATAGCCCATAAGCGTTTGGTTAAGTTCCTTCAGCGCAAACGGGTCAGTCCTCTGCATAAGAAACAGAAGACTGACCCTTTTTTCGTGCTGTTTGCAGGCACCCCAATGGGTATGATCTACCAACCCCGGGCAACTGAGACGACTCAATACGCCTGCGCATAACCGGAAATCTTGAGTTTTCCGATTCCCAGCAGACCCTTTTCAACGATGAATCCAGCGGCTCCATTCTGAAGTTTGTCTTCCTTGGCCTTTAGCATCTGGACGCCATCGAGATATCCGATTGCGTATCCGTCCTTGCATTCGAGAGCCAGTTTGCGAACCTCGTAAAGCTTCCAGTCGCAGGGGCATTCTGCCAGGATTTCCTCGCCATAGAACTGCCTCGCGAGAACCAGCCTGTCACCCCGTCGTGTCAACGAAACGTATCGTTGAAGCCCTTGGACATGCGCCACGACTCCGGCGACGCTTCCGAGATGGACTGCGAGTCGTGCCTCCACCCTTTGGCTTCTCCACCACCTGTTGCCGATGTAGGCGAATCCTCTGCCCTTGTTCTTTCCGATGTATCTCAAGGATTCGCGGTCTTCGCTGAAAGCTCCTCGTTGGAAATCCAGGTCCAGGATCCACCCGCTGGTGTCCGCAAGGGATCCCATCTCAAAGGAAAAGTCGCCCTTGGCATCGATTGCCTTGATGCCCACATTGCCCTGCCCGCCCTTTGCCAAGCGGAATTCCAATCCAAAGTCCACGATTGGCTTTGCCCTGGTCTCAGGCATTTTCAGTCCGACCTGCGCATTGGTCGAAGCCGCCACTGCCTTGCCGTATTCCATGACTATCTTGCCATCCTCGCCTGGATAGCGAACAAATGGGACAACCTCCGCATCGGTCAAATCAACCACCGTTCCTAGTTGAACCACAACATCCATCCCGGAGTACAACTTGCTGGTACCAACGACACCATAGCCACCGCCGCCGGAACCAGGATAGACAGGCATCGACATCCTGGTCACACCGCCACTCGAGGGAAACTCGCACCTCGCTGCCATGAATCCATCATTCCCAGGAACCAAGGCAAGAGTTGCCGGCTCGTCTTCGATCACCTCAGGCTGAAACCCCATGGGCAAACCAAGATTTTCACAGGACATCCATTGGTCAGGCATCGCGTCATCCTGCTTCCAACCCACCACGCCACAGCCAATCCTGGCGAGCAGACCCGACATGGTCCAGCAATCCGCCGCCGAATACGTGCCATCGGCCGTGGGCAAGATGATCCGACCAGCCATAGGCGTCACAAAATCGTACTTCTCGGAAATGCGCTCCGCACCGACCACCAGCCCCATCAGGCAACCGACGTTCGCCGCATTGCAATCCGTATCCCAGCCTGCCGTGTTGACAATCGCCTGGGACAGCCTGAAATCATCCGGCGCGTAGCTCCAAGCCATCACCATCAAGGCATGATTCGGTATCACATGGCAATTTCCGCCATAGATGTGGTAGCCGTACTTCTCGTTGATCCGATCATAGGTCAAGTGCCAATTGCCGTCTTCTTTGCACCACTGCCGCACATCGCGATGCAATTGGGCAATCAGCGAATCCTTTGGGATGTACAGCATCGCCAAATCCAGCAATGTTTCCATGTCCTTGATCACGAAGGCTGCGGATTCCATCACGGCAACCACGACGGCGGCATGCATCGCCTCGCCATCATGGGATACCCCGGAAGCCTTGCGAGCCAATTCAGCAGCCTTGCCAGGCGCACCGGGACACGCCATCCCGAATCCATCGATGAAAATCTGCGCCCCGATTTGCTCGGCAACCGTCTTCCCATTCAAGCCAATGGAGCCGGACTCGGGAGATTTATAGCCCTCCTTCAATCGCAAGTATGCCGTGTGCTCCGTGGAATGCCCCATCCCGCCCCACCACAATACCGTCTTGCCCTCAATCAGGTAATTCAACCACGTGTCGCCGAAAAACTCATCAGCCGTTTCCCCATATTGACCCGAGTCTTCAAGCGCCCTCACAAAGGTCAATGTCCCGGAAATATCATCGTCCGAAACAACCAGGGAAACACCAACATCACCGTTGACATAACGATCGACAAAACCCCAGCGCTCAACCAGACGATCGCGATGCCAACCCTCGAAAGGACGCCCCATATAGACGCCAACGACCTTCCCCAAAACCCCGGCGTAAACCTGGTCGCGATACCCATCGCGCAAACCGGAAATCACCTCCGGATCATCCAATGACGACAAGCCAAGCCCGCCACCCTTGACCTGTTCGTACAACGCAAGAAAGCGATCCGCTAAACAACTCGACTTGATCTTAGAACACATTGATGTTTCCTAGTTTGATGGTTAGTGTCACTGTATGCAAAACAGATGACCTAATGTGACAGAAGAATCTGAAAACTCAAGTACAAAACAAACAAAAAACTGCCTTGGGAGATTTCATTACAAGATTTCATCCCTTTTCTAAAATTCAACGCCTTTTATTTTTTGAATTTCATTTGCAAGTCGTGCAAGGCATGCTATCTTAGCATATGTGTTTTAATTTTTAACGCAACTCGCTGAAAAAAGAGTTGTGCTTTAAAACCAAACAAACAACAAAAAAAGGAAAATGCAATGAAGAAGCTCATGTTGATCGCCCTCGCCGCCCTGCTGACAGTTCCCTTCGTCGGCTGCAAAAAGAAAGAAACCTTGGGTGACAAGATTGACAAGGCCGTCGAATCCACCAAGGATGCCGCGAAGGAAGCCGGCAAAGAAGCCGAAAAGGCCGCTGATGCCGCAGCAAAGAAGGTCGAAGAAGTCAAGAAATAAGTTAGGTTATTTCACATCGACCTGTTATGTCAGACGCCGTCCGATCGCGATCAGTTCTCGCGCGAACGGCGTTTTTTTATCTTGAACAAGTTATAGTTTAGGCTCATAACCAATATAAATTACGACTATGTCACCTCATCGGCTCAACATAGAACAGGCTTCAGATTTCCTCAACATGGATGTTAACGAGCTCCATTCCAAGGCAGTCCAAGGCGAAATACCCTGCCATCAACAAGGGAAGCGGTTCTTCTTCGACCAGGAAGAGTTGGACCTTTGGCGTTCAAAGGAAATCATAGGCAAGCTCAATACCAAGAAAAAGCCTGGCAAGGCCGCCTCCAAGGGTCGTGCCGGTTCTCCATCCGCCTTGCAGGAAGCGTCCATGGACTATCCTCAGTTGCACGAATTGTGCGCCACCCACCTGATCGAACCAGAAATGCAGGCAAAATGCATTCCTGCCGTACTCAAAGAATTGGTCAAGCTCGCCGAAAGATCCGATTCGCTGTATTTGCCCAAGGATTTGTTCGAGGAATTGCTTGCCCGCGAGCAGGAGAGTTCCACGGCAATCGGTTTCGGAGTTGCAATCCCCCACCCGAAGCGCAGGATCCAGCAGCCCAATTTCGAAGATTCCTTCGTTTGCGTCGCCAGATTGGAGACCCCAATCTTCTTCGGATCTGAAACTGGCGATCAGAAAACGGACATTTTCTTCCTCGTCTGCTGCCTGGACAGCAACCTGCACCTTGCGACACTTGCCAGAATCGGGCAACTGATCGCAACCACGTCGCTGGCAGAGGATTTAAGGCAGGCGGAAAACGCATCGGAAATGTATCGGATCATTACCGAAATCGACCTGGCGCCAGAAGAATATCCCATGCAATCATGATAACCGCCCACACTCCTGAATCCTGCATGAGAATGGCGCTGGCGCAAGCGCGGCTAGCTGCCCAGGAAGGGGAAGTCCCCGTAGGAGCCGTGGTACTCTACAAGGATCGCATCATTGCACGGGCGCACAACCAGGTCGAACTCCTGAAGGACGCCACCGCCCACGCGGAAATCCTGGCGATTACCCAAGCATCCTACGCAATCGGGGATTGGCGTCTCAATGAATGTACGCTTTTCGTGACCAAGGAACCCTGCCCAATGTGCGCGGGAGCAATGGTCAACGCTAGATTGGGAAAGCTTGTCTTTGCCTGCCCCGACCCAAGAATGGGCGCCGCCGGATCGGCAATGAACATAACGGATTTCAAGGGCATGCTCCACACCGTCCAGGTCGAATCAGGCCTGATGGAAGACGAAGCGCGGGAAATCATCCAGGACTTCTTCAAGTTGCGTCGCCTTGAAGCCAAGCAAGACACGGCTGGAAAAACAATGGGAGAACAATGAGAAAGCCATTGAAGAACGAATTTAGCTGGTCTGTTTCCAGGCATCAGCTTTTCACCGGTTGCCAGCGGGCATACTACTACAACCACTACGGCTCCTGGGGCGGATGGGAAATCAACGCTCCCGAACGAGTACGCCAAACCTACATCCTCAAGAACATCGTGTCAATGCCGATCTGGGTCGGTTCGATCATCCATGACCTGATCCAAAGATCACTCGATTCCTTCGCCAATACAGGATTTTTCCCCACGGCGGAACAACTCAAGGAGGAAGCGCTCAATACGATGAGGACAGGATGGACACAATCCGTCAAAAAGGCATGGATCCAGGCGCCGAAGAAAACAAACCTCTTCGAACTGTACTACGGGAACGGAAGAAACCTGCCGAGAGAAATGACGGACAAGATCAAGGAACGCGTCCTCGAATGCATTGACAACTTCGCGCATTCGCAAATTCTCAAGGAGATCCTGGCTACGCCATTCCTTAACTGGAAACCGATCGACAAGCTCTCCTTCTTCATGATCAACGACCTGAAAGTCTGGTGTGCAATCGACTTCGCATACACGGACCAAAATGGAGTCCTCCATATCATCGACTGGAAGACCGGCTCCGAACGCAAGGAAACACTCCGCTTCCAATTGGCGTGCTACGCGATCTACGCCATGGAAAAGTGGCACGCCAAGCTAGAAAGCATCGAACCCCACGGAGTCATCCTCAACGATGGCGCAAGAGTCAGCAACTACACCCTGAGTCCAAACCTGATCATCTCAGCAAAAGACCAAATCCTTACCTCCGCCCAAGCGATGAAAGCCAAACTCAAGGACCAGGAAAACAACGTGGCGGAAGAGGACGATTTCCCGTGCAATCCCGATGAATTCCAATGCGCCTATTGCAACTTCAAGGAAATCTGCCCCCCACTAAACCCATAAGTCTTTTGCAGCAGCATGCCACTGACGCAAAAATTCATCCTGAACTTTACGGAATCACAGCAGGAAGAAGGGGCGAAACTCCTCCCTTCGGCCACGCGAATCTTTGGCGGACAAGATCGAATACAAGTCGAAATCAAGGACGGAAATGATATTTTGACCACGACCGTCATGTTGGCTGACAGGAAAATCACAACCTCCTGCGACTGCGGAAACGCGCAACCCTGCCACCATGCTTGGACAGCATTGTTAGTCGCCAATCAATCCGAAGACCTGACGCTGGCGCTCAAACGAAATGTCCCGCAACGATTCGCAACCCAAAACCAACAACAAGACCAGGATGATGACCTGACATACCAACCGGAAAAATCCAGCGGGCATAGCTACGAAGAACGGGAAATTTCATCCGATGCCCCAAGGACTTTTCAAGCCAAGCCCGTATTCGTACCTAAAACCGATTTGGCGAACCAATCGCCCTCATGCCAAATCCTCCTAGTCATACCGATCGATTACCGCCAGGAACCCAATACGATCCGATTTGACGTCTATTGGAGACCGAGACCAAAAGCAGGTGAAACACCGGCACCCGCAAGGCCTTACTATGTCGATAAGGATACGGTAATCGACAATGCGACCGTCTTCTCGATGCAAAGCCTCGCGATCCCCAGCGACGGATTGCCGCCAAACGCATACCTGCTGACACTGGATATCGCAATCCAGATACTGGACAACCTGGATCCTGACGACTTGATCAGGTGGCGGGACAAAAATGAAATTCCCCCCAAGCTCCACAAATTGGAGTATGACAAGTCGCTTCCCCTTGATCTGGATTGGACGTTTGAGCCTACCGATCTTGGTTTCCTCCCCGCATTGAGGTTCGGCTCCATTCCGCAAGATCAAATTAAAGCGTTCTTTCCGCCGAGGCTAATCCTGACAGATTCTTCGCTTAAGCTCGTCAACTGTCACGATGCACATGAAATCGCGCTCAATCAACTCGCCTTGTCGCAAAAAGTACTCACACCGGACCAGGCGCGCCAATTTGTCAGAAAGCTTACCTTGAGGACATCCGTCAAACTGGAAGGAATCCCGGATGAAATCAAGCCGGAATTCCTCACGCCAGCCCCAAAGGGCAAGCTCTATGTCCGTACTGCAGTCTATAAATTCAGAGGTCAGGAACAATTGCATGCGATACTCTCTTTCGACTACGGCGGAACCACAATCGAGGAATTCGACCAGAGAAACGCATTGCCCCACGGCAAAGGGAACGAAATCATCCTAAGAAATGCAATCGCTGAAGAAAACCTGAAACTAAAACTCCAATCGCTGGGGTTCAGATTCAACGACAAGCCACACAACGAGGAACTGGGCTGGAAACTCCTGCCCGCAAAGCTTGACGAAGCTGTCAGAACGCTCGTGATGGAGGATTGGTACATTACCGCCGAAGGGAAAACCTACAGGAAACCCAAGACCAAGCAACCAACAGTCAAATCAGGACTCGATTGGTTTGACCTAGAGGCAAGCGTCGACTTCGACGAATTTTCAGTACCGCTCCCGACCATCCTCAAGGCACAAGCGCAGGGAGACAAGGCAGTCAGGCTTGACGACGGCACATACGGCCTTCTCCCACTGGACTGGCTGCAAAACTTCACCCCGTTGACCGAACTCGGCGAACAGGCCGGTGACGCAATCCGCTTCAAGCAAGAGCAAGCCGTACTCGTCAATCAACTGCTGGACAACCAAGTCGTGCAATTCGACCAACTCTTCAAGCAAACAGTACAATACTACCAGGACATCCCGCAGAATCCCTTGGATCCGCCATCGACCTTCAAGGCGACACTCAGACCTTATCAAAGAGAAGGACTCGGTTGGCTGGTCGCCATGTCAAAACGACGCCTTGGAGCATGCCTGGCAGATGACATGGGGCTGGGAAAAACTATCCAGATCTTGGCGTTTATCGACACTTGGGTCCAGGCTGGTTCAAAGGCTCCAGCCCTCGTCGTCGTGCCAAAATCCTTGCTTTTCAACTGGGAAAACGAGGCACGCAAGTTCGCCCCGCACCTCAAAGTCGCCATCTATGCCGGCTCAGATCGATCTCAGCTCCTCAGGCACATCAACCGCTACAACATCATCCTGACAACGTACGGAACGGTTCGCAACGACGCAATACAGCTCGCAAAGATCCATTTCGATTCCTGCATCCTCGATGAATCCCAAACGATTAAAAACGCCAATGCCGCAGCTGCGGAAGCCGTTAAAATCATAAAAGCTGACATGAAAATCGCAATGACGGGAACCCCAATCGAAAACAGCTTGTCTGAACTGGCATCGCAACTCGATTTCCTTAACCCTGGACTATTCGGAAAGCTCCTCGCATCAGCAAAGCCAGACCAAAACGGGCAACTCAACGAGAGGACGACGACCCGACTCAAAAACGCAGTCAGGCCATTTATTCTCAGGCGAACCAAAAAGCAAGTAGCATCGGACCTGCCGGAAAAAACCGAAGATATCATCTTTTGCGAACTGGAACCGGAGCAGAGAAACGAATACGATCAACTCAAGAAATACTATCAAAAACAGCTTTTGGACAAGGAAGACGACAAGGTCGCAGGACAATCGACGATGGATACCTTGGTCGCACTCCTAAGATTGAGGCAGGCAGCCTGCCACCCGGCGCTCATTGACCACAACAGGGCAACAGATAACTCGGCAAAACTAGATCTGATCCTCGAAAATATCTTGCAACTCTCACAGCAAAACCACAAAATCCTGGTCTTTTCCCAATTCACTGCATTCCTTAAACTCGTCGCAAACAGGCTCGACAACCTCAAACTAACCTATAATTATCTGGATGGACAAACGATTGACAGACAACAACAGGTCGAGGATTTCCAAAACAGTCCAGATTCAGTCGCCTTCCTGATATCGCTCAAGGCGGGAGGCGTCGGACTCAACCTGACCGCCGCAGACTACATCTTCCTCCTCGACCCCTGGTGGAATCCAGCTACAGAAGCGCAAGCGATTGACAGAGCCTACAGAATCGGACAGAAAAACCACGTCTTTGCATACAAAATCATCGCCAAGGACACGATCGAGGAAAAAGTCCTCAAAATGCAGCAAAACAAAAAACAACTCGCAGATGCCATACTCGACGCCGACAATGCAGGCGCCCCGCCAAAACTAACCAAAGACGATTTGATTTTCTTGCTTGCCGACTAATGATATTGACAATTGGGAGAAAAACATCATGAAAAAAACAACGTTCCTGCTTGCAAGCCTCTGCCTGACCACATTCGCTCAACGTATCATCCCGCCACCTCCAAGACCGATTCCGCTCCCTCCGCCAGTCATCAAGCTTCCTCCCGAAGTCAAGGCAAGCCCAATTGAAATCTCAGACGTGGACATCGTCGCCAAAATCAATGGAATCCATTGCGAAACCACAATGGAAATGACCTTCTTCAATCCGAACAACCGCGTCCTCGAGGGAGAACTCGTCTTCCCATTGCCAACAGACACCACGGTCGCGGGATACGCACTGGACATCAACGGGAAAATGATTGACGGGGTGATCGTTGACAAGCAGAAGGCACGGGTCGTCTTCGAAGAAATCACCCGTGCGGGCATCGATCCCGGCTTGGTCGAGCACAGCGCAGGCAACCTGTTCAAGACGAGAATCTATCCACTGATGGCCAGGGCAAGCAGGCGGATCAGGGTCACCTACGTCTCAACGATTGCAGTCCAAGACAATATCAGCACCTATGTCCAGCCACTGAGATTCAACAATGCACTCAAAACCTTCTCCCTCAGAATCGAAGTGGCCGCCGCACAAAAAGTTCCCGAAGTCAAGTCGGGACCGCTCAACAACTTCAACTTCACAACCTGGAACTCAATCTACCTCGCCGAAACAAAACTCCAGGACATCAAGCTGTCGGAAGACCTCTACATCGCAATCCCAACAGTGCCCCATGGCAGGATCGCAGTCGAAAACAACGATGATGACATGGCTACATTCGCGATTGATGTCGATGACGTCAATGACCTTCTCAAGAATGTCAGCGTCAAACCCGATCCCGTCAAAACCATCCTTTGGGACGCCTCCGATTCGCGGGGAAAATCCGAGCATGACAAAGAGATCGAGCTGATCAAAAAGATCATTCCAAAGGACTCGCCCTGCACGCTGATCGTCTTCAGGCACAAGGCAATGCCGCCGAAGGACTTCGACAACGTAGATAAGCTCGTCAAGGAAATCGAAAACCTCTACTATGACGGAGCTTCCAACTTGGCTGACGCAATCAGCCAGATCAAGCCAGAATCACAAAACGTCCTGCTCTTCTCTGACGGACTGGCGAACTTCGGACCGTCAATCGATTCCCTCGAACTCAAGAAGTATCGCATTTCCGCCGCCTTCCAGGACAGGGACCAAGATGCCGCAACGCTGAGAAAAATCACCCGTGCAGCGGGCGGGAAACTGCTGGATCTCAGGAAAACAAGCGTCGAGCAAGCCTACAACGAACTCCAGCTCCCGGCGATTGATGTCCAGGAAGTCCTGCTCAACGGCAAAAACATCACCTCGCAATGCCAGGTCAAAATCGAAAACGGAGCCCTTGCATTGGCAGGCATGATCAACAAGGGAAAGCACACGATCAACCTCAAAATCGCTTGCCTAAATGCGACGAAATCATTCGAGTTCACCTTCGATACCGCCGATGCGCCACAAGCAAAACTCCTCAAAACCCATTACGGGCAATTGCTTATCGCCAATCTCCTGGCGGACAATGCCACCGAAGCAACAGTCGCGGAAACAGGACGGAAATTCGGCCTTGTCACACCATCAACCTCCCTGATGGTGCTCGACTCCCTGCAACAATATATCCAATACAGAATCCGACCGCCCGAAACACTCCCGGAATGGAGAGCGCAATACGACAGAGCAGCGCAAGACTTCAAGAAACAACCCGAACCCGGGACGCTCCAGCCTAATGACCCACAATATGTCCTGGGGATCTGGAACAATCTCGTCCAATGGCACAAGAAAAAGGACTTCGCACCTCCACCAGCACCAAAAAGTGCTCCTCAACCACCACGAGAACGACTCAATGCGCCTGCCGCCCTTGGGGCAGTCATGGACAGAGCCGCAGTTGCAGATGGTGCAGTCGCCATGGAAGCCGCACCTGCAAGAGCCAGAGCGATGGAAAAATCAGAAATAAGCGCAGATACCGCCACTGCGACAGTAGCCATCAAGCCCTGGTCTTCAGAAGCGCCATACCTCAAAGACCTGGAAAAAAATCGCAAGGATCCATTCCCGACCTATCTGAAACTCAAGGAAACCTACGGGGAACAATCAGGATTCTATATGGATTGCTCAGATTTCTTCGCCAATCAACTCAACGACAAAAACACGGCTATCGCAATCCTGTCGAATCTTGCGGAAATCCAGTACGACAACAAGCAGCTCCTGAGAATCCTCGGATACAAGCTCAGGTTCCTAGATGACCTCGAAAATGCGGAAATCGCATTCAGGGCAGTACTCAAAATCGCACCGGAAGAACCGCAAACATACAGAGATCTGGCCGCCGTACTGGACCAACAGGAAAAATTCCAGGAGGCGGCAGATGCACTGCTCGTCGTCGTCAACAACAAATTCGACAGGCGTTTCCAGGAAATCGAAAACATCGCGCTCACCGAACTCAATAGAATCGTGACACGGGCAAAACGGAAAAATATCATGATCACAGGCCTGAAGGAAGAATTGACGTACTTGATTGACACCGACATCAGGGTCGTCATCAACTGGGATACGGACATGACGGACATGGATCTCTGGGTCACAGACCCATTCGGCGAAAGATGCTTCTACGGACACCGATTCACAAGCACAGGCGGACGAAACTCGCCTGACTTTACTCAAGGATACGGACCGGAAGACTTCATGATCAGAAATGCAAAAAAGGGAACCTACTTGGTGCAAACCGACTACTACGGCTCACGCTCGCAAAAGGTCATCGGGCCGGTAACCCTCTACGCCGAAGTCTTCACCAACTACGGCAGGCCGGATGAAACCAGGCAAACATTGGCTTTCAGGCTTGGCGGCGCCAAGGAAGTCGTCGAAATCGCCAAAATCAACCACACTGGGATCAACAAGCCCTACACCTATCCAAAACCATTCCAGTACCAAGTCAAGAAAGGCGACACATGGGAGTCAATCTCCACGGAACACTACGGTGACAACTCGTATGTTCCGGCGATCAAGGAACTCAATCCCGCACAAAAGGACAAGGACAAGCCTTCAGTAGGCACAATCCTAACCCTCCCGGCAACCAAATAAGACGCATACTTAATCATGCGTGGCGGACTTTCATAGTCTGCCACGCCTTGTTTGTTAAATCGAAACTTTTCGTGGGCGACCACGCTTCGGTTTCCCGGGACCGCTGGCAATCAGCTCCTGCAGCGTATCCATCGCCAATTGCTCCAAACCTTCAAGCAACTCGGCCGCAACCTTGGGATGCCCGGAGCAAAGCAAGTACGCATTCGCCATTCGGTTCAAAGAAACGTAGAAATCCGATGACACCGGCTCGGCGACAGAAGGTTCCGGCACATGGAACATCGTCTTCAGCGTCTCGTCAAGTTCGCCATTGATGAATGCATTGATCAATTCAAAATGACGAGTGCTGCATCGAAGAGTCGTACCCAATTCCCACTTCCGATAGGTTGACCAATCAACATTGAAGTACTGGCTGATCTGCTGGTAAGGCAACCCTAGTTTCACTCGCCGCTCACGCATCCTCTTGCGAATTTCATCAGTAAATACACCCTTGAACTCAATCCGGCCTTCTTTCTCTTCTTTGTTTGATGTCATGGACTCCTTGGCTCCTTTCTTGATCTGATTGTCTCTGTCTCATCATATAAGACAAGCAAAAGCTAATCTCATAAATCATGTTTGCAAGTCATTGATTTTCATTATCATACATAATCATAGACTATCATTAAAAGCATAGCTTTCACAATGATTACAGGAATCATTATGAATGATGAATGATGAATGATGAATGATGAATTGTGAAGGTGAACCCGTCCGACCCGTCCGACCCACTTCCACACCCACAAAACCCAAGTCAAGTCAACGTCCCATAGTCTCAGTCCCATGTCCCAGTCCCATAAGTCCCATTTGTCTCATTCGTCTCATATGTCCCAGTCCCAATCATACAAGGCAAGTTGATTTTTCCGCTTGCAGGACGATAGTATTAGTTTCCTTTTTCATTGTCATCCAATCCACCAAGCCAGATTTCCCGTGCATTCCAACGACAAAGAATCCATCTTGTCTCCCGAGACCTTAATTCGCATCAAGGATCTTGCCTTGATGTCCCGCCTCGCCGTGGAAGGCTACTTGACCGGACGACACAAATCCTTGAGCAAGGGGTATGGAGGCGAATTCCTCCAATACCGAAGCTATACTCCAGGCGACGACCCCAAGTACTTGGATTGGAAGCTCTTCGCCAGGCAAGACACCTACCAGATGAAGGTATTCCAAGAAGAAACCCAAATGAAAACGGCGATCTTGCTGGATGCCTCCGCATCGATGGACTACAAGGGAACCCAGGCGCCATGCACAAAATTCCGCTACGGACAATGCATCGCCGCGTGCCTCGCATACCTGGCTCTCAAGCAAGGCGACCAAGTCGCCATTATCACCTACGCTGATTCCATCCTCTCAATGGCGTCCTCGACCCAGGCAAACCAATCGCTGTCATCGATGCTGGCTCAACTGGAGCAAGTCAAGCCAAACGGAACCGCAGACCACGAAAAAGCATGGAACTACGCACAAAACTTCCTAAAGGGAAGAGGAATGGCAATCCTTATATCGGATTTCCACGAATGCGAAAACTCACTCCCAAAGCTCCTCAGGACAATCAGATTCGGACAAAGGGACACAATCGTCATACAAACACTGGACCAAGACGAAATCAAACTCCCATTCCTAAACTCACTTAAATTCATCGATAGCGAAACAAACGCGGAAATCCCTACGGAACCGACGCTAATCGCGG